>JBEKAR010000100.1:0-11266 GCA_050015815.1 Methanomassiliicoccales archaeon | reverse complement strand
TCGACCACGCCGCCGCCGAGGTCAGCCGCCGTCCTCACCACGTTCGCCTTCCAATTCAACTCCCTCAGCCGCTCCGGAAGGGAGCGCAGGATATCGATCGGCATCACCAGCTGACCGGCGTCCAGGGCGAGTTCCCTCGAGATCCGCTCCATGTCGGCCAGGTTGTCGACCGGCCCCGGCCTCGGAAGGTGGACCAGCGTCGAGCTCACCATCGGATCCAATTCTCCGGTGAACGTCTGGTGCGATGCGAGGATCTTGCCCTGCTTGAGCCTCGACCCTTCTGGGACTGTTACATCGACGTTGCCTGCGACGAAGGTCTGGCACGCGAGGCGCATGACTCGCTTGCTCCGGTGTCTCTTCGTGATGGCCTTTCCCATTTCCACTGTCCAATCGCCCTTGACCGAGATGGCGCACTTCTTGCAGGTGCCCTTTCCGCCGCAGGTGGACTGTAGGCCCACCCCTGCCAGGTTCGCGGCATCAAGTATCGAGGCGCCCTTGCCCACCTCGACCTCCACTCCATCCGGAAGGAACCTCACCTTGGACCTCATGGCCTCGGATGATTCCCCGGGTATTGCTTAACCCTATCCGAAGCACGACCAGAGGAACAGCTAAAATCCTCCAGGCTGCCTTGTAGGCTCGTGCAAGGCCCCGAGCACTCATTAAGGCAGAGATCCACCACGCGATCCTTGTTCGTGGTCCTGGGGGTGACGGCCGTCTTCGCCGTTGTGGAGCTGGTCGGAGGCCTGGTGAGCGGGTCCTTGGCGCTGGTCTCCGACTCGGGGCACATGTTCACCGACGTGCTCGCCCTCGGCTTGAGCCTTTGGGCCGGGTACACGGTAATGAGGATCGCAGGCGAACGGCAGACATTCGGCTTCCTTCGGGTCGAGATCCTTGTCGCCCTGATAAACGGCGTGGCCCTGGTCGTCCTCTCGCTCTTCATCATCTACGAGGCGCTGCAAAGATTGCAGAGCCCGCCCGAGGTGCAGTCGGGACTGATGCTCGTCGTTGCGCTGATGGGATTCGGAGCGAACCTCTTCGGCGTCTACATTCTGAGGAGCGGCGCAAAGGAGAACCTGAACGTCAAGGGGGCACTACTCCATATCTTCGGCGATCTGCTCTCCTCGATCGGCGTCATCGTCAGTGCCCTGCTGATCTACTTCTTCGGGTTCCGGTCGGCCGACCCGATCATGAGCTTCATCATCGCAGCGATCATTATCTACGGCTCGTACCGGATAATGGCGCAGTCGACGAGGATCCTGCTAGAGTTCACTCCGAGCCACATCGACATCGGCGAAGTCGAGGAAGAACTGAAGAAAGTGCCGGGGGTCGAGGATGTGCACGACATACACGCATGGACACTCGGCTCGGGCGTCTACGCAATGAGCGCCCACGTCAAGGTCGACGAGCAGCCGATCAGCGCCTGCTCCTGCATCATCAGCGACTGCGAGCAGGTGCTCGCGGAGAAGTTCAAGATATCGCATTCCACGCTACAGCTCGAATACAAGGGATGCGAAGGGGTCTGCTATTTCCAAAGGGCAGATAAGGCCGAGCCCGTGCCGCCGCACGAGGACGGCAAGGGGAAGCACTGATGATTCCTACTCGCCCTTGATCTTCTTCCCCGCCTCGAAGCCTCTTGCCACTTTCTTGCCGACGGAGTAGTAGCTGTGGTCGTCCGGAGCGTAGATCAACGGCTTGATCAGATTGATCAGGCCCTCGCTCGACCTCGCCGCGAACTCCTCGGAGACCTTTACGTCCTTGATCTCGCCAACGAAGGAGGTGTGAAGCCCGAGCTCATCTGCCTGTTTCATCTGGCATTCGAGTACTAGAGGGAACTCGTCGATGTAGGGCGCGTCGACCAACCGCGAGCGGACCGGCTTCATTCCGGTCGCTTTGAACTGGTCGACGTCTCGGCCAGAGACGAGGCCGAAGTAGTCCACTACCTCGACCATGTCCTTCGAGGCGACATTGACCGTGAACGCCCCGCGCTCCATGATATTGCCATAGGTGTACGTCGCCTTCCGCAGCGACACGGAGACACATGGCGGGTCCGAGCACGATATCCCTCCCCACGCAGCGGTCATCGCGTTCGGTCTGCCGTTCTTGTCGTAGGTGCACACGACCAGCGCGGGAGTGGGGAACAACAGGGTCTTCGCTCCGAGCGATTTCTTCATCCGTCACCCTCGAGGGGGAATCGCAAGGACCGATAGTAAAGCATGCGCTCGGTCTCAGTGGCGGAAGATGCGTATGCCGCTGAAGACCATCGCCATGTCGTGCTCGTCGGCCGCCTGGATCACTTCGGAGTCGCGGATCGAACCGCCCGGCTGTATCACCGCCGTCACCCCGACGTTCGCCGCCTCGTCGATGCCGTCGCGGAACGGGAAGAAGGCGTCCGAGGCCATGACCGAGCCCCTCGCGTTATCCTTCGCCTTGTAGCCAGCGATGTGCGATGAGTCGACGCGGCTCATCTGCCCCGCCCCGATCCCGACGACTCTCTCGTCCTTCGCCAGGATGATCGAGTTGGACCAGACGTGCTTGCAGACCTTCCACGCGAACAGCATCGCCCTCGTCTCCTCATCGGTCGGGGCGCGCTTCGTCACGACCCTGAGCATGCCCGGGTCCATCGCCTTCGTGTCCGCCGTCTGCACCAGTAGCCCTCCCTTCACCTTCTTCATCTTCAGCTCTGGCTCTGCGTCCTGAATGATCGGCGCACCGGTGCGGAGGAGGCGGATGTTCTTCTTCTTCTCGAGGATCGCGATCGCGTCGGCCGAGTACTCCGGAGCAATGACGCAGTCGACGAAGTGCGAGCCGATCTGCTCCGCCGTTGCCTGGTCCACGTCGCGGTTCAATCCGATTACGCAGCCGAAGGCGGCGAGCGGGTCGACATTGTAGGCCATGACGAACGCGTCGACGAGCGCGTCAGAGCAGGCGATGCCGCACGGGTTCGTGTGCTTGATGACGACCGCGGTCGGCCGGTCGGGGAACTCGCGCAGGAGCTCGAGGGCGGACTCGAGGTCGAGGATGTTGTTGAACGATATCTCTTTGCCCCACAGCTTCTCCGAGGCGCCGACGCTCACTCCCTTGGAGAATGGATCGGTGTAGAAGGCGGCCGCCTGCTGCGGGTTCTCGCCGTAGCGCAGGTCGTACGCCTTCACCACCCCGAGCGTGTAGGTCCTAGGAAACTGCTCCCCGGGGAACCGTTCGGCCAGATAGCGCGAGATCATCGCGTCGTAGAAAGCAGTCGTGCGGTACGCCTCGACCATCAGAGAGCGCAGCGTCGCCTCGCCGATCGAGCCGGAGCTTTCCTTCATCTCCCTCATTATCGGCTCGTAGCGGTCAGGATTTGTGACGACCGCTACCGACACGAAGTTCTTCGCCGCGGCACGGATCATGCTCGGTCCGCCGACGTCGATGTTCTCCACGACCTCGTCGAACTGCGCTCCCTTGAGCACCGTCTCCTTGAACGGGTAGAGGTTCGAGACGACCATGTCAATCGGCTTGATGCGCATCTTCTCGAGCTGATGCATGTGCTCCCTCGAGTCACGCCTGGCGAGTATCGCGGCGTGGATCACAGGGTTCAAGGTCTTGACCCTGCCGTCGAGCATCTCGGGCCATCCAGTGAGTTCTGAGACGCCGAGCGTCTTCACCCCGTTCCGGTCGAGGAGCGCGGCCGTCCCTCCGGTGGAAACGATCTCCACACCGAGCGCTTCAAGCCCCTTCGCGAACTCGACGATCCCCCGCTTGTCGGAGACGCTGACCAGCGCCCGCTCGATCTTGACCAAACGATTGCCTCCCTGCAGAGGCACACACGAGAAGTGTATGCCACAGCAGTATGGAAGACGGGGACATAAACCTAACACTCGGGTGCTGGACAGTCCTGGGTATAAGAACGCTTAAGAACTGGCCCGCTAATGTATTCCGCGGAGGTAATTAATTTGGCTAAGTGCTGCGCGCCCGCGACGAAGAAGAAGACCAAGGCTGCCGCCCCTAAGAAGAAGGCAACGACCAAGAAGAAGAAGTAGGCGCCTGGCCTCTTCCTTCTTTGGCAGCGCGACGTTCGATCGCGCCCTTCTAGAGCATTCTTCCTCCGACCGCGCTTCCCCGGCCTTTCCCGGGACAAACCGTTTTTAGTCAACTACGCCTACCGCTTCTCCGGACTCTCATGTTCGTAATCTCCGAGAGGATCAACGGCCTCTTCTCCGCCGTCTCGAAAGCGATCGACAAGCGCGATGCGAAGTTCGTCCAGGAGCACGCGCTGAAGCAAATCAAGTCCGGCGCCCAAGCGCTCGACATCAACACCGGTCCGGGACGCGAGGACGGACCTGCGGCGATGGAATGGCTCGTCAGGACGGTGCAGGAGGTGACAGACGTCCCGCTCTGTATCGACACTCCGGGCATCAAGACGATGACGGCGGGGCTCAACGCGTGCAAGGGCCGTTCGATCATCAACTCGACTACCGCGGAGAGGGCGAAGATGGAGAGGCTCTTCCCTCTCGCGAAGGAGCATGACTCCGAGGTGATCTGCCTCACGATGGACGAACGTGGCGTTCCGAACGACTCATCGTCGAGGGCTGAGATGGCGATGCTGATGATCACCACCGCGATGGAACACGAGGTGATGCCGGACTGCCTCTACCTAGACCCGCTCGTCCTCCCAATCAAGGCCGCGCAGGACCAGGGTGCGAAGGTCATCGAGGCGCTACGAATGTTCCAGAGCCTGAACGATCCCGCCCCGCGCACCGTCTGCGGACTGAGTAACGTCTCGAACGGAACGAAGGACCGCTCGCTGGTGAACCGCACCTACCTCGGCATGCTGATGGGAGCGGGCCTGACCGCCGTCATCTGCGATCCCGAGGACGAACTGCTGATGAGCGAGATCAAGGCGGGGCAGGTGCTGCTGAACCAGAAGCTCTACTGCGACGACTTCCTGCGCGCCTAGAACTGACGTTCCAGCATCTCGTTGTCTATCTCCTCGGCGGCGGCGATGCCCGACAGGTTCGGGTCGACGTTGTAGACCGGGAGATGCCCGAAGAAGTCGTGCTGGCTCACGCGGAAGATGCGCAGCGTCGACAATCTGACCATCTTCTTCTCGTCGGTGAAATCGCCGACGAGAGTCTCCTGCAGAAGTTCAACTCTCCTGCCAAGGAACGCTATCGCCATGCGCTTGCTCTCGATTGACTGCACCGAGCGAACGATGAGATACTCGACCACGAGCGTAAGGAGATATGTGAAGATGTTCGCCCCTAGGGAGAAATCCCACAAGGTCACGAACTTGCTGAGCGTGAGACCAGGGATGAGGAGCGCGACGATCAGGCCGGTGGCGAGGGCGGCAAACGAGCCGAGCGCCACCGGGACATAGCGGAGGGATTCCATGCTGAGCGAGATATCCACGAGCTTGAGCCCTTCCTGCCTCAGCTTCCCCGAGTACTCCGGCGAGTACGGCCGGTACCGCATGATCCAGGCATAGAATGACATGATGATGAGCGAGGACGCTAGGATCCCTGCGACCGCGACGACGTCTGTTCCATGCGTGATGAGGCCGAGGGCCGAGACGAACATGCTGATGGAGAAGATGACGACGAAGGCCATCGCCTGAGCCGCTGTGTTGTATAAGAATGCACGGAAGAACGACAGGCCCGTGATCACCCTTCTCTTCTTGGCGATCTTGATCGCGTCTTGTTTCAGCCTGCTCGGCTGCGATTTGTCCTTCTTCTTGCGGCCGCTGGAGGTTGGGAAGAAGAGCAAGAGGAAGGCGTAGCAGTAGAGGAAGAAGCTGCCGATCACCCAGAGCATGATGAAGTTGGAGCCGAGGGCGATCGCCTCGATGATGACGACGACGGCGAGGAGCCCGAGCAGAGGCCACGGGTCCGACTTCTCCTCCCTTAGGTCGGTGAGCCTTTGACGGGTCACCTCTATCTCCTTCGCGATCTCGTGCGCGACGCTGCTTATCGGGGGCACGTCGACTGTCGAAGGCGCCGCCATCCGACGTGGCAGGAGCGAGTGGAAGGATATTCCTTTCGGACGTACGGCCGACGCATTTCATTTGATTCCCTCGCCCTTGGGATCGCTCGCCTTCTTCATCCGCTCGACGATCGCGTCGGGCACGGTCATCCCCGAGACCTTGTTCTTCATGTACAACGCGACCTTGTGCGATTTGAGCGGCAGGACGCCGGCGAGGATCCTCACCTTCTTGTCAAGACCCATCTCCCGGACCCGGACCATGAATGCCTCGAACCTCTCCAGGTCGTATACGCTCTGCGTCTGAACGAAGTCCGCTCCCGCGGCCACCTTCTTCGCCAGCCGCGGGGCCCGATACTCGAACGGGTCGGCGAATGGATTCGCAGCAGCACCAAGAAAGAGAGGCGGCGCGACCTCCAAAGGGTCGTCGTTCCAGAGCTTGCCCTCGTCGCGCATCTTCCTTAGGACCATGAGTAGCTGGACCGAGTCGAGGTCGTACACGTTCTTCGACTCTTTCTGGTTCCCGAAGCTCTGGTGGTCCCCGCTCAGGCAGAGGATGTTGCGTACGCCGAGGGCCGAAGCCCCGAGAGTGTCGGACTGGAGGGCGATTCGATTGCGGTCCCTGGTCGTCATCTGGACCACTGGTTCCATTCCCTCTTGGATCAAGACGCGTCGGCGGAGCCCTTCATCGATCTCGCCGTTGCTCGGAACCTGTCCGCGCTTGCAGACTTCGGGGGACCGATCTCGGCGGTGACGGCGAACTCACCTCGCTCAAGCACTTTCTCGAGGTTGCTCCCGGCCCTCATTCCCTCGCCTCCTTCTCTTCCTTGGTCATCATAGCTTCGGGCCTGACTATCTTGCGCGGCCCTCCGCTCCTCGAAGGAACCCAGTTCTTCGGCGGGATCGGTCGTTCCAGCAGGTCGAGACGCCCGAGCTGCTTGAGCGAGCGGTAGATCTGGTCCCAGGCGCAGGGCGTCTCTTGGCCGATCTCGCACATGCCGTTCTGACTGCCGCCGCACGGCCCATTCAACATGCTCTTGGCACAGCGGACGATCGGACAAATCCCCCCAGTCAAGTGCAGCACGCAATCCCCGCAGCCGCCGCACTTCTCAATGAAGACTCCCGGCTCCTCTGGAGCGCCCATGTTCGAGGTGTTCAATCCCGGGAGCACCCGGACCGTTGGGTACATCGCCTGGATCGTCTGCGCTCCGACGCCGCACGCGATCGAAACGACCGCGTCGCACTCCGCGACCAGGTCCTTGATCTCCGCCACCCACTCCTTCTCGCACTGCCTCTCGGTGGTGAGCTCGAGGACTTCCCAGCCCTTTCCGTTCAGGTCGGAATGAAGTCGGAGACTCTCCGACAGGACGCCGACCTCCTTCTCGCCCCCGGCGAGACAGATCGCGACGCAAGAACGGCATCCTGCGACGAGTATTCGCTTGTGCCCCTCGAGCATCGAGCAGATCTCCTTCAACGGTTTCTGCTCGCCAATGATCATTATGCGCCTCCAAGCGGGTTCGGCCCGATCTGTCTAGCCCTTTCGACCATGATGTCCGCGATCTCCTTGAACCTCGGCCCCTGGTTGGATGCGACGTGGAAAAGTTCAATCCTCTTGCCGTCCAGGCCGAGCGAGTCGAGGATTCCTTTCGCCTGGTCGATCCTCTTTCTCGCCTCGAAGTTGCCATAGTGGTGGTGGCAGTTGCCCTCCAGGCATCCGGCGATGAATACCGCGTCCGTCCCTTGGCGGAAGTCCTTGAGCAGGTGAAGCACGTCAAGCCTGCCGAGGCAGGGGAGCCTCACCAGGACGACCTCAGGAGAGTAGTGCAGACCGAGCTCGCCCGCAAGGTCCGCGGCTGGATATCCGGCATGGGAGCAGACGTATCCGATGATTTTCATCTCCTGCCTCCAAGCGCCGCGAGCGCTTCGGCGTCGAGTTGCTGGTCTGAATAACAGTGCATGTCGATCGCCTTGCTCGGGCATGCGGTGACGCACATTCCGCATCCCTGGCAGAGCTCGAACTTGATCGACGCCTTCATCTCGTCGTTCATCCTCGGCGCTCCGTAGGGGCAGATGCGGACGCACGTCAGACAGGCCGAACACTTGCCCTCCTCGACCTGCGCTACTGGCCCTCCCTCTTCGATTCCTGAGCCTAGGAGCTCAGCGATCCTCGCCGCGATCGCCTCCGCATCGAGCACGACGTCCCCGCCGCACCACTCCGTCCAGGGGTCGAAGACGAAGACTCCGGCCTTGAGGCTTTCTCCTGCGGCCAGTCTCGCCTTCGCCTCCTTGGGCGTCCCGTCGGGTCTTGTCGCGATGCCGAGCGCACGGCATGCCCGGAGAGAGACCTCGTTCCTTGATGACCTCATGTCGACGACCAGATCGGCGTTCAGGCCGAGCACGCCCAACACTTGATCTGTGACGGTCACCCTTGGCGCTGGGCCCGGCTCGATGATCGGCGCCTCCTCCGACCTGACGAACCTCACTCCCGCTTTCTGCGCCTCGAGCTGTCGCTCCTCCATTCCTCCTCTCGCGATGATGTCCCTTGAGATGATCGTGATCTCGCAATCCTGGCGCGCCGCCCCCATCCTCAATGCCGCATTCATGCCCTTTTCGAGAGGCGGTGCCTGAGTCACCAGGTCCCAACTCCCTACGACGATCGCCGCGGAACGCGGTATCTTGCCTCCGTCCAGCAGCCCCTCGAGGCCCATCGCACCTACCACCCCATTGGCCAGCTCGATCTCCTCTTCTGGGTCGAACGCGACGAGGATCGCTCCGCACCGCACTCCGAATGATTCTTCGCCCTCGATCAGGAGTTCGAACGCTCCAGGGGCGCCGTCCACTTCCACTATCTCCCCAACCAGAGTTCTTGTCTTTTCCGCGGATCTCAGACGGTCCGCCAGGGCCTCGTCGACAAACGTCGGGTGTCGGAACGGTGTCACGGGCGAAACGACCGTCGTCCCTATTCCGCGCTCAGAGAGCGCCCCAACGGAGAGCACAGCGCGCATCCCGTCCCCGAAGACCGCGACCGATCTCCTCTCGGGCGTCCTCACATCGTACGGCGCGGGGGTCAAGAGGGCGCATTTGGCCACGGCCATGGAGAGTAGTAACTTGGCCTTTCCTAGCGCGTCCTCCTTGGAGTGCACTAGGGCGCTCTGTTCCCTGACGTTCGCCACCGTGAACATGTACGGGTTGAGGCCAGATTCCGCCGCGAGGGACATCAGCCTCCGTTCTTGGATCATCGGCGAGCAGGCGGCGACGACGAACCGGTCGACCCCTCCGCTCTTCAACGACGTGACTATCTCCGATCTCGCGGGATTTTTGCAGATCTCGCTCAAAGTCTTCGTCCAGGCGACGTCGGGCAGAGACCTCGCGAACTCGGCTAGATCGTCGGTTCCGAGATTCGCTTCAGCGCCTCCGGCGAACGAGCAAACAAACACTCCGATCTCGCCGGTCACCGAAACGCCTCCCGCGCATCCCCAACCCTCGAGGCGACGGCTTCCCCTTCCTTCGCCGTCTCCCTGATGTCCTTTGGGCCAGTACAACAGCCCGCAGCAAAGATCCCCTTTCGACTTGTCATCATCGATCCGTCGACCCTGATGAAGCCGGAGGATTCCGATTCCAGACCAAGCCTCGCGCGGATCTCTTCTGTATTCACGGAGGCTTTCATTCCGACAGAGAGCAGGACAAGGTCGACTTCCTCTTCTGTGACAGCAGAATCGCCGGCGGCGGCATACCTGACCACAGGCTTCCCTCCTTCTCCCGCGAAGATCTCCGCGGGTCTTGAGCGGACGAGCCTGACGTTGCTTTGAGCGGCGGCCCAGAGGCGGATGTCATCCTCAGCATCGACCGGCCTCCAGTCCATGAACAAGTAGAGGACATGGACATATGGATACGTCTTTTTCAACAGCTGAGCGAGCTTGAGGGAATACTTGCAGCAGACCTTCGAACACGCTATGCCGCCGGTCCTTTCGTCCCTCGAACCGACGCACTGCACGAAGGCAATGCTCCCCGGTGCCGCCCCGGTCGAAGGGACGACGATTCTTCCAGTCCTCCCGTGCTCTAGTTCGGCGTCATACGCAGATATCACGTCTTTGATGAGACCGAACCCAAGTCGCTTCTCTCCAGAAGGGTCGTAGGGCGCTCCGCCGGTGGCGACGACGACCGTACTGACCTCAATGCTCGACTTCTTGCCGTTCCGATTCGGAACCAGACGGACTCTGAAGCCTCCTTCCTCCCCGGTAATCGAATAGACCTTGACGCCCTTGATCCGTTCGATGCCGAGCAGCTTCGCCTCTCGCACCAGGTCGCGGCCGAGGCAGACATCGCATCGGACGCATTGGTCGACGCCCTTGCAGGCGAACTCCGCGCACTCCCCGCCGAGCTCGTCCTTCACCTCGATCAGCACCGGCGAGATGCCCCGCTTCGCCAGCGACAGAGCGGCCGAGAGGCCGGCCACGCCCGAACCGATGACCGCGACCCTTCTCGAGCCGACCGTGATCTGAGCACCCTCTCTCATCAGCGCCCGATGCCACGCGTTCCGTTTACTTATAGCTTGCCAGATTCCTCGGGCGGGCGCAGAAAGCCGGTTATACGAGCAGGTGGATTGAACTCCCATGCGCTACGCTGTGTTCACCGTCGACGTGGACCGGGACGTTAACGTGGCCGAGCAGGGCCGATACGACGCCGCCTCGACCGTCAGGGGCGAAGAGGCCTCGTCGTTCCGCACCGAGTCTTCCGCTCGGGGACTATCGATGATCGTCGACCTGCTGGAGGAGCTGAGGATGAAAGCCACATTCTTCCTCGAGGGCGATACCCTGAGATCGATCGATAAGAAAGTGGACGTCAGGAGGTTGCTCTCCGCCCAAGAGGTCGGATGCCATGGGGTCTGCCACGAGGACATCACGGGCGAGTCGACCGGCATCTGCCTCACAGGCCCTGAGATCGAGAGCGTCGTCTCGGACAGCGTATCTATCGTTGAGGACGTCGTCGGCAGGAAACCAATGGGCTTCAGGGCGCCGTATCTTCACACGAACAGCGAGACCCTCGCCATCCTGGCGAGGGAGGGATTCAAGTACGATTCCTCGAAGACGGCCGACGTCAAGCAGGGCCGAGTCGGACCGTATCTCCTCGAAGAGGGCCTGTGGGAATTGCCTGTGGCGAGAGGCCTCGACGCGAAGGGAAAGCGCATCGTCTCCTACCTTTGGCCGATGCACGAAGGCAAGCGCCGGCCCGACGATTACCTGGACATGGCGCTGGGGGTCAAGAAGGGATGCCTCGTCCTCGCCACGCACTCCTGGCACATGGTGGAGAC
>JBEKAR010000099.1:0-10862 GCA_050015815.1 Methanomassiliicoccales archaeon | reverse complement strand
AAGTGGTTATCACGTCATGGTCCAGGATGAGTTCCCTGGCCTTGTCCCAGGAGATGACCTTGATGCTGGGGATCACCGGCATGTCGCCGACGCGTTCCTTGAGGTCATCCCCGACGACGTAGATCTCGCCCTCGAAGTCAGCCAGATCGTTCGCCGCCTCGATGTTGGAGGGCATGTCGACGGCAGCGGGCTCCTGCGTCGCGACGGCGTTGAGCGCCCCGTCTCCGACGAGGAGCACGGTGCTCCTGCCGATCAGTCCGCTCGCCAGCATCGCCAGGGAGAGCCTCTCTCCAGCGAAGATGTCCTCGTTCCCGTATGGCGCCTTCGTGCCGAGTATCAGAATGCTGTTCGCCATCCAGATCACCTCGCCAGCGTGACCATCTTGTCCGCCTCGGCCACGAACTTCGACAGGTCGTTAGTCAGGCTGCCGATCTTCGAGCCCTTGATCTCCTCACCACGTTGAATGCCCCTCGCGGCGCAGCAGGTCTCACAGACGACGATCACCGCGCCTCGGCCGGCGAGCTTCGTCAGCTCCTCGCCGACGTTGGGAAAGCGCTTCGGGTCCTGCCCTTCCTTGATGACTGTGATGCCCTCGCCGTAGCCGAAGAAGCGGACGTTGTATCCCTTGTCCAGGGCGGCAGACATCAGCTTCACCGCGACGTTCGAGTCCATGTTCATCATCGAGCCCGATCTAAGGTGCACCAGCAGGGTCTTCGCCATTCGGTCCACCTCACACCGTCACGGTGCGGTCGTAGCATTCCATGATCAGGTCGACCGCCTCGGCGTAGTCGATCTCCTTGAACTTGCCCTTCGCCATCCCCCCGAAGCCCCTCGCCTTCAGGTCGTCGCTTAGGACGTAGATTTCGTCCACGTGGTCCGACAGGTGCTTGGACGCCTTCTTGTCCACGGCGAAGTACGTCGCGTCCTCGAAGAGCATGACGCCCTTCTTCGAGCCCGCCCCGATCGCCGGGATCAGCTCCAGGCCGGTCGATTCGTGCGGGGACTTCGTCATGATGAAGAGGATGGACGACACCAGCTCACCCGATGAAGAACTGCATGTCGCTGTCCGCGGCGATGTTCAGGAATCCCGCCGCTCCGAGGATCGTCACGCCTGGGGTCAGGTGCTCCTTCGTGATGCCCATCAGCTCCATCGAGGTCGAGCACGCATACAGATGCACGCCGAGCTCGACCGCCATCTTCTTCTGGGAGGCGTAGTCCCCGGCCCCTACGGACTTCATCTTTTCCTTCATCATCTCCGTCTGGGGGGCCATTTCGCCGGGCAACTTAGGGTCCGCGTTGCCAAGCAAGAGCGGCAGGCCGAAGAACGTGTGGAAAATGTGCACGTCCATGCCCATGCTCGCGGCCGTGTTCGCGATCATCATCGACTCCATCGCCTTGTCGAAAGTCCCTTCCGAAACCACCATCACCAGTCTCTTTCCAGCCATATCTTCACCTCATGTCCCTTGGTACCGTCCATTATGAAAGCCTTGCGTCTTATGCGACCTTCTTCTTGATGTAAAAGAAGAAGACGTTGCCTTCCTGCTTCATCCCCAAGAGCTCATTGCCGGTGCGGCTGCACCAGGCAGGCACATCCTCCTTCGAGCCCGGGTCGTCCACGACGAGCTCGAGCACCTTTCCCACCTGCATCTCCTTCATCTTCTTGGCCAGCCTGACGATCGGCATAGGGCACATCAGGCCCTTGCAGTCCAGACTTTCATCCTTTTCCATGATCTCACCTGTGAGCGGTTATGCACGGTTGTGCGACAACTATAAAAACCCTCTAGTAGTTAAGACTTTCGCGCAGGACTTGCGCGACACTGGATGGATCATGCTGCCGGAGAAGATCATCGGGGAGGTGTCCACCTGCCAGGACCTGGTGCAGTGCGCCTTCTCCCTCGGCTCTTTCGAGGTCGAGGTGTACCAGAAGCTGAGCGATATCGGGCCTGTCAGGGCGGACGACCTCGCGTCGAGGATGGAACGGGACCGCTCGACCGTCTACCGGGCATTGCAGAAGCTGATGAGCTGCGGCATGGCCTACCGCGAGACGAAGCGAATCGAGCGCGGCGGTTACTATCATGTGTATCGAGCGGTGAGCCGGGAAGCGCTCAAGAAGAAGCTCGAGCAGTGCGTCAACGACTGGTACGCGAAGATGCAGGAAGTGCTCGAGAGGTTCGACGAGCACGCCCCGGCGAAGAGCTGACTGGCCAAGCACAAGGACGAAGATAACTTATATCCACTTGCCATATTCCGAGAGCGAGGGGTAGAATGAGCTTCAAGGGTTCTGACATCGTCTCCATCAGGGACCTCTCCAAGGAGCAGATGGAGCAGGTCATGGGATTGGCGGAGAGGATGATCCCTTATGCCAAGGGAGAGAAGAACACGAAGGTGCTCGAGGGGAAGATACTCTCCAACCTCTTCTTCGAGCCATCCACCCGGACGAGGATGTCGTTCGAGAGCGCCATGGCCCGCCTCGGCGGCAAGACGCTCGAGATGTCCCACCCTTCAATGATGTCCGTCGTGAAAGGAGAGACGCTCACCGACACGGTGCGGATGGTGGAGTCGTACTCCGACGTCATAGTCCTCAGGCATCCGCACGAGGGGGCGGCGAGGCTCGCGGCCCATTTCTCATCCAAGCCGGTCATCAACGCCGGCGATGGGGCCGGGCAGCATCCGACTCAAACGCTACTAGATCTGTTCACGATCAAGCGAGAGAAGGGAAAGATCGAAGGGGTGAAGGTCACCCTGGTCGGGGACCTGAAGTACGGGCGAACGGCACACTCGCTCGCGGAGGCGCTGACGACGTTCGGCGCAGAAGTCACGTTCGTCGCCCCGGCGAGCCTCCAGATGCCCCGCGAAACGGTCAAGCAGGTGGAGAAGCTCGGCGGCAAGCCGAAGCTAACCTCGAAGCTCGAGGACGTCATCCGGGAAACGGATGTGCTTTACGTGACCAGGATCCAGAAGGAACGGTTCCCGGACGCGAGCGAGTATCAGAAGGTACAGGGCTCGTACCGCATCGACAACACCGTGCTCCGCGAGGCGAAGAAGGACCTGATCGTCATGCACCCGCTGCCGAGGGTCGACGAGATCGCGCCGGAGGTCGACTCGACGCAGCATGCGAGATACTTCGTGCAAGCATTCAACGGCGTGCCGGTGAGGATGGCGCTCCTGCTCCTCGTGCTCGGAGGGGAGATGCCATGAAGGACCTGAAGGTGACGCCGATCCGCAACGGCACCGTCATAGACCATATCGAGTGTGGCATGGCGCTGAAGGTGCTGCGCATCATCGGCGTCTCCGGTACGAACGTGCAATCGCCGGTGAGCGTGCTGATGCACGTGCAGTCGAAGGCGAGGGGGTTCAAGGACGTCGTTAAGGTTGAGGACCGGGAGCTCGACCCGAAGGAGGTAGACAAGATCGCCCTCATCTCGCCCAGGGCGACGATCAACATCATCCGTGACTTCAACGTGGCGGAGAAGTACTCGGTCAAGCTTCCAGAGGTCGTGAAGGGCATAGTCCGCTGCGGCAACCCGAACTGCATCACGAACCGCAACGAACCGGTCGAGCCGGAGTTCAGCGTCGAGCCAGGCAATCCCCCGACGCTGCGGTGCATTTATTGCGACCGCATCCTCGAGGACACGTCCGAGCACATCATCTGAGCCGTTCTGTTGAGGTCAGATCAGCCGGCATAGAGGATGCTCAGGACGATGACGATGACGGAAAGCGCCACCAATCCGCCCATGATGTAATTCCATGCCCTGCGGTATGATTTCGGCTTCACGTTCGGAATTATTAGGATCTCGCTCATCTGCACCCCTCACTCAACGATTGCTCTTGCGCCCAGAAAAACGTATCCCTTCAGCGGAGCCAGACGAGCTCCTGCTTCGTCCTGGTGATGACCTTGTTCATGTTCTCCAGGACCTTCGCCTCGTCCGCCTCGCGGTCCGTGGTGACGACGATCAAGAGGGAGGATGAGACCTCCGCGATGATCAACTTCGACGAGCGGAACGTGCCGACTATGTACTCGAGCCTGTCCTTCAGGGCGTCCGTCCTCGTCGCCTCGGCGCTGGAATACATGATCGCCGCCATGGCCGAGAAGGTCTCTGGCTTCGCGACCGACGCCGCTCTGCCCGCGATCAGCAGCCCGGTCTTCGAGACGATCGAGGCACTCTGGATCGGTGCGTCTGAGGTAAACTCCTGCTGAAGTATCTCCTCAAGGATCGATTCGACGGACTTCGTCTGCTGCGTGTACCTTCCTCCGTTGTGCGCTGCCCCCATCGCGCTCCGGGGGTCGATTCTGATTGGCATTGTGTGGCTTAATCCTTTGCGGTCCTTTGGAATTCCATTAACGACGCCAGTCGAGACCTCTGGATTGGCAAGGGGCCGATTGGAGCGGGTCTGCGACGGTTTATTAGGCCCTTAGAAGATTGGCGCATTGACGCCTGGAGAGCACGCGCGACCGGACGCGTCCAACAGGTTCGCTCCCAATGGAGGCTCGGAATCTGACATTGCCTGGCACACCTGCTAGCATCTATCCGACATTCGCCGCCCTCACTTGGATCGATCCGGTCGAGCACGCACTTGCACTGAGCGCAGCCACCGGCATGGAGATTAGAGGGGAGGACCTTCTGAGGGCGGCGCGCCGACTGTTGGGGAAAGAATGAAGATCATCGTCTTGGCCGGGATGCCCGGGGCGGGCAAGGAGGAGTTTGTCGAAGTCGCGAGGACGGTCGGCTACGACGTCGTCAGGATGGGCGACGTCGTCAGGGAATGGGCGGCCAGGCAGGGGATCGGCTCGGACGACCGCTCGATCGGTGGATACGCCGACGCGGAGAGGAAGCGCCACGGCTACGACATCTGGGCGAGGAGGAGCGCCGACAAGGTGCACGCCGAGAGGACGATAATCGACGGGAGCAGGGGCGTCGACGAGCTACGCGTCTTCAAGAGCGCGTTCGGCGAGGACGTCGTGCTGCTCGCAATCTCTTCCTCTAAGAAGGCAAGGTTCGAGCGGCTGCAGCGCCGGGGCAGGAAGGACGCGCCGAAGACCTGGGAGGAGTTCCTGGCAAGGGACGAGAGAGAGCTGAGCTGGGGATTGGGGGGGCTGATGGCGCTGGCCGACGAGACGATCATCAACGAGGGAGCGCTGCAGGATTTCAAGCGCAACGTCAGGAAGTATCTCGTGAAGAGGGGCTAGGATGCGCTTCAAGCTCGTCCGGGTCTGCGAGTCGAACGCGCTCGCCGCGGTGCCGCAGGAGAGCAGGAGGTACGACCTGGCCAAGGCCGCGAAGGCCCTCAAGGACGTGGGCTACTCGGTCGAGGAGCAGAGCGTCATGCTGATCGCGAGGAAGGGGAAGATCGAATACACCATCTATCCGAACGGAAGGCTGCTGATTCAGCCCGCCTCGGACAAAGAGGAGGCGAAGGCAGATGCCGAGTCTCTCTACTCGACGATCGAGCCAGCGACCGAGCGCTAGTTCGTGCACTGCCGCTGCGTCATCCGTTTCGCAACCTTCCTTCCGTCGAGATACTCCACCACGATGCCGAGGCCGTCGTTGCCTAGGCTCATGTCGACCACCATAACGTTCGCAGCGTACAGGGCGGCCCGCGCACCGGCCGGTTCCATCTTTCGTAGCATCTCATGGCGCGACATCTTGCGCACGAGCCTGTAGGTCTTGCTTTCTCCTATTCCCAGCCTGTCGGCGATCGACGCGATCGAAAGCGGCGAGGACGAAGTGACTCGCAGGACCTCCCTCACCTCTGGATCGATCACCAAGCGCATCAACCGAAGCTCTCTCCATCCCTCATTCATCGACGCTCGATTCGCCCTGTTGCTATATAACTGGCCGAGGCGCAGCTCTCAGGAGTGATTACCCCTTGAGAGTATCATGGAAGAGTCTCGCTGGCGATTCTCTCGGGCGATATCTGAGACATGGCCATGACGATGACGCCTCAGGTCCATTTTCGGGTAGCCAGATGCAAGCACGTTTATATCTCCAGGAGGCGATATGCTTTGAACCGGGATGGGAGCAATGGAGGGGTCGAGCAAGGAGGTCACGCTCACTTTAGCGCTAGTGCTGGCCTTGTGCCTCTTGGTTCCTATCATGCCGAACGCGGCGGCTTCGCCCGCCAACGCGACGTCGGTTTCCTCTCAACCGAACGTCCAGTACAGTCCGACCGCTCAGTTCTCCAACGGGACGGTATTCGACGATCAATCGAGCGTTGTGAGCGTGGACCCTGGCGTCCAAGACTTCGCGATTGGCGATCTGAACCACGACGGCCTAAGTGACGTCGCGGTCATGACATATGCATTTACAGCCGGAGCGAGAACGGTGCCCTCTCCAACGTTCCTTTGAGACTATCCAAACCGGGAATCGTTGACATGCGCAGCATCATGATCGGTGATCTGAACAATAGCGGACATAACGATATCGTGGTGAGCTTCTACAACTCGTCAACAGGCGGGCATGTAGCCATATTCTATCAGTCTTCCACAACCCCTTACTTCAGCGCTGCGAATTCTGTCATTTTGGATGTGGATTCTCAACCCTATGAAATGGTCATGGGACGATTCAACGGAACGAGCGAGTGCATCGCTACAGTGTGCCGTTCAAGTGCGACCAGTTATTTCGATTTCATAGACATTTGGAGCTGGCCTTTCCGTTCAGATAGCGACCGTTTCGACATTCCTATTGACAAATCGGGATTCACCAACAGTAGGTTTCTAGCTGCTGGCAATATTAATCCTGATCAAGACAACCGCACAGACTTGGTTGTAGGCAATGAAAGCGGATGCAATGTCTTCATCGCCCTTCAACCCGCGACGTGGAAATCACACTGGACCACCTCAGTTAAACCGATCTACGGTTCGGCGTCAGATGTGCAGCTCGTCGATGTGACCGGGGATGGTCGCAGCGATCTAGTCTTCGCGGACGCAGTCACTTCTACCGTGAGCATCTATGCCAATAATGGAACCGGTTTCACTCCAAATCCGTCGAACGCACCCTTGAAAGCGCCTTCGGGGCTCGGGACAGTTGCCGTCGGTTCCCTCTCAGAAGGGTCGGGCGTGGATCTGTTGGCCCTGTCAAAAACGTATGCAAATGCGAGCCTATTCATCCAGAATAGTGACAAATCCTATGGACAGAACCCGAACCTAACCTTCCCGGTCGATACATCCCCTCTGAAAGCCATAGTCGATAGGTCAATGGCTGGTCACCAAGGGGTATTCATTCTCTGCCAGGGCGCTTCTGGCGCGAACGGTTCCCTCCTCTGGTTCAATGCCAATCCGAATCTAACGGGAAACGCCAACATCAACTGCTTCTCAGGTGCGTATTCGCCGACATCACTGGCATCTGGAAGACTGGCGAACGGCAACGTGGTGATTGCCGCGGCGCTTACAGCATCGAACAATGTGCTTCTTTACGAGAAGAACGCGAGTCTATCGCGGACCATCTCGACGCGGTCAGGCCCAACTTCAGTCGCCTTCGGGCACTTCGTATCGACCGGCCAGGAAGACCTTGCTGTCCTCAATGCGGCTAACCGTTCTATTAGCATTTACCGCGGCGCCGATCTCTTTGCTTCCGGTCTGCCTTTTGAGAACATTAGCCTACCCTTCTCAAATCCAGAACGCCTTGTCGTCTCGAGCATCAGGGGAGACGGCTTCGAGGACCTCCTGGTCGGGTACAACCAGGGCTGCTACATCATTTACAACAAGGAATCGGGGGCTCCATTCAACGGAAGCGCAACAGAATCGGTTGGCAGTGGCATCTCAGGAAATCGAACGGCCATCTGCGTGGATGATTTCTGCAATGATGGTTCCGCATCCGACATAGCACTGCTGAACACCGCGTCTGACATGGTAGAGGTCTACCAATTCAATCCTTCAGGCTCCCCCGGTTCCTACTACTCGCTGACACCGGTCGCGTACCTGAGCGGCCTTCCGAACCCCATGTCGTCGATAGTCGCAGGCAACTTCGGGGGTTCACGGGACGTCGCAGCTATCACCTCGGACGGGAACTTGCTGGTCTTCCTCCAGCAGGGTTACGGATTCAAGGGCTTCACCTTCGTTCCAGACGTGACCCTCGCCCTCGGAGCCAAACCGAGCTGCGTCGCCGCAGGGGACGTCAACGACGATGGTCTCACCGATATTGTCATTGGCTACGCCGACAAGCCCATCCTCGCCGCATATCTCAGAACGGGAACAGCTTCCTTCAAGAACGCATTCAACTTTACCACGGGCTCGACGTCAGCAGCGGTCATAGCCAAGGACATCAATGGAGATGACCGAATCGATATCGCGTGCGTCTCCCCCGCCAGCCATTCCCTGAGCGTCTGGTTCCAGAACAACCTCGTCCCTAAGGCGGTCGCGACGGCGAACGGTCACTCGGGCACCTACTCCGCGTACCAAGGTCAGAGCATCACCTTTTCTGGCGTCAACAGCAAGGATTCGTTCTCTGATCAAGGCTCCCTGAAGTACAACTGGACATTCCTTCCAGGTAGCGTTACGGCCAACGGATCGATCGTGACGCACGTCTTCAATGACGACGGGAGCTACATCGCCTCGCTGCGCGTCACGGACCGGGGCGGACTGAGCAACTGGTCGAACATCAGCCTGACAATACTGCATGTCGATCCAACCGCCAGCTTCACATACTCACCGACCTCACCATTCGAAGGACAGCAGGTCTGGCTGAACGACACCTCGACCCACGGTCCCGATCCAATCAAACACTGGACATGGACTATTGAGGGGCAGAAGTACTACACTCAGAACGTCACCCACGTGTTCCCCACCGGTGGCAATTACAGCGTCACACTTAGCGTTAGCGACGACGAAGGCGGTATCGGGAATGCATCCAAGATAGTCCACGTGCGCGAGACCATTCCCACCGCTGCGTTCCACTTCACGCCGCCGGAGATCTATGAAGGCGGGACCTACAATTTCAAGAGCGATTCGACGTGGACCGTGGATCCGATAACGAACTATACTTGGACCTTCGGTGACAGAAGCGCCCCCGGATTCAAGGCGAACGTGTCCCACCAGTACCTGCAGGATGGGAACTACACTGTCAGACTCACGGTCAAGGACTCGGACGGAACGACCGCGTTCGTAGAACACCAGGTTACCGTTCTCGAGAAAGCGCCGACCGCGAATTTCACCTACTCTCCCTCTTCGCCGCTCGAGGGGTCAACGGTCAAGTTCGATGACACATCATACAGCTATGATGGCAACTACAGTCTGCTCTGGGAATTCGGCGATGGCGGCACCTCTACCAAAGAGAACCCAACTCACATCTACGAGAAGAACGGGTCCTACTTTGTGACCTTGACCGTCACGGACCCGGATGGCGAACACAACACGACGGGCCCTAGGCCAATCGAAATCATGGACATAGTACCCACGGCCGACTTCAATACAGCGCCCAACGAGCCCGTCGAGGGGCAACCGGTTCACTTCATCGACAACAGTACAGGCTACGATCCTCTTGTGAACTGGACCTGGAGCTTCGGCGATGAGCAGGTCGGCTTCGGCAGCAGTCCGTGGCACACATACGCTAAGAACGGGACCTACAGCGTTAAGCTCACGGTTCGAGACTCCGACGGCGCCCTCGCCAACGTGACGAAGACCCTCATCGTGTCCGACATCGCGCCGGATGCGTCGTTCACCGCGCAGCCGAACCCCCAGTATGAAGGAACTACGACATGGTTCAACGACAGCAGCACTGGCTACGACACCATTGTTTCCTGGTACTGGGACTTCGGGGACGGAAATCATTCGACCGAGCAGAACGCGAATCACACGTACATGAGAGATGGCAACTACACCTGCGAGCTCACCGTCTGGGATTCGGACGGAGCGTCCAATTCAACGACAACGACAATCCACATCCTGGACGTCTCACCGACGGCTTCCTTTGTCTACACTCAGCCGAAGGAGGGCGCCATCGCGTACTTCAACTCCACCTCGATTTCGCACAGCGCCGACACCCTCCAGAATTTCACGTGGGACTTCGGAGACCACCACCCCGGATTCGGCGCGAATGCGACTCACCGCTTCAACATGTCAGGAGCTTTCATGGTCGTCCTGAAGGTGACGGATTCGGATGGCAGCACGGACTATGCCAGCCATGTCGTGAACGTCAGCAACGTCAACCCCGTCGCGGATTTCACATACCTCCCGGACCCACCTAATGAGACGGACTTGGTGAATTTCACCGACCATTCGTTCACGTTCAACTACTTCGTTTCTTGGTATTGGGACCTGGGTGACGGCAACAGTTCGACCCTTCAGAACCCGTCGCATGCCTACCTGAAGAACGGGACCTACACCGTCACCTTCAACGTGACTGATGCCGATGGCTCCTGGAATTGGACGAGCAAGCAGATCGTCGTGCTGGAAACTAACCCCAGGATCATCTCTGTCACAATGTTCCCCTCCAAGCAGACGTACAACGAGGACGAGGTTTTCCAGATAAACGTTTCCGCTGTCAGGGCCGCCTACGACATCACCCACTACCAGTTCGACTTCCACTACAACGGCACCTTCACTGCCGAGGCGGACACGGAGCTGAACCATACCTCGCTGTCGTATCCTGAGATGGGGACGTACCACGTGATGGTCAGAGTATTCGACGATGACGGATACACCCAGGCGAGCGCCTATCTCGTGATAGAGATCCTAAACGTCCCGCCGCACGCTGTGTTCAGCTACCGCGATGAGGGCCAAGGTATGGTGCAGTTCGATGCCACTCAATCCTACGACACGCCGAGCGACAACGCACTCCTGATGTTCAGCTGGTACTTCGACGACGGAGAAGGTTTCACAGCCTACTCGTCATCGAGGATCGTCGAACACCAATTCACCAAGGAGG
>JBEKAR010000098.1:0-6426 GCA_050015815.1 Methanomassiliicoccales archaeon | reverse complement strand
ATCCTTCGCCAGATGGCCTTGGGAAGAAGCGCCTCGGAGGCGGTGAAGGTCCTCGGCATCGAGAGGGTAGAAGGCACCGAAGCGGAAGCGGTCATCGCCTCGATAGTGAAGGAGAGAGAGGCGTTCGTCCGGGAGAAGGGGGCCGCTGCCGTCGGACCTCTCATGGCCGTCGTGATGGAGAAGCTGAAAGGGCGGGTGGATGGCAAGACGGCGAGCGAGATGCTCAAGGCGGAGATCTCGCGCTTGCTTTCGAGCTAGGCAGAGTAAGTCTCTCCACCCATAGCTCCTCGAAGAACAGCTTCCGTGAGCCGAGCCGCTCCCGATGGTATTGGGTCAGAACGCATGAGAGCGAGGCTGCCCTCATCAGGCTGGACATCAGCACGTAGATCCTCCCGCCATCGTTGAGATGCGGCGGGGCGTCGATGAGGAACCTCTCCAGGACTCCCGTGCCGTCTTCGCCTCCGGCCCATGATGCCTCCATATCACCTCGTTCCTCTACCGGGAGGTACGGAGGATTGATGATTATGACGTCGAACTTCCCTGGTACGTCAAGGAACAGATCCGAGTGCACGGTCTCGATCTCCAGGCCGTTCCGCTCGGCGTTCTTCCTGGTGCAAGAGACCGCGTGGGGGTTGACGTCCGCCGCCGTGACGACAGCACCGGATGCGGCGCAGTGCACTGAGATGATGCCAGTCGCACTGCCCATCTCGAGGAGAGCCTCGCCGCGCTCGACCTCGATGACCTCGAGCAGGAGCAGGGAGTCCTCGTGCGGCGGATAGACGTGCTCGCATTCCTCTATCTGGAGTGAGGGGTCGTACCTCATCCGGCTCTCATCCGCCAGGGGACATAAGAATGCTGCTAGACGTCAATCGAAACGCACTTATGGGCCGAGTGGCTAAACCGGCTGCGTGATGCCTTGGACTCCCTGACGCTCATCGCCGCGGGTGTGATCGTGATCGCGGTCGTCCTCAGCGCGATGAGGCGGTTCGGGTTCACCCAGATGATGATCATCGGCTGCCTGGTCGTCTTCTTCCTGGAGGTTTTCGACCCGTCCGGGGGCATCATGACCGACCTGAGCTTCCGACCGATCTACCTGGAGAACGGGCAGAATCTCTACACCGCTTTCACGAACATGTTCGTGCACGCCAATTTCCTCCACATCATTGGCAACATCCTGTTCCTCTTCATGGTCGGCCTGGCCCTCGAGGACAGGGTGGGCAAGAGGAAGGTGGCGATCGTCTACTTCGTCTCTGGTATCATTGCCGTGGTGGTCGAAGGAGTTCTCCTGTGGGGCAGCCCTACCCTGGTCCTCGGGGCCTCGGGAGCAATATCCGGCGTGATGGGGGCGATCCTCGTCCTCTATCCACGCGACAAGATACCGATGTTCGTCGGACCGATCTTCTTGCCTAGCGTCGCGGTTTGGATCGCGGTGGGCAGCTGGTTCGGCCTCGAGATCGTCTATGTGGTCTTAGGGATCGATCCAGGGGTTGCGTACGGGGCCCACTTCGGCGGATTCCTGGTCGGCATGCTGCTCGGCTGGTACCTTCCGGCGAAGGCGACCAGGGAAAAGGTCAAAGTGCTGAATTTGGCACCACTGGAGCCTCTTGCGACGGAGCGTGAGCTTAGGGAGGCATTGGATAGAGCGAAGGGCGAGAGCGTGAGTTCGGTCCGTGATGCCTGGCTGGACTACTTCGCCAAGCACGCCCGATGTCCCACGTGTGGCAAGCCTTACTCGTTCCGCGGGTCGAAGCTGAAGTGTGAGAATGGGCACGAGGTCGATCTAAGATGAAACCGGAGGTGAGGATTGTGTGCGAGGGCTTGATTGTGCGCGATGGCCAGACGATTCTGGAGGCGCACAGCTCCTCGACGCTTGTTGTCCTTGAGGGCAAGACGCTGATAGTTGACACCTCAAGCAGGGCCAACCGGCAGAAGGTCATCGTCGGACTGGCGGCTCTCCGCGTCCATCCGGAGGACATCGACCTAATCGTCAGCACCCATCCTCATGGCGACCACGTGGGGAACGACGACCTGTTCGCCTCCGCCAAGAGGATCGAGCTGCGGCAGGGGGAGGAGAGGAGGGACATCGCACATGGCGCGAGGCTCGTCGCCACGCCTGGTCACACCCGCGACAGCGTCAGCATGTTCGTCGAGGCAGAGGAACGATATGCGATTGTGGGCGATGCGATCCCGACCGAGGACAACTACCGGAAGTCGCTGCCGCCCGGGATAAACTACGACCGGGAGGTTGCCATGGCCAGCATGCGGAAGATAATCGAGTACGCTGACGTGGTGGTCCCGGGGCACGGAAGGCCCTTCCGTATCGACCGATAAGTTCTTTTGCTCCATCCCATAATGGGTCGCTCGCGAAACGTGGTACTGTGGCAATTCCGAATTCACTTTACATCGAATGCCCGAACTGTGGCGAGAAGACCCTGCACGAGGTCCTACGCGGGAAGATAAGCAAGGGAGGCGACGTGCTCGAGACCACGGTGAAATGCCAGAAATGCGACACCGTTCACAGCGTCGTCGTCAGGGAGCCCAAGTCCATCACCCTCCCGATAATCGTCAGCGAGATGGACCAGTCAAGGAAGCTCACCTTCGAGTTCGGGTCCGACGAGCTCGTCTCGGTCGGCGACGAGCTGTTCGTCGGGGACGCTAACGTCGTCGTGACGTCGATCGAGAAGGACAAGGCGAGGGTCTCGTCGGCCGTGGCGGGCGAGATAACCACGATCTGGGCGAAACGGTTCGACAACATCCGCGTCAAGATCTCGGTCAACAAGACCTCGAAGACGCTGGCGGCGGAGATCACGGCGCTGCCGGACGAGGAGTTCTACGTCGGAGATACGTTCACCGTCGGCAAGGACCAGGTCGTCATCCATACCATTAAGACGAACACCGGAACGGTGCGCAACGGCGGAGCGGCCGCGAGGGACATCATCCGCATCTACGCCAAGTGCATGCGGGTCACGCATGGGTGAGGCCGATGGAGCACGCTGCGGCCAGGAAGAGGTTGGTCCGGCGGCTCGTCGATGAAGGCGTGATCTCCGACCCGAGGGTCATCGCAGCGTTGGAGGCAGTGGAGAGGCATCTCTTCGTGCCAACGGAGATCGAGGAGCAGGCGTACTACGACACTCCGCTGTACATCGGCGAAGGCCAGACGATATCCGCTCCTCATATGGTCGGGATAATGGCCCAGGCTCTTGGCCTGAGGCCAGGGCTCAAAGTGCTCGAGGTCGGCGGAGGCTCTGGTTACCATGCGGCTGTGATGGCAGAGCTGGTCAAACCGAACGGGCGTGTGGTCAGTGTTGAGCTGATCGAGGTTCTCGCGGCTCGTGCCAGGGAGAACCTTCGAAGATCCGGACATGCTGGATTGGTCGAGGTCGTGACCGGCGACGGTTCCGTCGGCTATCCTCCCGAGGCGCCTTTCGACCGGATCTCCGTCGCCGCGGCGGCTCCTGCCGTGCCGAAGCCTTTGAAAGAACAGCTGGCCGACAGGGGTCGCTTGCTCGTGCCGGTCGGCAGCAGGTGGGGCCAGGAGTTGATAAGGGTCACAAGGTCGGGCGAAGGGCTCCAGGAAGAGAACCTAGGCCCCTGCGTGTTTGTGCCGCTCCTGGGCAAGTACGGCTTCAAGGACTGATCTTGGGGGCGCAGACGAGGTGCGGGAGGACCGCCTCGAGACTATCTGCACGGACGACGACGGAGGCTTTCTTGATCGCCATCTCGTCCGTCGGGTTGAAGGCGATGGAGAACGCGCACGCCTCGAACATCGTGATGTCGACGAACGAATCCCCGACGCAGGCCGCTCTTGACCGATCGACACCATACTTCTCGAGCATCTGCTCCAGAGCGGTCCGCTTGTTCCTCAGCTCCACTCGCAACAGGCCCTCGCCGGTGAGCCGTCCGCTGACGTCGCACTCCACGCCGTTGGCGATCCAGTCATCGAAGCCGAACTCCCCCGCGACCTTCTCTGCCACTATGTCCAGACCGCCTGAGACGATGACGCACTTCGTTCCGCAAACCTTCAGACCTTGGACCGTTTCCGCGATTCCGCGATTGATCGGCAGCGGCCCGAGGATCGACTCGAGCTCCTTGCGACAAAGCTCGGGTCTCTGCTTCCTCCAAAGGGCGATGTCGCGGCGCATGAACTCCATGTCGTCGATGTCGCCCTCGATGAACGCCTTGAGCGAGGCCTCGTTCGTCACCTTGAAGTGGTCGTGCACCCAGGTCCAGCAGCTCGTGTAGTTGACCAGGACACCGTCCATGTCGAATGCGACCAGGTCGTACCTCCGCCCTTCCACGGGCGCATCCATCCGCGCCCGAAGCTTAAACGCTTCGCAGGAGCGGTGTGCCATCTTGAAACGTTTGTCGGATCGTGCCTCAAGAAAGGATTCTGTCCGAGGCCTTCGGTCTCGTCCTCTTTCTCATCTTCGTCCTGAACCAGACGGGTGTTCTCGCATGACGGACTGCAAGGGTTAAGTGCAGGGCACGCTCTCGCTATGGCCACATGATTACGCTGATCGGGGTGGGTCACGTCTTCGATATCAAGCGTCAGGTCCGCGACGTCATAATGGGGCAGATGCCCAGCGCCGTTGGAGTGGAGCTTGATCCAGGCAGGTATGAGGCGCTCATCCATCCGCAGCAGCCGAGAGCTATGCCCATCACCTACCGCATCATGGCGAAGTTCCAGAGAAGGCTGGCGAAGGAGCTGGGTGGGGAACTGGGCGGGGAGATGCTCTCGGCAGTCGAGACCGCCAAGGAACTGGGGATCCCTTTTCTGTTCATCGACGCCGACGCTAGCGTCATGTTCAACAAGCTCATGGAGACGATGCCGATCAAGGAGAGGCTTCTTCTTGCACTCAGCGCCTTTGCCGGGTTCTTCGCCTCGAAGAAGCAGGTCGAGACGGAGCTGGAGAACTTCACCGCGAACGAAGAGGCGTACATGAAGCAGTTCGAGCGGCAGTTCCCGACATTGAAGAAGGCGCTCATCGACGACCGCAACCGGCTCATGGCCGACAATATCTCAATGGCGGAGGACACGTTCGGCAGCGTTGTCGCCGTAATCGGCGATGGCCACGTCGACGGGATCATGCATCTGCTGCAAGGGAGGCAGGTCCAATTAGTCCGGTTGAAGCAGTTGCTCGACAGTTCGTATCCGAAGGGGTTCGTCAGCACGGGCAAGGGCGGCGCCGAGATCAGCTACCAGTACACCGTCGCCGACCCCGAGGGAAACCATTAATCCTCGGCTGGGCATCTTCGCCCCGGACATGAAGGTCGTTCTGCTCTCCTACACCAAGGACGCTGAAATGCTTTGCGCCGCCGCGGGGCACTCGTGCTATTCGAAGAAGCCGGCCAGCGAGTTGCTGAAGTCTTTGCCGGATGAGAAGATATCCAGCGTCATAGATAGCGTCATGGAGTCTGGACATCATTCGGTGATCGAGCACGCATCCTTCACCTTCTCGGTCGAGGGCGTGAGCCGAAGCATGACTCACCAGCTCGTGCGCCATCGTTTGGCTTCTTTCTCTCAACAGTCGCAACGTTTCGTGTCACTGAAGGAACCGTCCTACGTCGTGCCCGAGTCGATCAAGGGCGATGCGGATCTCGAAAAAGAGTTCAAGGAACTGATGGAAAGCTCTTGGAGGACCTATCGCAAGCTAGCGGAGAGGGTCCCAGTCGAGGACGCCCGCTACGTTCTCCCCAATGCATGCACAACGAACATCGTCGTCACGATGAATGCCCGAGAGCTCTGGCATCTCTTCACCCTGAGATGCTGCAACCGCGCACAAGAAGAGATTAGGAAGGTCGCGGACGAGATGCTCCGTCAGGCGAAGGAAGCGACTCCCGCCCTATTCAAAAAGGCAGGTCCGCCCTGCGTCCGTGGACCATGTCCAGAGGGCAAGCTGACATGTGGTAAGCCGAGGAAGCGCGAACTCAGTAACCCTTAAATAGGCTCAGAACTTAACCGGCAGTACCTGGTGTGTCAATGGGAAGGATCAGGCCGACGTACATCAAGAGGGTCGCCATCGAATTGGTGGAGAAGTACCCCAAGGTCTTCACCGCGGACTTCGAGACCAATAAGGTCCTCGTCGGGAAGCTCACCAACGTCGAGTCCATCAGGATGAGGAACCTCATCGCCGGGTATGTGACCCGCTACTGGCAGAATAACCAGGAGAACTAGGCAATACTGTTTTCCAGGCAATCCCGCTAACCTACTGGCTCGAGGTAACGAGGAGGGAGCTCCTGCCGAATCTGGATGTCGCTAGCACCTCGCCCCCTCGAGAACTGTTCATCGCCGGAGATCCTCGTCCTGCTTGCTTTGTCTCGAGCCTGCTATTCCTCGTCATCTCGATTGGCATCTTCCGCCACGCCAACTACGTGGCCAGGAAGAAGGGCAAGCTGGACATGACCACCACTTATGAGGTCAAAGTT
>JBEKAR010000097.1:0-6463 GCA_050015815.1 Methanomassiliicoccales archaeon | reverse complement strand
ACGGCCAATTGGGACATACGCTCCTTTCGCCTCAACTTCGAGACCAACGCGGTCATCTATGATCGAGAGTTCGCCAAGCAGCAAAGAGAGATTTTCGAGCATGACATGGAGGTCTCGACGGAGGTGACCATGGAACGGTACAAGAGAAGGTCGCTATGGGTCCGGTTCAGGGAGGGGATCTCCCGTCTGTTCTCCCCTGTGCTTTGAGAGTCATCGAATGGCATTGGGCGAAGATGACTCGCCTCCAATGCTGACACTCTCATCTAGAGCATTGCGTCCGGTTCAGGAGTGCGAGAACTTGATCCCCTGCAGGTCGCATTTCTTCAATAGTGCTTTGAGGAAATCAGAGGTGATTTCTTCTCTGCGGGGAGGGTTCATTATCCATAGCCTGACGCTCAGCACCAGGTCGTCCCCCTCCACCCGGGTGACAAGGACCCGTGGGGAGAACTTGCTCAGATCGGTCTTCTCCATCCTGAGCTTGTACTTCGTAACGCGGAAGAGATTCTCCATATCTTTGTCCCCCTCCACGTGGGGATTAGGCAAGATCTCTCGCTCCGCTTCTGCCACCTCTGTCACGAGGGCAGTGAAGATTTCCAGGTCGTAGGTCTTGGAAAGGCGCAGCTCTACTGGAACCTCGAAGAAGCCGGCCTGAGTATAGTTAATGACTTGGGAGTCGATGATGACGGAATTGGGTACATATACCAGCTTACCGCCGGGATCGACCAGCACGGTCTTTGTGAGTGTGATGTCCGATATTCGAGCCGGACGGTAGGAAGTGGTGCCGACGATCTCAATCCAGTCCTCGAGTTGTATGCGACGCTCTATCACGATGAGAAGACCTGCAATGAAGTTCTGCAGGACCTCTTGCGAGGCGAAGGCAACAGCAATACCCGCGATTCCCAATGACGCTATCAAGGCGGTGATGTCCAGGTGCAGTACACTGAAGAAACCCCAATAGACCCCGACAGCGATGATAAGGTACTGGAAAATGCGGGCCAGGTTCTTGGAGGCCCTCTTCGACAGGTGGCGGTCAAATGTATGGCGCACCAAAACGTAAAGGAGCCTGGCTAGTGCTACGGTGATAGCTATGACTAGAATGAAGAGGAGCCAAGAGTCCAGCGGAACTCCTAAGAGGGTTTCTCCCGCCATTGACCTGGCATGTTTCGGGTGCGATTAATGCTTTGCCTCTAGTGGCAAACCTAGCTGTCGCAAGCCCTAGGAAATAATCGTGGCCGAGGTCGGGAAGAGGGACTAGTGGTTCACTCCGTTGACCTCGACGTAATGGACTTGGGGCACGACCGTTTCCGGAAAATAGACCTGCCTTGTCGTCGTATCTCCCGCTTCGTTGGCAAGGGTGACCAGGCAAGCCAACGTCGCCAGAAGACAGATCGTTCCGATCAATGCCAGGATCAGAAGCGGCATTTTCTTCATATCGCATCCTCCGGAATAAGATTAGATACTGAGCTGTAAAAATAAGCGTTGCTCGCAAAAAAAAACGCATGCCCGAGAAGCACGGATCTAGGAATCCCCAACCAAGCCCTCCGAGATTGGTTGGAATGGTTGTTTCCGCGGGACTAGACAATATGCTTAGACCGCCCGCTTCTCACCTTTTCCAGTCCGCCTTCTTTCTCAAGGAGCTTCCGTTTCGTCTCAGGTCCCCCGGGGGCCGAATAGTTGCCAAGCCCTCCGGAGGCCGGCACAGCACGGTGGCAAGGCACGACTATGACGGCGGGGTTGCTTGCGCAAGCATGACCCACCGCGCGGGATGCGCGCGGCCGCCCCAGCCTCTTCGCGAGCTCACCGTAGGTCACGACCTCGCCCGGCGGCACGTTCCTGAGCAGATCCAGGACTTCCTTTTCGAACGGCGTTATTGGAAGGTCCAGAGGGATGTCCCTCAGATCGTCCCCGCCGGTTGCGATGTGCTCGATTATCCTTGCAAGGTACGGGTTCTCCCCGGTGACCGACCCCTCGATGGGAGCCTCGGAGAGACCCACCCTGACGACCTTGTCATTGCGCATCGCCAGGCTCACGTAAAGACCGAGATCGTCGCTGAACTTGGCATAGATGCTGAGTGCCTCGGCCCCTGCCATCGAACTCCCCTGCTCCGCCTCCATGAGGCGGACCCTCACGACCGGTGCGAGGGCGCTGACCAGCTTCGATTCCGCTGCCTTGAGGTGCTCTTCGAAAGTGCTCCTTGCCACGCCGAGCGATCGGGCCACTTCTTCGGTGGTGACCTTCCTCGGCGATTCGTAGTATCCCGATTCAAGCGCCGCAAGTATCGCCTTAGCCTGTTTCCTTGTCAATGACGGGAGAAGAAGCCCAGAGGAGGAAAGCTCAGCCTCTATCGCTCGTTCGTCCAGGTCAGACTTTGATTCGAGTACCGCGCCCGGCAGGATTGAACCGATCAATGTAGGAGAAGCGCCACCGAGATTCAAAACTCTCAAGCGGATCCTCCCGCCTTCCCAGGACAGGGGCGGCAGTAGTGAGAGCCCCGCATGGTCGATCCTGCGAAGCAACGTCCCGACATGCCGAGGCGTGTCCAAGACCGCGGTGGACTCTCCCTCGTCTTCCTCGCGCAGAATCGTCAGGCGCGCGCCAAGCTCCTCCTTTGAAAGGACCGGTTTGCCGACGTTCGAGACGCGGACGACCATCGTTCCACCAAGGGCCGTTCCCTCGAGGCGGATGCCTGGATGCATTTTCATCAAAGTGGAGAAAGGATCATCGGCGGGAGCAGAGAACACCATCCTTCGGGCACTCATCCGACAGTGAACGCCCGAGGCGGTGAAAGCCTTTGTCCCTTCATATGCCGGCTTTCGGTTCCTGCGAAGAAAAGGCAAGGAAGCGATAGTCGAATGACCAGGTATGTTAAAAGGGATGCCATACGAATCCTGGTCATACGAAAGCTCGTTCGGAGAGCTATGATCTACCACGGCCCTCTTCGGATTCATGCTGGAGGCGACTTCCGGGATGTGATTCTCCGTCCTGGAACGTGCCATGGTCTGGGAATATTTATATATGATGATTCGGCTGAAGAAGGCAAGGAGCATAGGATCGCTTGAATAGGTATAGAGGAAGATCGAGCCGGGACTTTGACAGGGACAAGAGCCGAAACGTGCGGCCGAGGACCGCGATGCTAAACCTCAGAAGGATGGAAGTTTTCAGGTATGACGTCCGAGCGCTTCTTGCGGACTTCAAGGTCGACGAGGCCCTCGCTTCCACGGTAATCGCGAACGTTATCGCAAAGGCCTCAAGGGTTTCAGTTAGTGACGCGAAAGAATACGTCAAAGAGATCGAGACTCGCGGTGGTTATGGGAAAGAGGTCAGCCAGGAACTCTGCCAGCTCCTCGACAAGTACACCCTCTATCGCTAGAGCCTACCTCTTCTGAACCGGTTCGAACTCTATCTTCTTGCCCCTATGTTGTGAGCCGCGCATCGCGTTCATCGCTCGTAGCGCCACGTCCCTATGCACTTCCACGACACTGTACTCGTGCCCGATGTCGATGTGGCCGATGGCGAAATCGTTCACCTTCGCCCTTCGGACGATCAGGTCTGAAAGCTCAATCGAGGTCACGCCATCTCCATGACCCAGGTTGATGCGGAACTTGACCATGCCGAAGATGTCCGCCATCTCGTCGAAGTCCCAGACCTTTCTCACCGTCTCTTTGCCCTGGGCCTCCGGCACCTCCTCCTTCTTCACGCCGGCGCCGCTGAAGTCCGTGATTCCGTCGAGGAGGTGCCTCTCCTCCGCCGTGACGAAGGTGATCGCCTTGCCGATCTTGCCCGCCCTTCCCGTGCGACCGATGCGGTGGACGTAGACCTCCGGGTTCTCCGGGACGTCGTAGTTGACAACGTGCGTCACCCCCTCGATGTCCAGACCCCTTGCTGCCACATCCGTCGCCACCAGGATCATGATCTTCCCCTCCCTGAAGTCCTGCAGGACCTTCTCCCGCCGCGCCTGCGTCAGATCGCCGTGCAGGGCCGCCGCGGGATAGCCATATGAGACTAGCGCCCGGGTCAGGATGTCTACCATCCGCTTCGTCGCGCAGAAAACCATCGCCTTCGGCTTCTCCCGATCGAGAACTCGACAGAGGGCCCAGATCTTGTTCCTTCGGCCGACATTGAAGTAAATCTGTTCTGTCGAGGGGAGGACGAGCTCGTCCTCGCTGATGATCACGGTCTCTGGGTTCTGCATGTGGTGGGAAGCGAGCTCCCTAACCGCCGAAGGTATCGTGGCAGAGAAGAGCATCGTCTGCCTGTTCTTCGGAACCTTGGAGAGGATGAACCTGATGTCGTCGATGAACCCCATGTCGAGCATCCGGTCCGCCTCGTCCAGGACAAGATAGCGCACATCTCTCAGATCCAGCGTCCCGCGCTTCATGTGGTCGATTATCCGTCCCGGAGTGCCGACGACTATGTCCACTCCCTTCTGCAGCTCGGCTAGTTGATGCTCCATTGAGGATCCACCATAGACGGCGAGAATCCTCGGCTCGAGGAATTCACCGATCTTCGCCACTTCCTCTGACACTTGAACGGCGAGCTCCCTCGTAGGAACGAGGACGAGGGCCTTGGGCTTCTTCCCTCGGCGGAGCGTCTGGAGGATGGGGATACCGAAAGCGGCCGTCTTGCCGGTACCTGTCTGGGCCTGGGCCATCACGTCACGGCCCTTGAGCAAGAGCGGAATCGTCTCTTCCTGGACCGGCGTGGGTTCTAGCCAGCCGGCCTTCTCGATGGCGCGGAGGACTCCTTCCTCGACGCCAAGGGATTTGAAATCCTTTGTCATGTACGAATCACTCGGACGGGAGACGGATAGACGGACCCTACTATATCGTTTGCCTGCCTCCACCTAGACGACTGTCTTGTTCAACGTCTCGTGCCAGAAATGCATGCTCGTGCACTCAGATCTCCGGTGGATGCGCTGCTCGAGCAAGGCCCCTTGACCTGCAGTAAGAGCCCGCCGGGTCTCCGGCAGTGCCTGTGACGCGCTACTTCTTGCGGGCCGGCCTCTTGCCTTCCTTGAGGCTGATGAAGAGGTCGTGGTGCTCCTCTTCCTGCTCCAGTATCTGCTCGAAGATGAAACGTGTGGTGGGGTCGCCCTCGTCCTCGGCGATCTTCATGATGCCTTTGTACATCTCGATCGCCTCGAGTTCGGCCTTTATGTCGTTGTCGATCATCTCCCAGAGGTCCTCGCCGACGTTGATGGGGGTCGGTTTAGTCGTCGGCACACCGCCTAGATACCAAAGCCTCTCGCCGATCTTCTCCGCGTGCTTCATCTCTTGAATAGCCACGCTCTTGAGCTCATCGTGCACGGCGAAGTGCTCTACCCCCGACCACTGCACGTGCTGCCACATGTACTGGATCGAGACCTGCAGTTCCCTAGCTATCGCCTTGTTGAGCCAGTCAAGCAATTTCTGCGATGCCATCTGAGTCCTCCTTGGTGTCCTTCACCGGGGATGGGAATTCATTCTAGCAGTGCGTAGATAAATGTTGCTAGGGTCCAGCCTCAAGCCCTAGGAGGCGACTTTGACTTCTTCTTTGGGGTCTGGACCTCACGCAGGAGCGCTTCTGTGTCCGCCCCGCTCTTAGGAAGGATGATGCGGTTCTTGACCCACCACCAGGCAAGTGCGGTCGCGTTCAGTGTCGCAAGAATCATGACCGTTGTATACCAGAAGATCAGGGAATCGCTCATTCCACCCAGCGAGCTGACATAGGTGGCGAGGGTGTTCGGCACCAGCACCGCCGTGCCGAGGATCGTCAGCCACGTCACAGCCAAGGTCATTCGGTTGTTGAGGGTCTGGAGCTGGTTGTTGTAGAGAGATTGGAGCACCTCCAGCCCAGATGCCAGCACCTCGGAAGTGTGCTCTGAGAGAGATATCTGTCGATTGACGTCCTCCGTTAGCAGCGTGATCTTCGCCAAGACCTTCGGGTTGTCGCTCAGGATGTCCGCGTCCCCGTAGCGAAGGGAGTTGAGCACATCCAACGTTGCCCAGAGATTGCCTAGATACGCGATCAAGGTGTGCTTCATCTCGTAGATCCTTCGTCCGAGCAGCTCCCTCGGGCTCTTCGGGTCGGCGAGCTCCTTGCTCATCTCGTCGGCTTGCTCCTCAATTCCCCTTAGTTGCTCAAAATTGCGGTTATTGTTCTCGTCGAGGAGGCGCACCAACATGTTGGTGAGCTTGTCGTCGTTCGGCATGCTCTCCGGCAACTTCCTCATGAACACGTCCGCGTATCGGGAGAACTGGACGAAACGAGTCACTTCCTCATTGTGCATTGTCAGGATGAGGCCTTTGCGTATGAGGATGATCAGGTTGAACCTGATGACTTCCAGTCCCGTAATCCTCACGGCTGGAACGAGCACTCCGAGCTCGACGTCTCGGTCCTCATAGTTGGAGTAATAGCCCTTGAGAAGGGTCGAGACCATCGTGTCGCTGAAGCCGAGTTTGGCGGCGATCTCCGTCCCCTCTTG
>JBEKAR010000096.1:0-12005 GCA_050015815.1 Methanomassiliicoccales archaeon | reverse complement strand
CGCCGTTGACCGGCGAGACTGACGCGTCCGTGGTAGGAGGCGAGATGACCGCGGCGTTGTAGCTGTAATTCCCGTCTGGGTCGCCTCCGTGGCCCCCGTTGACCATGATCGTGTAAGCGTGCTTCTCGTTGATCGCGACTTGGGTCGGTCCAGTCACTGACGCGTAGATGGGAAGGGGGAGCGCCTCAGCAGGTGACGCGGCGGGCAGGACCGCGAGCGCGAGGAGCGATATCATCAGTACCGCGATTAGCGCTTTCTTCGTCTGAACACCCCCTTCTGGACCGCCACCATCAGCATGATCGTGAACATGGCTACGACCACCCCGATCAGGACGAGCGTCGAGACCGGAATGTTCGGGATGGACTGCACCACGCCATTGCCGGTCACACTCAGGCCGTTCGAGGGCACGGTGAACGCTGGCAACGGTGGCTGGAACGGCAGGGTGGCGACCGACGTGGGCGAGGCCTTCGAGGTCGCGGTGAGCACAACCGTGATCAGCGGGTTGGGGTTATTGCGGATCTGGGTCAGGCGCAGCGTGAAGCTAGCCTTGCTTCCCGCGGACACAGCTGTAGTGAAGTACTGACCATAGGCACCCGAGCCCGTGCTTACCTCCGCCTTCCAGCCCAGCTGCGCCAGGTCCGCGCCGTTGGCAACGCTCACATTGAAGGTGTCGTCCACGTTGCCGATGTTGGTCACGTTCAGGTTGTAGGTGAAGGTGCCGCCCGAGGTCGTTGAGGCCTGGGAGAAGTCGAGCGAGGCCCCGAACTGGGGCACGATGCCGACGTTGAGGGTGACCGTGTCCGTGGTCGAGGGCGAATTCGAGCTGGTCGCCCTGACCGATAGCGTCTGATGGTTGACCTTCGCGTTGGTGGGTGAGGCGATGTGGACCGTCACCAGCTGCGAGTTCGAAGTGCCGAAGCCTAGGCTCACCGTCGACTGGGAGAACGTCATGGTCCAGCCGGAAGTCGCGCCGCTCGCTGTGAGGGTGAAGGTATCAGGCAGGTTGCCGGTGTTGACCACGCGGATGATGTAGGCGACGCTCCCGCCGGCATTGATCGTCTGCTTCTGCGTGGAGTCCCACTGCAGGTCGACCCCGTAGGACGCGACCTTGCTTAGGACAATGGTGCGGCTCAGCGGGGCGGTGAGGTTGAGGGTGAAGCTGGATTTGTAGGTCGCCGTCACCCCGAGCTCTGAGCCCTGAGCCGTCGCCGTCACTTGGTACGAGCCAGGCGGTAGATATACGAGGAAGGAGCCGTCCGCGGCTGTCGTCGTGGTGAGGACGTTCCCGTTGCTGATGACCATGGTCCCAGAGGTGCCTATCCCGTTGATTATCGTCGTCCCGGAGAAGGGCAGGCCGTCCGCCAGGGTCAGGTTGAAGAAGTTGGTGACGTAGGGTTCGACGCTCAGCAGACCGAGGAACGCTCCCGTGCCCCCGACCTGCCTGACATAGACGCTGTAGTTGCCTGGGGCGACGGTGAAGTTGTATCCTGAGGCCGAGGCGGCGATGGTCGCGTTCATGGCGGTGTCGGACGAGGCGGTAAGCACGAGCGTGGCGCTCACTCCGGCGCCGTCGAGCAGCGCCTGCCCCACGACGGTCGAGTTGTCGAACGACCTGGCCAGCAGTAGGTGGACGTTCGCGTTCGCCGCAAGCGAGATGTCGATATAGCCGTCATACCTGACGTAGCGCGAGGTCTGCAGAGCGATGTCCTGCTTCAGCCTCGTGGCGGCGCTGATATTGAAGTCGCCGGATGGCAGGATGACGCTGAACGTGCCGGAGATCAGGCTCTGGAACGTGTAGGTGCCGCCCGCCAGGTTGGTGGCGATGATCGATGCCAGGTTGCTGAATCTCGTACCGGAGTAGGAGAGGTCGCCGGTCACCTGGAAGGCGGGCGACATCGTTATCACGATCGAACTCGATGAGTCCGAGACGTCGTACGACGCGAGGCTCGCGTAGATCTGCGTGAACCTGTTCTGATAGGCATACACGTTGTACGTTCCCGGCTGCAGGTAGACAGTGAAGTTCGCATTCGTCTGCCTGGTCGAGGAGTCGAGCCCGCTGATGACGACCGTCGACGTGACGGTGCTCGGAGATGTGATGGTGACGCTGACCAGGACCCTTCTCGCTACCTGGATCGAGAGCGGCGCCGGGTCCGAGCCGACGCTGACCGTCAGGCTGGATGTGTACTGGTATTGGGTCGCGTTCGTCCCGAGGGTCGTGTTCTGAGCAATGACGACGGAGTAGATGCCTGGGTGCAGCGAGAGGCTGAACCTGCCGAGGCCATCGGTGACTGCGGTGGAGGTGATGGCCCCCGATCCTGTCGCCTTCAAGGTCACGGTGATGCCGGACAGCATCGAGGATTGATATGCGACGGTCCCACTGACCGTGCGATTGTACGGGACGAGGACGAAGTCGTGGGTGACGGAGCTCGCCAGGTTCACGCTGTACGTCTGCGGCACATAACCGTTGACGTTGACCGAGGCGGTGTAGAGCGTCCCTGGGACCAGGGTCGCGCGGTAGCTGCCATCGCTTGCCGAAAGCACGGTGATCGTCCTTCCATCCGAGTCTGAGACCGTCACCGTAACATTCGCGATGCGTTCGTTCGAGTCGATCACGCCGTTGCCGTTCAGGTCGGACCAGACCACGCCGTAGATGTCGCTCGAGGCGACGAGATTGAGCGAGAGGCTCATGTCCCCGCTCACGAAGACGTCGGCCCAGTAGGCAGTGGTGACCGAGCTGACATAGACGAAGTAGTTGTCTATCGGAAGGAGGGCGCCGAAGTTGCCCGACTCGTTCGCCTGCGCGTAGTAGACGCCTCCGTTCGTCCTTGATTGGAAGCGAACCTGAGGCTCAAGCCCGGCCGTCCCGAACGCCTTGCCGCTCACCAATCCGGCTGCCTGGAGTGACATGCTCGCATGGACCTGCCCGGTCGCCGCGGGCACGCTCTTCATGGCAGCGTACTCCTTGTTGCCCAATACCGCGAAGGAGTACAGGGTGTAGTTGCCGGACGGCATGTTGATCTCATAGTTGCCGTTCGAATCGGTCTGCACGTACTGGGAGAACTGCGGCGAGATGAGGCCGACCGTGACGTTGCCGGCCGGCAGCTGGGCCTGCGTCAGTATCTGACCGGAGACGATCATCGCGTTGTACAGGGTGAAGGTGCGGCTGATCGTCTGGCCCTCTGCTAGGTTGAAGATCTGCGAACCAAGGGACATGTTCCCGACGCTCGAGATGAGCTGGAACCTTCCGGGCAGCAACATCCCGAAGTCGAACGAGCCGTCACTCGCTGTCTTCTGGACGATAGTGGTGCCGTTCACGACGTCGACTAGGTCAAGTGTAAATGACGGGACGACGGTGCCGTCGGGAGAGACCAGCTTACCGGAGATGGCCCCCGGCGAGACGCTGATGTCGACCGTCTGGTCGAGCAGCGGTTGGATTGTGACGGACGTGGCGTTCGTCGCGTGTCCGTCGATCTTAGCGAACACATTGGCGTTCATCGGCGGGACTCCAGCGAGGCTGTATGTCCCATCCGCCGCGGTCGTCGTGGATATCGAGTATCCGGTGGTCGTGTTCTGGAGGTAGACCGTCGCGCCGCCGATGGTCTGGTCGGAGGTGCTGCTGTACGAGCCGCTGCCGGCCAGGTTCCAGAATACGCGGCCGGATACGGTCGAGGACCCCAGGACGATGTCGCGGTCGAAGATGTAGTCGCCCTGTCTCATCGCCTGATCATAGGTGATGTTGAGCGTTACGCGCCCGAGCTCGGTGTCTCCGAGCTGCGTGCGGTTGTCGAACGTGCCGGTGGAGAAGACAACGTTCACGGTGCCGAACGGCGCGATCACCTGATAGTTGCCGTTCGCGTCCGTCTTCACCGTCTGGTGCGGGATGCCGTACTGATCGAGCACGGTGACGAAGACGTTGGGATACGGGTTGCCGTTCGACGCGGTGGCCCGTCCCTTCACAATCGCCCCGTCGTAGTATTGTAGGAAGACCACTCCATTCTCGAGGGTCGTCGCGGAGGTGTCGACCACGCCGGTCATCGTGCCCGCGTTGATCGCGGCCTGGATCGAGACGGCCTGATCGTACCCGATCGCCTGCCATGCGTCGGTGTGGTTCGCGACCATGCTCGCCGGGAACGGGTTGTAATAGGCCGTCTTGTAGACGAGCCTGAAGTTCGACATGTTCCAGCCCTGCATCGGCTGGTAGCTAGCAAGTGAGCCGGAGATGCCCGGGAGCCCTTGACTCGTCAGACCGAGGTCAGCCGGTCCGAATCCCATGAATGCCCGGTAGAGCATCGTCTCGTAGAACGCGTTGGTGTAGACGATGGCGTAGTTGACGATTGTCATATCGGACGTGACGTCCTGAATCAGGATCAGGTTCCCGTTGGAATCGACTGCATATATCTGGTAGAAGTCGGTCGGGGCCCCTGACACCGGATCGATGATGTGGTCCGAGAGCTTTGCCGGCGCGTAGAATATGTTGTTGCCGGTCGCGGAGAACGGGAACAGCCTGGTATCGATGGCGAAATAACCGATATTGCAGCCGGTGACGGCCCGCAGCTGGTTATAGAGGTCGACGATTTTGTCCTGGCCGATCGTCGAGAGCAGCACACGGATGTACACGTACATCGCGTTCTTCGCCGACTCCGGCGTGTTCGCCATGTCCCACGAACCGTACGTCATCGGGTCGTTCATGACAACGGAGATGTACTTCATCGGGTTCGAGAGCGCGTCGTGCACCTTGGCGACGTTTATGCCGTACGAGGCCAGGATCGCGTCGACCTGGGCCGAGTTCGCTCCTGCGTCCTGGATCGCTAGCGTCACGAGCATCGCGATCGCCTGAGTCTCGTTGGTGCAGGTGATGAACAAGCCAGCGAATTGGTAGTTGTTCTGGAAGTCGTCAGCGACGGTAGGATGCTGTCCTGCCTGAATCGCCTCGAAGCCGTAGTCCCACCACGAGAGGTACGCTGGACGCAAGGCCACCGGTGTAATATTCGCGTCCTTCTGGGCGAACCAAGACCAGGCAGCGGGATAGTATTCGGTCGGCAGGGGCAGCTCGTAGCTGAAGGCTCCCAAGTACCAGGTCTCATTCGCCGAGTTATAAGAAGCGGGCCGCAGGATCTGTGGCAGGTTGTTATAGATCTGCTGGTCATATTGCGCCTTCGTGTTGGAGGGGATGCCAGCGTCGACAGCCGTCCAGACATTCGGAAGGATTATCAAGAATGCCAGGAAGAGCACGCCGAGGACATGGCGTATCTTGATTCCCCTGCGCAGAGCGGGAAGTGGATTCCTCAGGCGGATTCCAGAAAGTCCCTTTGGAATCTCATGAAGTTTGAGTGCCTGGACGACCAGGACAACGATCCATGCGGCCGATATTGCGAAGACGGGGGACGCATTGAAGACGAAACGACCTGCGGACACGGCCATGACAATCGCCGCGCCCATCCATGCCACCAGGAAGATGAAATAGGGCGAGAGATTCTTTGGGATCTTATATGCTGCCCATACGACCCCGACGATGGCCAGCCAGAAAGTTACCACGCCGAACGATAGGACCAGGTTCGAGAATACGGGTGGCTGGGCCTCAGCAATCGTGGAATACAGCTTGCTTTGCACTAGATACCCCTGACCAGTTATTACCGCCTCGAACAGGTTCGGGTCCACGAAAGACAGCGCTATCAGCGCGATGACCGCCAAGGCGATGAACACGGGCAACACGAGCGCCCAAGGATAATCCCTGGTGAAGACGAAGATCAGACCTACGACCATCATCATGACAGACAGCAGCAACGGAACGTTGTACCATGTTCCAATGAGATTGAGTTGCCAGTACAACGGAAACGCCAGGATGAAGAAGAGCGCCATCATGACCCCAACGGTCATAAGCACGCCGAGCGAATCTGTCTTCCTGAAGCAGTTTATTAGAACCTGGACGAGGAAGTAGATGAGGATGATTATGATTAGGTACATGAAGCCTTCCCAGATGAAGGCCACTGCCGCCAGCGACACGCCCGCGAGCATGGCGTAGATGAGAGAGACCTGATTCATTTTGATGTAGCCCGCGACGCCGCCGATCACTCCCTTCGGCTTGCCATAGCTCTTCACCCATCGGTCGCCCTTGATCGTGCTCAGGCCCATCAGCAGGAAGTAGAACCCGAATACTGCGAAGAAGAGCACCATCGAGTCGTGGTCCGCGTCAGTGAAGACGCTCCGCTGGATGGCCGCCGCAGACAAAGCGAACAGCAGCGCTGCGACCAATCCGGTCTTGTTGCCGAAAGCCATCTTGCCGATCAGGAAGATCGGTATTACTGTCAGTGCTCCCCAGAACGCCGTTGACATGTCCAGCACATAGCCTGTGCCATCGGCGACCGGCGCTCCTGTGATGGCTGAGCCGAGCAATGTTGTCCCGTCGCCGTGACATAATCGATGACTCTCTCATGATAGTACGAGTCGGAACCGCCCGACACAAGGTAGCCATTGTCGACGGCGGTGTCGTAGGCGAAGTAAGTCCGGACGAAGAAGGCGAGGCAAAGTATAAGGAAGAGAACGAGCACGGTCTGCCAGTGACGCATTATCCAAGAGTCGTGCAGCTTGGCACCGACGTCACTGAGCGCAAACCTTCGCCCCCGAACGGAAAGTCCGCTCGGCGCTTCCACCTTCGTTGCCATTAATCGTCCTCGGGAAAGTTGCACAGTTGATTACGAACCCACTATAAAGACTTTCTTTAACCAGGGGCCTCGAAAAGGGTACTCTGGATGCTTCGTATTCCGCGTCGTATTTTCGTCCTAGGCACCCACCTTGCGGACCTCTTCGACGAGGCGCTCCGCCGCGGCCCTCGGGTCGGCCGATTGATAGATGCTTCGTCCCGCGATCACGAGGTCTGCTCCGTTCCTCAAGGCGTTCGCGGCGCTCCCTCCCTGCGCTCCGACTCCGGGTGATAGTATCTGGAGATCGCCGATGATCGATCTCAGGTCGCGGATCCTCTCCGGCCTCGTCGCTGGCGCGATTATCCCGGCGGCTCCTTCCTCCTTGGCGATCCTTGCCAAACGATCCGCGGCGGGGCCGGTAAACTCCTCTCCGCCTGGGTGGCTCATCTCCGTGACCACGAAGACCTCGACCCCCCTGGCCGCCTCGATGCAGGCTCGGACCGAATCCCTGCCCGGAAACCCCTGCACTACCAGTCCTGAGGCGCCGAGACGCACGACCTGCTCAGTGATTAGCCGGTTCGTGTTCGGGATGTCCGCGACCTTGAAGTCGCAGATCACCGGCGCGAGCCTGGAGAGCTTCGTCACGATCTGCGGCGAGGTCGCCAGGACCAGAGGCCAGTTGACCTTGATCGCGGCCACGAGGTCCTTGACGCTCGTTGCGACGGACATCGCCCTGTCTTCCTCGGTCACGTCGAGCGCCAGGATGACCCTCGTTCCTGTCCTCATCAGCCTCGACCGCACCTTATGCACGAGGGCGTTAAATCCGTTGCGCTTCCGACACGATTAATAGGGCCAGCCGCCGTTGCCAGAACGATGAAGATCCGTCCGATGGAGGCAGGCTCGGCCTATACAAAAAGACTGGCAAAGGGCTGCGTCCAGTGCCGCCAGGGTGAGAAACTCGTGCTCCTCGTAACCGGAGAGTGCGGAAGCGGATGCTACTACTGCCCGATCTCCGAGGCGAAGCGGGGCAGGGACGTGGTTTTTGCCAACGAGCAGAGGGTCTCGGAGGAAGAGGACGTCCTCGCCGAGGCCCGAGCGATCGGTGCGAAGGGGACCGGGATCACCGGCGGTGACCCTTTGACGCATCCGCGGAGGACGTGCTCGCAGATTAAATCGCTCAAAAAGGAGTTCGGGTCGGGCCATCACGTCCACCTTTACACCTCGACCATCGACCCTCGCGCCTATCAGAGTCTCGAGAGGTGCGGCCTGGACGAGCTGCGGATCCATCCCCAGGCGAGGCTCTGGGGAAGTATGGAGCGATCCGGGCTGGAGCAGGCGGTCAAAGGCTTGAGGATGGAGGTCGGCATCGAGGTGCCAGCGATACCGGGCAAGGAGAAGGAACTGGAATCGCTGATCCGGTTCGCCGACCGTGCGCACCTTGATTTCGTCAACCTGAACGAGCTCGAGTTCTCCGAAACGAACGCGGCCGCCCTCAAAAGAAGGGGCTTCGAGGTCAAGGACGACGTGTCTGCGGCAGTGAAGGGAAGCGAGGAGCTCGCCCTCCGCCTGCTCCAGCTCGACGTCAAGATCCCACTCCATTACTGTTCATCGTCGTTCAAGGATTCGGTCCAGCTTCGTCGGAGGATCATGAGGCGAGCCCGAAGAACGGCGCTGCCGAGCGACATGGTGACCGACGACGGGACGCTGCTGAAGGGCGTGATAGAGACGAGCGAGATCGATGACGCCATATCGATGCTGAACGACGAATTCAACGTCCCGACCGAGCTCATCCACCGCGACGAGGAGAAGAAGAGGCTCGAGGTCGCGCCGTGGGTGTTGCAGAAGATCTCGGCCGAGCTACCCTATGACTCCTTCATCGTCGAGGAGTACCCGACCGCCGACCGTCTTGAGGTCGAGCGGGAAAGATTGCCCCGCCTGGGACGGACGCCGGTGCGGAAGAATCGTCACTAGGCGACGACTATGCTCTGCACGTTGTGGTGCCGGCTGACCAGGTCCCGCGCTATCCTCAGGTTCCGGCCGTTCTTGCCTATGGCCCGGCCCTTCACCTTCGGATCAACCGTCACTGTCGCATGGACGATGTTGCCCCGGTTCTCGAGGACCACCGATTGCACGCCGTAGTTGTAGAACACGTTCTTGATGAACGTCTCCGGATCGTCGGAGTATTCCACGACCTGGATGTTCTTGCCCGTCATGTTCTTCATGTGGATGACGTGCTCTCCCGCCTTCCCTACCGCACGGTTCGCCTGGCCAGGGTCGACGACGAAGACGAGCTTGTCCTCGGTCTCCATGCAGTCCCGGACGTGTGTCCGGGTGATGTTCTCGAACAGCGAGATGTACCGCAGCGTGTCCTCGGTGAGCTTGACTTCAGGCATGAGATCACAGCGAAAGGATGTTGGAGGTGCCCTTGTCAATCACGGCCAGCGCCGAGACGGAGAACGGCTTCCCCGCCAGCGCGCCCAGCTCCATGTTCGTCCCCTCGAACACCCGAACAGGCACCCCGACGCCCTGCGACGTGAGGATGGCGCTCGGGCAGTTCGATGAGATGATCACCATCTTCGCCTCGCCCTTCTTGACCGCTCTCTCGGCCTGAGTGACGCCGAAGACGACCTTGCCGGTCGTGACGGCCGCCTTCAAGGCCCTTCCGATATCAACCATTCGTTTTCCCCCTAGACACTGGTTTGTACTCCAGATTGACTGCCCCGGTCCCGAGTGTAACAGGCTGGCCTACTATAATATTTTCCGCCACGCCGTCGAGGTGATCCTCCTCGCCGGTGAGGGCGGCGTGCAACAGGTGTACCGCCGTGATCTCGAACGCCGCCCTGGCGAGCACCGACGACTTCCTTCCGGAGATGCCGTGACGGCCGATCGCCTTCACGTCACCGTCGTTCGTCATCAGGTCGGCCACGAGCATGATGTGGCGTATGTCCACGTTGAGGCCTTGTTCCTCTAGCGTGCGGTACGCCTCGTTCATGATGGCGTTCCTCGCCGCCTCGACCCCGAGCACCTCGAATATCTCCTGGACGGCGTTGGTGGTGGTGCGGCTCTGGTCCACGCCCTCCACGTCGAGGACCTTCGCCAGGTTCGAGCCCTCGGTGTAGATGATGTACTCGTCGCCCGACTTCCGGATGATGGCGCGGTTGATCAGGTCGACCCCCTTGATCTTCTTGTCGCGGACGTCGTCCAGTATGCCCTGGAGCTTCTTGAACGAAGGCTGGTCGGACGAGATGACGATGTCCGTCCCCTGGATCTCTACCAGTCCCTTCAGGCCGCGGGTCTTGACGAGCTCCTTGTAGATCGCCTCTGCGTCGAGGTCCTTCTGCTCCATCTTCCTCTGGTCCGGGCGGACGATGACCTTCATGTTGACTATGTCGGTGTCGAGCGAGGCGACGTCGATCAGCTTCGTCATCTCGATCTCGGACGCGATGTGCCTCACCTCGTCCTGATTGCTGCGCCTCTCCGGCACGGTGTAGATCGTCATCATCGGGGTCGAGGGGACGCGCCTGGCGTCGACGATCTCGATGAGACGCGGCAGACCGAGCGTGACGTTGATCTCCGCCACTCCCGCGTAGTGGAAGGTACGCATGGTCATCTGCGTGCCCGGTTCGCCGATCGATTGGGCCGCGATGATGCCCGCGGACTCGTTCGGGTCCATCTGGTGCTCCTCGTAGCGCTCGTAGGCGCGCTTGATGAGCTTCCTGATCTTGTCCTCCGGCACACCGATGCCCTCGATGCGCGAGGCGATGACCTTGATCATGCCCATCGACATCCGCCTCTTGCCGGTCACGAAGTCCTTGCCGTACATGACCTGGATGCCTTGCTCCTCGGCCATCTTGATCATTTTCTTCTCGAGCGTGGTGAGCGGGGGAATCTTGTCCGGGACCTCGAACTCAATCTTCTTCGCCGGCGCCTCCTCTTCCTTCTTCCTCGAGCCCTTCTTCGCGGATCTCGAGGTCTTGGACTGAGCGGACGAAGAGCCCTTCAGGGCGATGATGTCCGCCTGCTTCAGGCCGAGCCCTTTCAGCTCTTCGACATCGGCCGCCTGCGCCTCGGACTTGCTAGGGTACTTGTCGAGCAGCCTCTCGACGACCTCCGCCTTGAGCCCGAGCTTCTCGAGCGCCTTCTGGGTATCCTTGCGTGCCATCACTCCTCACCTCCGGCCTCGTACTCGGGCTCTTCGAGCTCCTCTTCCTCGCCCTCTTCCGTCTCCATGAGGTCCTTCTCGACCGTAGCATACCCGGCGACCCCGCGGTCCTCGACCCGGCTCAGAAGCTCGGCCTCGTCGCCCAGGACCTCGACGAGGATGTCGTCGATGTCTATCGGCTTCGAGGCTATTGCCCTGCACGGGTCGATCCCGTCGTCCCCGTAGTTGAACTGGATGATGCTGTCGGCGGTGTTGCGCACCGTTCCGTCCTGCTTCAGCTTGAGATCCTCGAGCGCATTGATCAGACGACGCTGCATGTAACCCGACCTCGAGGTCCTGACCGCGGTGTCGACCAGCCCTTCCCTACCACCCATCGAGTGGAAGAAGAACTCGGTCGGGGTCAGACCCGACTTGTACGAGTTCGTGACGAACCCGCGCGCCTGGGCGCCCAGGTCCCCCTGCTTGAAGTGCGGCAGCGTCCTGTTCCAGTATCCGCGCTTGAGCCTCTCGCCTCTGACCGCCTGCTGACCGATGCAACCGGCCATCTGCGACAGGTTGAGCATCGAGCCCCTCGCGCCGGACCGGGCCATGATGACCGCCGAGTTCTCCAGACCGAGGTGGCGCCCGGCTATCTGCCCTGCGTCGTCCCTCGCCTTGCCCAGCACCTTCATGACCTCGACTTCGAGCGTCTCCTCCATGCTCCTTCCGGGTAGCTGGTCGAGCTCGCCCTTGCGATACGCAGCGACGAGCCCATCGACCCGGCCGATCGCCTCGCTGACGACCTCCTCGATCTGGCGCCTGGCGTCCTCGGGGATGTCCTCGTCATCTATGCCGGTGGTGAACCCCTTGACCATGATCGCGCCGATCGCGAGCCTGGTGACGTTATCGATGAGCTCTCTGGCCGCGTCCGGCCCGTAGTCCCTGGATATCTTGTCGAGGATCTTGCCCTTGAACGCGCCGATCGCCTTCTCGTCGATGGTGCCGTGCAGGAGCACGCCGTCCCTGATCTTGACGTAGGCGTCGAGGTCGCACTTGTCCTTCTGGCAGACCGCGCACTTGCGGCAGATCGAGGACTTGAACGCGATCCTCAGGTCCAAAGGCATGATCAGAGAGAAGAGCTGCTTGCCAGTCCAATACTCCTGCTTGCCCTCCTTGATAGGCTCGGGCAGCGGGCGGTGGTTCACCCTCGAGAGCATGAACAG
>JBEKAR010000095.1:0-6568 GCA_050015815.1 Methanomassiliicoccales archaeon | reverse complement strand
TGAAGGCCGGCTCTCGATTGATCGGGCACATCAAGTGCATCGCAGAAGACGAGGGGGGCAAATTCATCGCGTGCAGCGTCGTCTCGCATGAGATCCCTGCGACGTGCCGCGGGGAGCTCACAAGCGCCTCGAGGAGCCTCGACCTCGTCGTCAACGTTCTGATCTACGGTCTCGACAAGGAGAAGGTCGAGGGCATCGTCGTCAAGGAATCACTTCGAGTCTTCCGACCGGCGGGCGGAGAGGTCAGATTCGAGAACCTGGAGTTCATCGAGTCCGGCCACGAGTGCGACGAAGACCACGAGCACGCGCACTAGGCCGATTCTGCCTTCTTCGTCTTCTTGGCGGGGGGTTTCTTCTTTGTGGGCTTCGCCTTCTTCCTAGTCTTGGTCGGCCTCTTCGCCTTTTTGGCTGCCTTCTTCTTCTCCTTTTTCGGGCATTCCATGTTGACGCAGAAGCGCCACGGCCGACCGCGGTGGCTCGTGATCATAATCGGCGCGCCACAGTGTTCGCACTTCTCCCCGGTGTAGGAGATAGCGCCATACTGTGGGAGCGGGTAAGTTCTATTGCATTTCGGGTAGGCCGAGCAGCCGACGAACCTCTTCCCGGCCCTCGAGTAGATGAGGCGCAGCTCCGCGCCGCACTCCGGGCAGATTCCCATCGAGAGCGCCTTCCGGTTACTCTCGCACTCGGGGTTAAGGCATTGATCGGACGGGGGCATGCCTCTCCTGATCACCTTGACGAGCGGGGCATGGCAAGTCTCGCAATTGCGATCGGTCGGTTCGACCTTGGCCCCCTTCGGCTTGGGATATGCGCGTTTGCACTCGGGATAGTTAGAACAGGCGATGAACTCGCCCTTCCTCGAGCGCTTCACCGTCAATGTGCCATTGCAGTCAGGGCAGATGCCGATGTAGCTCTGAGCGTGCAGGGCCTCCTTGATCTCGCCTCCGATGCGCTCGCGATTTGCCTCCATCTCGTCTAGAACGTCGGAGAGCATGTCCTGCGACTCCCTGACCACCTCGGCTAGGAACGACTTGCCTTGAGCGATCTCCTCCATGTCGCCTTCGAGATGCGCAGTCATCCTCGATTCGGTTATCGTCCTTGCATGTCTCTTTAGGGCGTCCGCGACTGCGATTCCGGTCAGCGTGGGCACAAGGTCCGCGCCGGTCGCGTACTTCCTGTCATAGAGCTTCTGAACGATCTCGTGGCGCGTGCTCTTCGTCCCGAGACCGAGGCGCTCCATCTCCTGGATCAACGTTCCTTGCGTATAGCGTCGGGGCGGTTGGGTCTCGAGCCTTTCCATCCCGACCTTCAGGACCTCGACCTTCTCTCCCACCTCGAGGTGAGGGAGCTCGATCTCCGCACTGCGGATGTATGGGTAATACGTCCTCCAGCCGGGGGAGACGATGCGATAGCCTCTCGCTCTGAAAGGCTGTCTCGCGATGGCGACGAGTGCCTCACGGTTCTCAGCCTTGCAGCTTGGGGCCACCGTCGCCATGAACCTTCTCGCCACTAGCTCGTAGAGGCGCCAGCGATCACCTTTCAGTTCCTTCTTGGTGGCTGCTTCGGCGGGATATATCGGCGGATGGTCGGTCGCCTCCACTCTTCCCCGCGATGGGCGTATCTGCTCCTGGGCCAGAAGTTCCTCGGCCTCGGCCCTAAACTCCGATTCCCTCAGCTTCTCAAGCACCCCCCTGAGGCTCAGCGACCTCGGGTATACGGTGTTGTCCGTCCTCGGGTACGAGATGTATCCGGCGGTATAGAGGTCCTCGGCGATCTTCATCGCGGCAGAGGCGGTCAAGCCTAGCCTGACCGCCTCGGCGAGCATGACCGTCGTGTTGAATGGCGCGGGCGGGTACTCGTCCCGAACGCTCTCGTTGTACTCGAGCACCTCGCCTTCCTTGGACCCAGAACACTCGTTGTTCACCTTCGTGGCCTCGTCCTCGTTCCAGAACGGGTTCGAGTCGTGAGCGGCGTTAAACTCCGCACCGTGCCGCATCCTTGCGGAGATGTTCCAATAAGCCTTCGGGACGAACGACGAGATCTCCTCGTGCTTGTCCACGATGAGTGAGAGGGTTGGACTCTGGACCCTCCCGACTGAGAGGAAATTGCTGCCGACCTGGCCCGAGGCGAGGGAAATGAACCTCGTCAACGAAGCGCCCCATGCCAGATCGATCACCTGGCGGCACTCGGCCGCCTCGGCGAGCTTCTCATCTGGCTGGGTGAGATTGGAGAATGCCTGATCGATTTCGCCCCTGGTCAGGGCGCTGAACTTCGAGCGCTTGATCGATCCATGCTTGAAGTCGAGGAGTTCGACCGTCTCCAATCCTATCAGCTCTCCTTCGCGATCGAAATCGGTGGCGATGATCACCTCGTCGGAGTTCTTCGAAAGTTCTTGGAGCGTAGCGACGATGTTCCTTGCTGTGACCCTCTTCTCTGGCGTGGCATACACAAGCTCCTTCGCCGGCACCTTCTCCCAGTTGTTGAGATGGGCAGGATAGTCTAGTTCGAGGATATGCCCGCGAAGGCCTACGACCGAATACTCGTCTTCTCCGAGCTTGAAAATGAATACCTGGACTCCGTTGATTCGGGTCGATTTCGAGTCGCCTCGGGAGAGGATGTACGCGATCCGCGCCGCCGCATTCCCCTTCTCCGAAATGACCAGCTTTTTCATCGGCGGTGTCCAAGCCGAATGCACTATTTATACCTAGCCACCTTCCCGCCTTCGCCACTCTGATTTCCGTCCGAGCCAGACACTTCAAGCACTGGGCATCATGGGCATGATGTTCGCGATTAGAGTTCACCAACCCGCTTGAGGAACCTGCCTCTATCATAGAGGCAACGCAGCGCGAAGATTGCGCGCTTGATCGTCCCATACGTTGGGATGTCCTCGCTATCGAGCCTCTTCATGAAAGCGACCGGGAAAGAACCTCCGACGCAACAGACGACCATCGGCTTGCTCGCCTGTTTCGCTCTGTTCATTATCACGTCAGCCAGTGCGTACGTCATCCCGGGCGGTTCGAACTGCAGGAATAGAACGATGCCATCGACGCCTTCGTCGCGGTTCACGACCTCAAGCGCCTCGTCGTACATCGTGTCGGTAGCCGCGCCAGTGAGATCGATCGGGTTCTCGACGCTTGCGAAGTAAGGGCTGATTCTCCTGATGTCCGCCTTCGTCTCCTTGCTGAAGTCGGCCATCCTCATGCCGTAGCCTATGTCGTTAGAGGTTACGTAGTCGGTGGCGACCACGCCGAAACCACCGGCGCTTCCGACGACGGCAACCCTGTCCCCTTGCATCGGAGCCACGGCGGCCAGGGCCTTGCTCGCATCGAGAAGCTCTCCCTCATCCCTGGCGCGGATGGCCCCGCATTGTCTAAGTATTCCGGTGACCAGGGCATCGGAGCCGCTCGCTAGCGCGCCGGTGTGCGAGAGCGCCGCCTTCGCGCCGCTCGCCGTCACGCCGACCTTCGCGACGACGATTGCTTTTTCCTTCGCGACCTCTCTCGCCATCGAGAAGAACGTCTCTCCGTCCTCGAATGACTCGAGGTAGAACGCGATGCACTTCGTCTTGGGGTCGCTCGCGAAGTACTCCAAGAAATCGTTCTCACCAAGGTCTGCCTTGTTCCCAATGCCAACGCAAGCGCGGATCCCGACGCCTTCGACCTCCGCCTTCTCGTACACGCCGAGCATCAGTGAGCCGCTCTGCGAGATTACCGTGATCGAACCTGGGCGAGGTCGCGGGCTCCTTTCTTTGGGGATGAAGAGGGTGTCTATCCCACCAGGAATCATCACCCCTACGGTGTTTGGGCCGAGGACTCTTGTGTCTGAGCCTTTGATTCTAGCCGCCACTGCGTCCTGCAGCTCCCTCCCCGCCTCCCCGATCTCCGAGAATCCGCCCGCCACTGGTATCACGAACTTGACGCGCTTCTTGAGGCAATCGTCTATGGCGGACATGACGTGTCTTGCCCCTACCGCGATGACCGCGAGGTCCACGTCATAGGGGATGTCAGTCAAAGTCGGAAAGCATCTTAGGCCTAGGACGACCGGTTCGTTCGGATTGACGGGGTAAACCATGACGCCGCTCTCGATTAGGTTCTTCGTGATGACGTAACCGACCTTACCCGGCGTTTCGGATGCGCCCACAACCGCAACGGTCTCCGGGTGCAGGAGTGCCTTCAGCTGCATGACGGGCCAATCATTGCCTCGGTGCGAATATAACGTTTCAGGGACACGTGCACGCTCGGAGCACGCACCCTCAGAATTATGTAGGCGCTTCTGAATCGTGTCGTCGTGGCGAAGGCGGACGATCTACTAGCGACCTTGAGACCCGCGGTGAGCGAGCTCTGCCCGACCGGCAAGGTCGGGGTCCTCTTCTCGGGAGGGATCGACAGCACCATTGTCGCGGCGCTAGCCGCCGAAACGACCCAAGTCCAACTCTACACGGTGGGGGTGGGGGAGGCGCACGACCTATCGGTGGCGGAGGAGACCGCCAAAAGGCTCGGCCTCCCTTGGACCGCCATTAGAATCACAGGAGAGCAGGTGGTCGATTCGGTTGTTCCTGTCTCGGAGATCATCAACAAGGACGGCATCCTTCCGATCTCCTTTGAGATGCCCGCGTACTTCGTTTGCGGCGAGGGGACAGAACAATACTATCTCAGCGGTCAGGGCGCCGACGAGCTCTTCGGTGGGTACACGCGGTATGTTTCGCTATCGCCGGAGGATCTGAGATCGACCATGACGAGGGACATCGAGGCCCTTCTCGGTAGCGGCATATCTATGGAGCATGCGATCGCACGCCATTTCCGCAAAGTGATTGGACATCCTTACCTCGATCCAGATGTCGTCAGGTTCGCAGCCAAACTGACCAGCTCCGATTGCATCAGCGGCGGGGCGAGAAAGATCGTCCTGGGGCAGGTCGCGTCGCTTCTCGGGCTTGATTTCCTCGCCTCGCGGCAGAAGAAGGCGGCCCAGTACGGCAGCGGCATTATGAAGGTCCTGAAGGCAGAGGCGAAGGAGCGCGGCGTCCCCGTCTCCAGGTTGGTCGCATCCCTGAAGGTGCTGGGCCAAAGCGTTTAAGCGATTGTCCATTCTTCCTAGGCCCGATGGATCCTCGTGAGGAAGTGGCCTGGCTATATGACCTGGAGATGATGGGCATGAAGCTCGGCCTAGGGAACGTTACCGAGCTGCTCCGCCGGATGGGGGACCCCCAGACGCAATTCAAGTGCGTCCACGTTGCCGGCACGAACGGGAAGGGGTCGGTCAGCGCGATGACCGAGTCGGTCTTCAGGGAGGAGGGCTATAGGACTGGGCTCTACACCTCTCCGCATCTCGTCTCCTTCAACGAGAGGATCCAGGTAGGTGGGCACGAGATATCCGATCGGGAACTGGCGAGGCTGACCGAGGAGGTCAGGGGGCACGTCGAGGACATGTCCCTGGTTTCCAAGGAAGGCCACGTGACGTTCTTCGAGGCGGCGACGGCTATCGCATTCGCTCATTTCGCCGAAGAAGGAGTCGAATTTGCCGCGATTGAGGTCGGAATGGGAGGAAGGCTGGATGCGACGAACGTCGTGGCACCAGAATGCACCGTCATAACTCGCATCAGCCTCGAGCACACGACGTATCTCGGGACGACTATTCCGGAGATCGCGAGCGAGAAGGCGGGGGTGATCAAGCCTGGGGTCGCGGTGGTCACCGCTGAACACAATCCTGAGGCAATGGGCGTATTCGAGGAGATGACTGCGAGGTCCTCTAGCCCGATTAGACTGGTCGGGCGGGACATCCGCTGGCGTCTCCTGGCCGAAACCCTGGAGTCCACGACAATCGAGATCGAACGGCTCGGTGCAATAAGGATTCCACTGCTCGGTGCATACCAGGGGGAGAACGCCGCCATGGCCTATGGTGCCGCCATCGCGAGCAGGGAACGGGGGATGAAGCTAAAGGATTCGTCCATCGTCGCCGGGCTCGAAAGAGTGAGATGGCCGGGCAGGCTCGAGATCGTCGGAAGGAGGCCCTTCGTGGTCTTCGACGTGAGCCATACGCCAGACGGAGCGCGGGTCGTCGCCGCGGACATCAGCAGACTGTTCGGTAGGAAGATCATCCTCGTTATGGGGGTCTTGAACGACAAGGACCTGGGTGGGATCGCATCGCAGTTCGGCGCCATCTCGAAGGAGGCGATCGCGACTGAGCCAATCACGCCTCGTGCCTTCCCCCGTGCTACGGTCGCGGAAGCTTTGAGGAGGCACGTACCGCTGGTCGAGGAAGCACCGTCTGTCGGGGAAGCAATAGGCAGGGCCTTGAGTTGGGCGAGGCCAGAGGACGTCGTGGTCGTCGCGGGCTCGCTCTACACCGTCGGAGAAGCGATGACCTGGTGGAGCTCTCATGAAGACCGCTAGGCGGGTCATTGAGTTGATCAGGAGCGTGTGCCCAGAGGGCGCCTTCCCTGGAAGAGGGGACCGGGGACATGTCTCATGGACGCCAGACCCGTTCCACGTCTTGATCTCCACCGTTCTGTCACAGAGGACGAGGGATAAGAACACCCACGTTGCTTCATCGAGGCTGTTTGCGAAGTATG
>JBEKAR010000094.1:0-6676 GCA_050015815.1 Methanomassiliicoccales archaeon | reverse complement strand
GACCACTGTGTACACGATCCAGGACAAGCAGCAGCCGGATTCCTTAGGTCTCATGCGTCGCGGAGAGATCAACCTCATCATCAACACGCCGACGAATAACTCTGGCGCGAGGAGGGACGGCTACATGATGAGGCGGCTCGCCGTTGAGCTCGAGATTCCGTTCATGACCACGGTGCAGGCGGCGAAGGCGACCGCCGAAGCGATCGAGAGAGCCAGGGCCGGTGAGCTCAGCGTTCAGGACCTGGCGTACTACCACCGCCTGAACTCATCGTGACCTGCTTCTTGTTGCTCCTGACCGCGAGGTAGATGCCGATGAAGATCAGCGCCGCGCCGACATAGATCAGGGCGTCGGGATACTCGGCGAATAGGAACGCCGCCATGATGGAGGCGAAGAGCGCCTCGAGCAGCTGTATCACGCTGACCCTCGGTGCGATGATCCACCTCATCGAGTAGTTGTAGAGGGTATAGCCGAGCACCGCCGGTATGATCGCCATGGCGAGGAACACCAAGAGCTGGTTCTGCGAGTAAGGCCAGAGGGGCACGCCGCCGGCGACGCAAAGGGCGATGAGGGTCAATGCGCACACCGAGTTCACAACGAAGACGAAGGTCAGGATGCCGACCTTGCGCCGCATGAAGCGCGTCATAATGATGTAGACCGCCTCCAAGAGCGCCCCCGCCACCGCGAGCATGTCGCCGAGGGAGTTGGTGCCGTAGCCCAGGTCGCTGATCGAGATGACCAGGATGCCAAGGACGCCGATGATCGCGCCCAGCGTGGTCCACCTTGACCCCTCGTGCAGAGCGGCGAAGGCGAGTATCGCGACGAAGATAGGGTGGGCGTTGATGAGTATCGTGGCGCTGGCGACGGACGTCATCTGGACTGCGCTCACGAAGAAGAGGAAGTGGAAGGCGAGGACGATCCCGATCGCCGCCATGAAAAGCGCGTCTCCACGCTTCAGTTCGAGCGTCTCCTTCCTTGCCCTCGGCACGAGGAAGGCGAACGGGGCAAGGATCAGGGCGGCGAATAGCATGCGGTACGCCGCGATCGCCGGGGCCGGTGCATCGCTGTAGCGTATCAGGATGGAAGAGAACGAGAAAAAGAACACGCCAATGAGGAGCGCCAGATAGGCCCTTCGCATCTCGTTCGGCACGGGGAAGCACCTAGTGTATGATGACGCTCTTGACTCCACGGCAGGAGCGGATCTCCGGTATCAGCTCGGGAGGCACCTCGGCGTTGGTGATGACGTAGAGCCTCGGCTCGGAGCTCAGGTCCGGGTCGCTCACTATCGCCTGCCTGATGCTGATGCCCGCTCTGGCTATCACGCCTGTCACGTCGGCGATGATTCCCGGCGTCGCGGCGTTCGTCGGAACGATCTCGATCGCGCTCCAACCCATCACGGGCGCCACGTCCTTGAGCAGCGCCGTGGGGGTCAGCCTGCCGAAGACCGACATCAGTTCCTCGCTTGACTGTATCGTCTCGACGGTCGCCCTGACTATGCGGCGGTCGACCCCCGCGGCCCTTCCGACCGCGCTGTCCGCGAGCTTGATCTCGCCGCAGAAGATATCGCCGTCCTTGACCTTGAGCCCCAGCTCCAGCAGCATGCGGGCGACCCGCCCCTGCGAAGGGTAGCGACCGAAGTGCTTCGAGAGCGTGCTCCACATGCAGGCTGAGCATCGCCGCCCGCCATATTAGGGTTTCCTCTGACGGGGCGCAAGGAGGGCAAAGGCCCGCTGACCTCTTAACCGGAAACGATTTGACCGACCGACTCCGGTAACGAATGGAGCTGATAGGAATGACCAGGGAAGGAATGAAAGAGGCGACGTTCGCCGCCGGTTGTTTCTGGCATGTCGAGGATGCGTTCATGAAGTTGAAAGGGGTCGTGGAGACGGAGGTTGGCTTCATGGGCGGCCACACGCTCAACCCGACCTACCGACAGGTCTGCACCCACACGACCGGGCACGCCGAGGTGACGCACATCTGGTTCGATTCGAACGTCGTCACCTACGAGCAGCTCGTCGAGTTCTTCTGGACGATGCATGACCCGACGCAGGTGAACCGTCAGGGGCCGGATGTCGGCGACCAGTACCGCTCCGCGATCTTCTACTACGACGCGGAACAGCGCAGGATCGCCGAGGAATCGAGGCGCAAGCAGGACGCCTCGGGCAAGTTCGGCAGGCCAATAGTCACCGAGATAGCCCCGGCTAGCACGTTCTGGCGCGCCGAGGAATACCACCAGAAGTACTTCCAGAAACACAACGTCTCGCACTGCCCGGCTTGAGGATTCCCAACATCAGGCGTGGCTCTAGCCTGCAAAAGAGTTATATCCATGCTATGCCTTCGCACGGCCTGATCGATATGTCGTCTGGAGCACTTGGCAAAGCGGTGCGAATGGAACGAATGATGGACCGAGGCACCGGAAGGGCGGTCATCGTGCCGATGGACCACGGCATATCGATGGGGCCGATCGAAGGCCTCGTCGACCTGCGCGGCACGATTGACAAGGTATCCCAGGGCGGAGCCACCGCCATCGTTCTTCACAAGGGCGTCGTCCCTTATAGCCACCGGGCGTACGGGCGCGACATCGGCCTGATAGTTCATCTGTCGGCGTCGACTAGCCTCGCGCCGGACCCTAACCGTAAGGTCATCGTCACGAGCGTGGAAGAGGCGATCAAGCTCGGTGCCGATGCTGTGTCGGTGCATGTGAACCTCGGAGCGGAATACGAGCAGGACATGCTCAGCGACCTCGGTGCGGTGGCGGAGAACTGCGCCGAATGGGGCATGCCTCTGCTGGCGATGATCTACCCTCGTGGCAAGGACATCAAGGACTCTTTCGAAGTGGACCACATCAAGCTATGCGCCAGGACCGCGACCGAACTAGGTGCGGACATCGTCAAGACGAACTACACCGGTGACATCGACTCGTTCCGGGAGGTCACGCGGGGCTCCCTCGCCCCGGTCGTGATCGCCGGCGGGCCGAAGATGGACTCCGACGAGCGCATCCTCAACATGGTCAAGGACTCGACCGAAGCGGGCGGAAAGGGAGTCTCGATCGGACGCAACGTCTTCCAGCACCGCAACATTGTTGGTATCACCCGGGCTATCTCCGGGATAGTGCTGCACGACCTCGAGGTCGAGGAAGCGTTGAAGTTCCTGCAGTGATGTCATGTCCGAGAAGGGAAAAGGCAAGCTTATCTGGGTCAGGTCCGACCATCTCCAGCACTACGAGGATCGGAAGAAGATCGTCTCCGCGGCGCTCGAGGCCGGCTATGTCGAGATCATAATCAGAGAAGAGGACAAAGAGCTGAGGAAGCTCGGACGCTACGATGCCCTCGTCCGGAAGGAAGACGCCTTGATGCTCGAAGGCAAGAAGGCCGCTCAGTGGATCGAAGTGAGATCCTCCAAGGATGTGGATAGGGCGGCGTCGCTCAAAGATAAGGTCGAGGCCGTGGTCATATCAGCACGGGACTGGAAGGTCATCCCTCTGGAGAACCTGATCGCGGACCTGCAGGGCTCAAAGACAAAAGTACTCGCAGTCGCCACTTCACCACAGGAGACGAGGACGTTCCTCGAGACGCTCGAGACCGGCGTCGACGGCGTCGTGGTCCAGCCGAGCGCACCCGCCGATCTGAGGGACTTCTGCTCGGCGACGGAGCGCAAGATGCCGAAGGTCGAGCTGACGAAGGCGGAGGTGACGAGGATCGCCCCGGCCTCGATCGGAGACCGCGTTTGCCTGGACACTTGCTCGATATTCCAGGTCGGCGAAGGGATGCTAGTCGGTTCTCAATCCGCCTGCCTGTTCCTCGTCTGCTCCGAGAGCATGGAGAGCGAGTATGTCGCCTCGCGGCCATTCCGCGTGAACGCGGGGGCGGTGCACGCCTACGTCCTCACGCCCGGGGGAAAGACCCGCTACCTTTCGGAGATGAGGGGAGGGGACGAGGCGCTGGCCATCGACTCCGAGGGCAACTCACGCGCCGTCGTCGTCGGCAGGAACAAGATTGAGCGCCGACCCCTGCTGCTGATAGAGGCGAAGGTAGGTGAGAAGCGCTTCACGACCATCCTTCAGAACGCGGAGACGATCCGGCTCTGCACGCCCGACGGACCGGTGTCCGTCTCCGACATGAAGGTCGGCCAACAGGTCTTGGTAAGGGTCGAGGAAGGCGGAAGGCATTTCGGACGGGCGATCACGGAGACGATCACCGAGGTATGAGGATCTGCGTCTCAATCATAGAGCCCTCTCTTGGGGCAGCGTTGTCCGCCGCGAAAAGGGCGAAGGAGCTGGGCGCCGACCTGATCGAGGTGCGCTTCGACATGATGCCTTCGCCGCCCTCTGACCTGACGGGGTTCGACGGCATCGGCATCGAGATGATCGCAACCCTGAGGCCGGCTGTGCATGGAGGAGGCTACGTCGGCAACGAGCAGACGCGAAGGGCGTTCCTCCGCATGGCCACGGAGCACGGCTTTGGCCTGATCGACCTGGAGGACGGGTCGGTGCTTCTGCGGGAGGCCAGGAAGGTCTTCCCGCATTCGCGCATCATCGCCTCGCATCACGATCATCAATCAACGCCATCGGTCAACGAGATAGTCGAGACGCTGAGCCGAGAGTCGGGATCGGCGGACGTCGCGAAGGCCGCATACAAGGTGAATTCTATCAGCGACCTTCTGACCTTGGCTGACGCGACAAGGGCGCTCCCGAAGATGAAGGCGGCGCACGTCCTCATCGGCATGGGCGCGGCCGGAGAGATCACCCGGGTCTGCGCCGACCGCCTCGGTTCCGTGTTTTCATACGCTTGCCTGGAAAAAGGAAAGGAGGCGGCTCCTGGGCAGCTCGATCTGACGACGATGATGCGGCTGGGCCGGGGCGGCGGAACGATCGTGGGCGTCGTCGGTGGCTCGCTAGGGCACTCCCGTTCGGCCGCGATGCACAACGCCGCGTTCGACGCGCTCGGGCTGCCCGGCCACTACTTCAAGTTCGAGACGAAGAAGGACGAGCTAGATAAACTCAAACCGATCGCCCTGGCTTACAGCCTGCGCGGGTTCAACGTCACGATCCCTTACAAGGAGCTGATCACGCCACTCCTTGACTCGCTCGACGAAGTGGCTCAGAGCGTGAAGGCTGTCAACACGGTGGTCGTCGAGGACGGATTGCTAAGGGGCACAAACACCGACGCGTTCGGGATTCAAAAGACGATCGAGCTAGCCGGCGTCGACGCGCGGGGCAAGAACGCGCTGCTGATCGGGGCGGGGGGCGCGGCGAGGGCCTGCGCCTGGGCCTTGAAGGAGATCGGGGCGAAGATCACGATAACGAACCGCACCGCGGGAAAGGCCAAACGCCTGGCGGAGGAGTTCGAAGGCGAGACAGTTCCTTTGAAGGATGCCCCGAACGGAGAATACGAAATGGTCATCAACTGCACGCCCCTGGGCATGGTCGGATTCCCTGACAAGTTGCCGATCGCACCTGCGGTGTTCCGAGAGGGGCAGTTCGTCATGGACGTCGTCTACAATCCACCGAGGACCAAGTTCCTGGTCGAGGCCGAGAAGAAGGGAGCAGTCACGAGGAACGGGGAGGACATGCTCGTATTCCAGGCAGCGAAGGCCTTCGAGCTCTGGACCGGTGGATGGCCACCGACCGACGTGATGAAGGACGCTCTCAGGAGGTCGCTGTCTTGAAGGGAGAGGCCATTGTCCATGGGGCGGGAACGGTGATCAACGCCATCGCGACCGGAAAGGGGGCGGCGTTCGGCATCGACCTGGAGACGAGAGCGGAGGTCGAGCTCGACGGCTCAGGCAAGATCAAGGTCGAAATGGAGGGGTTTAAGGACGAGGATGACTCGCTTGCGTCCCTCTGCGCGAGAGCGGTGATCGACGCCTATGCCCCAGGAGAGGGCTACGGCGCGAAGGTCACGACGTCATCGAACATCCCCGTATCCAGGGGCCTGAAGAGCAGCAGCGCCGCGGCGAACGCGGTCGTCCTCGCTACGCTGGACGCGCTAGACGAACAGCTCGATGAGGTGGAAGCGGTGAGGCTCGGGGTGAAGTGCGCGATAACCGCGGGAGTCTCGGTCACGGGGGCGTTCGACGACGCCTGTGCCTCGATGCTCGGCGGGCTCGTCATCACCGACAACAAGAGCAATGTCATCGTCAAAAGGGAGGTGATGCCAGAGGACCTCGTCGCGCTGATCCACGTGCCCGCGAAGCAGATCAGGAAGAGGGGGCTGCCGCTCGAACGGATGCGCGGCCTGGCGAACATCATCGACGTCGCCTACCAGAAGGCGCTGGTCGGCAAGTGGCAGGAAGCCATGGTGATCAACTCGCTCGCATACTCCGCCGCGCTTTCGCTCGACCCGGCCATGACTGTCGACGCGATGCTTCAGGGCGCCGAAGCGGCGGGACTCTCAGGAACGGGACCGGCGACGGTGATACTGATCAAGGAACGCAGGCTGAAGGCCGTCCGGGAGGCGCTCGGAGGAAAGGATTTCATCGTGGCCTACATCTACAACGGGGAGGAATGATGGAATGAAGCTCAAGGTCTCGCGTTCAATGATCACCGGTTCGGTCAAATCCTCGCCGTCGAAGAGCTACTCGCACCGCGCGCTCGTCCTCGGGCTGCTCGGCGACGGCAGGTCGACGATCAGGAACGTGCTGCTCAGCGGCGACACAGAAGCGACGCACCGTGCGATC
>JBEKAR010000093.1:0-6710 GCA_050015815.1 Methanomassiliicoccales archaeon | reverse complement strand
TCCCTCTGCTCCTGGGTAAGGTTCTCGAAGTGTGTGATGTCCAGCCTGCCTTCGACCTCGGACTTGTGCGCTCCGGCCTGCCAGACGTGGTTGCCGAACATGCTTCTAGCTACACCGTTGACGATGTGCGCGCTGGTGTGATGGCGCATCAATCGCTCGCGCCTTTCCTTCTGGATGACGCCCTTCACCATCTGCCCCTTCTTCGGAAGTGGTCCCTCGACGAAATGGAGCACCGAGCTGTTGACCTTGATGACCTTCTTGACCTGGTGCCCGTCAAGGGTCCCGAGGTCCCACTCCTGGCCACCGCCTTCGGGGTAGAAGCAGGTCTGATCTAGGAGCACCCCTCCCTGGACGATGTCGAGAACCTTTCCCTCGAACTGGAGCATGTCGACATCCTCATAATAGAGCATGCGGGTCGGAGGGAGGTTCTCGGGATAGGCCTGGGCCGCCTTCTCTTCCTCCTTCTCTGGCTTCTCGTGCTTGGCCGCGACCTGGCGGTAGAAGTCGTCTGGCACCTCCACCGGAATCGGCGAGAACTCCTTGACCAGTTCGGGGTTCAGGCCGTGCGAATCGTAGAGCTCTATCAGCTTCTCGGTCGAGATCGCCTCGCCATTCTTCAGCTCCTTGACGATACGGTCGACGAGCTGTTTGCCGCGCGAGAGCGTCTCCTTGTACCGATCCATCTCGACCCGCACCAGGCTGATGATGTCCTCTCTGTTCTCCGCCAGTTCAGGGAAGATGTCGGAGAAGTGGTCCACCTGTTCGCCGACGACCTCGGCAAGGTCGATATCCGCACCGAGCGACCTTATCGAGCGTAGAGCCCTCCTGACCAGCATCCTGGCGAAGTAACCCTCCCTCACGTTCGAGGGGACGACCCCGTCATTCAGCAGCAGCGCGAGGGCGCGCGAGTGATCGCAGATGACGTAGATGTCTTCGAGCGGGCTCACAATCGCCATCAGCTGATTGTATGTGATGCCCATCCGAGCCGCGGTCTGCTCCCGGATGTTCCGGACGTCGGCGGCGGTCTTTGCGTTCGTCATGCCGGCGACCTTGCTATACTCCTCAAGCACCTTCGAGTTCGAGCTGACCGAGGCCTTCCGCTTCAGCCTATCGAGCACCGGACCGAAGACCGCCTCGTAGGCCGAGGAGGCGCCCTGGGAGACCCATGTCATCCTTTCGAGGCCATAGCCAGTGTCCACGACCGTCATCGACATCGGCGTGTTGCCCTCGGGCCCGACCTTGTACATCATGAAGACAAGGGTCGCCACCTCAGCCCCATCGATGATGACCTCGACGCATGGCCCTGCGTTCCCGCCCCCCTCCCAGGATTCCTCGATGTAACGGAGCCTCTTGGGGTCGACTCCTAGGGTCTTGGTGAAGAACTCGTGGCAGAGCTCGACCGTTCGGTCCTTGAAGTAGATCTCCTTTCCCTTCTTGTTGAAGACGTGGTGGGCGCACATCTCGAAGAACGTGAAGTGCCTGCCCGTCTTGCCGACGTTGTCTATATCGTTGAACCTGACGCAGGTCTGCGAAATGGTAAGTGGATTCCCCGGAGGTTCGATGACCTCGTTGAGCACCCAGGGCTGGAAGTCATAGATCGAGGCCTGGGTGAAGAACACGTCGTCCCTCCAGCGAGCGACAATAGGATAGCGGTTAACGCGTTTGTGACCATGCGACTCGAAGAACGAGAGGTACTGCTCGCGCATCTCATGAAGGGTGAGGCTTCTCTTCATCGGGGAGTTGCCGATGAAGGTGTACTCCTCGCACGGGGGCTCGCCGCAGGTCTCCCAGTCACCGATCGACCAGAAATGCCGGCCGCACTTGGGGCACTCCTTCCGGATGAACTTGTTGTCGCGGAAGAAGGCTAGCCTGAACTCGGCTGGGTCCATGTTTGGCGACAATGAGGCGGTTCTTATTTGAACTTTGCCGCCGAACCGCCACATCTGGCCAGGCCAGAGGTCAGAGGAGATACTTGTTCTCGCTGTAATCGACCGGCACATCGATCACCGCGAGCTCGTCTGCGGCGAGCGATTGCTTCAATGCCTCCTTCAGTTCTGACGCGGTCTCGACCCGGTATCCTTTCGCTCCGAAAGAGTGCGCCAGTTCGACCATGTTCGGGTTGTCGAAGCGGGTGTCGTAGGCTCTGCCATAGGCCTTCTCGTGCTTGGCCTTGATCAGGCCAAGGTCTCCATCATTGAACACGACCGTGACGAACCTCACCCCCAGGCGTTTCGCCGTTTCCAACTCTGCGACGGACATCATCAGGCCCGCATCACCGACCGCCGCGACGACCTTCTTGGAGGGATTCGTCAATCTGGCCGCTATTGCGGCGGGCAGCCCGATGCCCATCGGAATCAGGCCGTTCGATAGGAGCAATGTGTTCTCTTTGTAGACCGGATAGAGCTTCGCGAGCCAGACCAGATGCGCCCCGACGTCGCTGACGCAGATGTCGTCCTTTCCCAGGGCACGCCTGATGGCCCTGACGATCAGCTGTGGTTTCACTGGCGTCTCTCCGATGGGACACCTTTCCATGCATCGGTTCAGGTCTTCCCTGAAATGTGTGGCCCAGTTGCGCCTCGGCTTGGCATCGAGGGAGAGGCGATCTAGTATCGAGCCGATGTCTCCGACGAGCTGAACGTCCGGTGAGAAGTTCGGCACGCTCTCCGCCGGCAGCGCGCCGATGTGGACTATCGACTTGTGAGCACCGATGTTCCAGAAGACGGGTGCGAACTCGGCAAGGTCGAATCCCATGAGAACGACCGCATCCGCTTCTTCGAACGCCAAGCGTACGAAATCGCTTGACCTCAGCCCGACGGTGTTGAGCGACAGCTCGTCCTCGTACGATATCATCCCTGCCCCATGCCAGCTATGCACTATCGGCGTGTTCCAGCGGTGAACGAACCTCTGCAATCTGGAGACAGCGTTCGCGCGCAGCACGCCTGCCCCGGCGAAGACCAGCGGCTTCCTGCTGTTGGCTAGCATCTCGCGAACGCTCTCGATCGCGACGAGCTCGGTGCAGAGGTGGTGGACGTTGCCCTTCGTCAGAGGCTCTCCCTTCGCCTCCTCGTGCATCACATCCTCGGGCAGCTCCATGTGGACCGGCCCGGGTCTCTCCGCGGTGGCGATGTCGAACGCCCTCCTGACCTGGTCGGGGACCCTCGACGTCGTTCTCACGCTGAACGAGTCCTTGGTCACAGGCTTGTACATGTGGACCAGGTCGACGTACTGCTTCTGCGGATCGTAGGCTCTCTCGGCCCCAGCCTGTCCTGTTATCGCTACGACAGGGTAGTAGCTCAGGAAAGCGTCAGCGACCCCGGTCACCATATTTGTCGCTCCGGGCCCGAGGGTGGAAAGGCACACCTGCGGTTTGCCGGTCAGTCGAGCGCACGCGTTCGCCATGAAAGCGGCGGAGTTCTCGTGCTTCGTCAGGACGAACTTAATCTTCGAATCGATCAGCGCGTCCATGACGTCGATGTTCTCCTCGCCTGGGATGCCGAATATCCTGGTGACCCCCTCCGCCTCGAGGCACTTCACTAGAAGTTCGGCGCCGCGCATGTCCCTCACTCGAACGTGTCCGCTCTCTTGTGGTAGAGGCGGTCGACCGCTTCAAGGATGGCCTTCTCGACCTCCCCCGTAATCACGTAGGCGGCGATGCCATAGTCCTTCAGGGCCTGAACCGCCCTCTCTCCGAACTCCGTTGCGATCACCGCATCGTGACCTGCCAGGGCGTGCGCGGTGCTCTCCAACTTCTCCCGGTGGACCGCCCCGGCGACCGGTTCGTCCAGATGCGCTTCCACGTTCACTTGCCCAAGCTGGACGATGCTCTGATCCTCCACCATGAATGAGTGGAACGATTCGGTTTGTCCGAAGCCCTGATCGATGCTTCTTCCATCACTGGTGGCGACGGCGATCTTGTAGCGCTCCTTGCCACCGAACTCAAGCGTGACCGGCGTTCCAGGCTCCTCCTCTTTCAGGTCGCAGGTGAAGCTCGCGAACTCCGACGATCTGTCCTCGCCAAGCAGGCCTATCGCGTCCGCCCGGCACTGACGGCAGTGGCGCATTTGTCTGATCTTCGGTTCACATAGCTCCTGCAGCTCCTTCCTTTCCCTCGGCGTCGGAGCGCGAATTCTCGCAAAGTTGGTCCCGGGGACTGGTATGAGAGGGATGATGTTGATGATGTACGCGCCGAGCTCCTTCACCTTCTTGGCCACCTGGGGGATGTGGTCCGCGTTCACATCCGGGACCATGACCGTGTTGACCTTGACGAGCATTCCCGCCTCGGCAGCAAGCCTGACGCCCTCGAGCTGGTTATCGATCAGCCGCCTCGCGGCCTCGACTCCCCGGAGCACCTTTCCCTCGTAGACGACGAACGAATACATCTTCGCCCCGACCTCGGGATCGACGGCGTTGATCGTGACCGTGATGAACTTGACTCCAAGCGCCTTCAGCCGAGCGACGTACTTCGGCAGGTTCAGGCCGTTCGTGCTCAAGCAGAGTGTCATGTCCGGGAATTCTTTGCCGATCAGCTCGAGTGTCTTGAACGAATTCTCGTTTGCCAGCGGGTCACCTGGCCCAGCAATTCCTAGGACGCTGAGGTATGGTATCTTCGACCTGACGTAGCGGACCTTCTCCACCGCCTGTTCCGGCGTGAGGATCTCGCTCGTGACCCCTGGCCTCGACTCGTTCGTGCAGTCATACTTACGGTTGCAGTAATTGCATTGGATGTTGCACGCCGGCGCCACGGGGAGGTGCATCCTGGCGAACTTCGAGCAGGCCTTCTCGTTGTAGCATGGATGCGTCTCGAGTAGCCGCTTGAGTTCCGGGTCGTCGATATCTTCGCTCATCTTTACCCATTGTGCTGGCCGCTTGTATCAAGCTGGTCACCTAAATAATGTACGCTCCCGACCTGGCCGGGTCCTTCTAGGTTCCAGCTCGCCAATTTCGACAGGTTGAAGTAGGCGGAGACGGAAGGCCGCTCGGATGTTCGATGAATCCTCCTTGAAGCGGCTCCTTGGCATGATGAACCGCCATCTGCCAGAGGCGAGGCGCCTGCTGTCCGAGCTCGAGAAGGAGGATGAACCGCACTACGTCGGAAAGGACGGCCACCGCTATCGCCTCGATAGGAAGGAACTCGAGACAATCTCCTCGAGCCTCGACCGTTTCGACCGGGATAGGCTGCGCCTCCCTATCCTGATCATGACGGACACCAGTGTGGAGACAGGCGCATGGAGGGTCGAAGGCAAGTTAGAGGTGAAAGTGATTGCCGCGGTGCTCGGCAAAGAGCCTGACACCGAGGACAGAATCCGCTTCTATTATCCCCATCTGAACGACCTGCGTCGGAAGCTGCCGACGAGCACCACCGTCATGTACCTGCCCTAGGCACATTCGGCCATCCCACGGAGATTGTCATTGGCCGAGGGGGCTTTCTTGAAATGCGATGTCACGGACTGGAGTCTCTGATCTCCCGCTTCACGGGGGCGAAGCCCCCAGGTGGCTCTTCAATCGGATGGTGCAATTGGCTGAGGCGATCACTGAGGTGGTGATCGACGAATGCGGCACTCAAGAGCTGCTCCGTCGCATGGCCGATCCGTTCTGATTCCAAGCATTTTCATGCGTGCTCGGATTCGACTGGCATTCCTCAGGAACGACGACGGTCGCATGCGGCGCGATGAAGGAGGCGATGAAGAGGTGGGGCGAGATAGGAGTCGCAGGAGGAAAGGGAGCGGTCTCGAGGAAGGCCCCTTCGGAGATAGAGGCTTGGTGCGTCGAGAAGAACCTGAGCGGATCCAGAACCGCTGGCCTGACCCGGGCGAGCAAGCTTAGCGCGAAGGTCGACTCGGCCGCGGTCCAGGACGGCCACGAGCTGTACCATCATGTCATCATGTTCGACCGGGACGGCAATTGGAGCGTCGTCCAGCAGGGGATGAACGAGCGCTCTGGCTACGCAAGACGGTATCAGTGGTCCTCGGCAGGGGTCTCGAACTTCGTTGAGGAGCCCCACGCCGGGATCATCGGCACCAGGTGCGAGGAGGTGCTCGACATGACCTCGACGTCCAGCTCGGCCTCGAGGGGCGTTTCGCTCGATCTCGTCAGAGATGGCGTCGAGCATCTGAGACACGACATACTGGTCGTCGAGAAAGGACAGAGCACGATCGATGATTTCTCGGGTATGGCACCAAAGAAGTTGCACATGCCTCGCGATGTGAACTGGGAAGTGCTTAGCCAAGCATACGAGGTCCAGCCGAAGGATTATGAGGAACTGCTCGGCCTGCCGGGCATCGGGCCGTCGACGGTCAGGGCGCTCGCCCTGATCGGAGAGCTGATCTATGGTACCTAACCCAGCTGGAAGGACCCCGTAAAATTCTCCTTCACCGTCGGCGGCAAGGACGGAGTGCCCTACCCGGTCGACCGTCGGGCCATGGACCGTTCCACCGAGCTCCTGTGCGAGGGCATCGAGCAGTCGCGCCTCGGCAACAAGGAGAGGCTCGACGCAATCAGAAGACTGAGACGGTTCGTGCCGCCTGATGTCGCCGTTGCCTGGTCCGTCCCGTCCAGACGCTTCGCTAGACAATGATCAACTCACATAATCTGGACCTGGTTCCACCTGATGTATTGAGAAATGAAAGGAAATTCATCGGAAGGAAGAGGGACACACGCAACCTGTATGGCGGTTAAGCCTTTCGGCGCTAACCGGAATTGCGAAGCCGAAG
>JBEKAR010000092.1:0-6765 GCA_050015815.1 Methanomassiliicoccales archaeon | reverse complement strand
ATCGCCCCGTTCTGTGGCTTCAGCCTCTCGTCGAGGACGTAGTTCTGCCACGTTCCGTCGCTCATGACCGCAAGGTCGGATATTGCATGGGGCGCGGCGAGCATCCCGTACTCGATGCTCTGCCCCTCCATTGCGGGCCCGGCGGCGGCCGAGCCAGTATAAAGCTCGCCGTCGACGTAAAGCCCCATCTCGGCGTTCGTGCCGTAGTCAGTGACCATGCACGTCTCCTTGCGCTCTAGCATATGGGACTTGATGATCATCGCCAGCGCATCAGCCCCGATCTCGTGACGGATGGATGGCGGGATCCTGATCTCGCACTCGGGATGAACGGAATTCAGGCCGAGGTCGGAGGCGACCCTGGTGTGCGCCCTCCGCTCGGGCACCTTGACGTTGAGGCGTCTTAGCAGCGACTGCCCGGCGTAGGCGAGGTCGCGCACCTCGATGTTCTCGAACATCGAGAGCTGCGCCGGATTGCCGCAGATGGCCATCCTCCTAATCTCTTTGGGGTCGGTGTTGTGGAGCTCGATTAGCCTATCCACCGTCTCCGCTATGATGCGGTGACCGACCTCCGAGCCGTTCTCCAGCCAGAAGTGGAGATGGTCCATTATGTTGGCGCCAGGTAGGGGGTGCCTCATTGTGATGGCAGTGGAGATAATCTTTCCGTTCTTGGAGAGGTCTACGAGGTGCGTTCGAAACCCGCTCGTGCCCAGGTCAAGAGCAATGCCATAGGCCATTAGGAATCACTCGCACTGGGAATCGCATGTTCCTACTTAAACATAAACTCCGTTACGGTCTCCAGACCGAAAGCTCACGGCGGGCGCGGACGAAGATTCCTCGTCCTTGGTCCTGCGCAATCTATTTCACGCCGACGTTGCGCTTGGTATCACATGACCCCCAAGGAACGGTTCGAGACCGCTCTCATGATGGAGCCAGTCGACCGCGTGCCATTGTTCTATCAACATCTCGGAGCTGCCAGTCACTTGCAGAAGGCGACTGGGCTGCTCACGAAGGACGGATTTGACGATCCGCAGGTGTTTGCGCAACTGTCGCTCGAGGCGTACAGGCGGTTCGGGTTCGACAACGTCATGGCTGGATGGGGGGACCTGCTCATCGAGGCGCACGCTCACGGCACCGAGTGGAAGTTCACCGATCCGCGATTCTACCCACGGGTTGTGAAGTACGTGCCTATCGATCGGATCACATCAATCCAGCCGGTCGACCCGCTGCAGGACGAGAACTGGTCGGTCCTGCTGAAGGCGGCGAGGATCATGCTCGACCAGGTCGGGAAGGAGGTCGCAGTGCTGGCAAGCATCAACTCACCGGCACTGATCGCTTCGGAGGTCATCGGCCTCGAGAACCTGATGATGGGACAATACCAATCGCCAGACTGGATGCACGAACTCATGAGGACGCTGACGGAAAGCTCAAAGGCGTACGGTGAGGAGGCGGCGAGGATCGGTCTCGAGGACATATTCATCGAGAACGGCTCGGCGGGAATGGAGCTGGTCTCAAGGGAGCTCTACGAGAAGGGGGACAGGAAGTATGTCGAGGATGAGATGCAGGTCTTCAGGCGCCTCGGAATGAGGACGATCATCCACAACTGCGCCGCGCTTCCATACTACGAATCGCAGCTCGAGATTAAGCCAAACGCAATCCACATTCACTTGCTTGCCGTGAACACTGAGGAGCTGTTCTCTGCCGTCAGGGGCAACGCCTGCATGATGGCCGGCATAGACCACACCAAGCTCCTGTTCAAGGGGACGCCGGACGAGGTCGAGGCCGAGGTGAAGAGGATCATGGACCTCTGGGGCAGCTCTCCCGGCCTGATAATGGCACCAGGGTGCGAGATGCCGTTCAAGACGCCGCTGGCGAACATCGTCAGGCTCAAAGAAGCCACCATCAAGTACAGCCCGAAATGACCTGTCCAGAGGAGGGATTCTCCGTCTTCGCTTTTGAATGGATAGGTTTAAGCTGCCACGCGAAAGTTCGGAACGGGGGTCGCTCCGACAGGGGAAGGGAAGGTTCCAGATGATCTCCGTGTTATGCATCGATGACGAGGAGTCAGTCATCGAGCAGGTAAAGGCCCACCTCGGGAGGACCGGCGACATTCTGGTGGAGGGCTCCCCCTCGACGCCTCAGGCGCTCGAGATGCTCAAGGTGCACCACTACGACGCCATCATAGTGAGGCACGGGCTGCATGGGATGGATGCCCAGAGATTCCTAGGCCACGTGCGGAGCCGCGCCGGGTCTGTCCCGGTTGTCTTTCTCTTCGGGAAAGGGGTCAGAATCGACGCCGAGAAGTCCCTCATGGCGCACCCAAATATCTTCCTCGAACCGGTCCCCACCTCCAACGAGGATTTCGATGAGCTCGCCACGTTGGTCAGGGAAACTGTCGCGCTGACGACGCAGGAGGAGCTCGTCAGCTTCGCAGGGATCGCAGCCGAGCGCATGGGCATCGCGACGATCGCGATAGACAGGTCTGGAAGGGTAAGCAGATTCAACAGAGAGACGTGCAGGATCTTCGGCTACACCGACGAAGAGCTTCTTACCAAGCAAGTTTGGGACCTATTAGGGATCCTTGCAAAGGATACCTGGGCGTCCTCATGGAACAGACTGGAACAATCGGGCCAGGTGACCACTGAATCGGTGGGAAAGAGGAAGGACGGCACCACGTTCCCGATCGACATCATCACCTCGATGGAGACCCTGGGCGGCAGCGATTACGTGGTGGCCGTGGTCAGGGACATGACTGGGAGGAAGTCGACTGAAGAGAAGCTCAGAGAGACGATCGAGTCGTACAAGTCGCTTGCGGAAAACCTTCCTGGCATAGTCTACCGTGTGAAAGTCCGAGAGGATGGCCGTATGCTGTTCTACAACGACATGCTAAAGCCGATCACGGGCTACGAGGCCGACGAACTCGGTCGGGGGGACGCCTGTTCGATCGAGCAGTTCATCGTCGATGATGACAGGGAGATGGTGAAGCATACGGTCTCCTCCGCGACGAAGACCGGTGAGCCGTTCGAGGTGCAATACCGTCTCCGGGCGAAGGACGGCGGCATCCGGCACCTCGTGGAGAGGGGCAGACCGCTGATGGGCCCGGATGGGATGCCGCTCTACATCGATGGAGTCATCTTTGATGTTACTGACCAGAAAATGGCGGAGGCTTCGGAAAGGGAGCTCGAACTCAGGCTGCGAAAGATCTCTGGCTTGCTTCCCGCCGCGATATTCGAGGCGGACCTGGAGGGCAACATAAAGTTCATGAACGAAGCGACCTCGGCGATGAGCGGCTACTCGCGGGAGGAGATAGCGGCCGGCCCCTGGTCGCAGCTCGTCGCCCCAGAGGACCGGGACGTCGCGGTAAGGCTGAGCCTGAAGGCGATGAAGGAGGGAGCAACACTTGCAGCGGAGGTCCACCTTATCAGCAGGGACGGGAGGCGGATTCCGGTCTCCGCGAACTGGACCCCGATAGCGGCCGATGGAGGGATCTCTGGCGTCGTCGGGATGCTGTTGGACGTGACGACCTCGAGGGGGACGGAGAAGCTACAGAACGCCATCAACCGGATCGTCCATGCCACCGTCACCGAGCCGACGCTCGACGAACTGTACGTTTCGATTCACAAGGTCCTGGCAGAGCTCATGCCCGCAGGCAACTTCTACATCGCTCTGGCCTCGCAGACCAAGAACGAACTCACATTCCCCTACTTCGTGGATGAGCGCGACCTGAGGCCCGAGCCGAGAAAGGTGGGGAACGGCCTTACGGAGTATATCATCTCCTCAGGCAAGCCCCTTTGGGGGAGCGGGGAGGACCTCAAGAGGATGAACGAAGAGGGCAAGTTCGAGATCGTCGGCTCTCTGCCGTACTCTTTCATAGGTGTTCCCCTGGTGACGAAGAGGGCGGTGATCGGGGCGATGGCGATGCAGTCGTACGATGCTCGCCTAAGCTACGGATCTCATGAAATCGACATCCTCCAGTTCGTCTCATACCAGGTCGCCCAGGCGATCGAGAGGAGGAGGAATGAGGAGGAGATACAGCGCTCCCTTTCCATGCTCCAGGGCGTCTTCGATTCCACCGCGGATGGGCTGCTGATAGTCGACACATCAGGGTCGGTCCTGGCCCTGAACGATCGGTTCGCTAGGATGTGGAGCATACCCGATTCGATCGCCTCGACGAAGGACGATTCCAGGCTCCTCGCATTCGTGCTAGAGCAACTCAAGGAGCCCGAAACGTTCATGTCCAGGGTGCGCTTCCTCTACGAGAACCCACTGGAACCCGATTTCGAGACCTTGGCGTTCAAGGATGGTAGGTTCTTCGAGCGTTACTCGCAGCCCTACCAGGTCGACGGAAGGGTGATGGGGCGCATCTGGTCGTTCCGCGACGTGACGGAACGGAGGCGGGCCGAGGACGGACTGAGGCAGTCCGAGGCGGAGCTCAAAGCGATCATCAACAGCGCGAAGGACCTGATCTTCGTCAAGGACATGGACGGCAACTACCGAATGGTCAACGATGCAATGGTCCACTTCTTCAACAGGGGGGCTGAAGAATTCATCGGCAAGAACGCGATCGAGGTCTTCGAGCAGAGTTTTGCAGGCAAGATAATCTCCGCTGACAGACAGGCATTGGCGGGCGAGACCGTCGAGCATGAGATGACGCCGGTCGTCGCGGGCTCCGTCAGAATCCTCAGCGTGATCAAGGCACCGCTACGGGGGCGGAACGGTGAGATCATCGGGATCTGCGGCATCGCCAGGGACATGACCGAACGGAAGAAGGTCGAAAAGGCGCTTCAGGAAGCGAACGCGAGCCTGGACATTCTGAACTCGATCACGCGCCACGACGTGCTCAACCAATTGATGGTCGTGAGGGGGTACTCCGACCTGGTCAGGTCCGCCCTGAAGGACAAGAAGGACCTGGAGCACATGGACAAGATCGAGAAGGCGACGAGGACCATCCGCTCCCAGATACTTTTCACGAAGGACTTCCAGAAGCTCGGTTCGGTCGAGCCGAAGTGGCAGAGCGTCGAGGAGCTGTTCGACTCGGCTTTCTCGACCCTCGAGATGGGGCCGGTCGAGATTTCCGTCGACCTGAGGGGGCTCGAGGTGTATGCCGACCCGATGCTGGAGAAGGTCTTCTACAACCTCGTCGACAACAGCCTGCGCCATGGAGAGAGGGTCACTGAGATATCGGTGGACTGGAGCAAGGAGCACAACGGCCTCCAGGTGAAATACGAGGACAATGGTGTGGGCATCAAGGCCGAAGACAAGAGCCGCATCTTCGACCGAGCGTTCGGCAAGAACACCGGGCTCGGGCTGTTCCTGGCGAAAGCCATCCTCGGGGTCACTTCGATCAAGATCGATGAGAACGGGGTCCCGGGCGAGGGCGTCAAGTTCACGATGCATATCCCTGACGGTTCCTATCGATTCCAGGACTATGACAGGGAGCGATAGCCCTTGCTCGCGATGAGAGAAATGAAAAAGGATGAGGAGCGGTGCTCCTCGGTTTGATCAGCCCTTTATCGCCTTCACGAGCGCGTGCAGGTTCGCCGCTGGGACCCTTGCTGCGAGACCGCAGCCCGGGGCGACCAGATTGAATCCAGCGTTCTTGCAGCGGACCGCGTCGCGGGCCACATCGTCCGGCGTTCCCTGTAGCAGCGGCCTGACGACTCCGACGTTGCCGACGAGCGCGGCTCGCCCGGCAACAATCTCGACCGCCTTCTCCGGCTGCACCTTCTCCTCGATGCTCAGCCCGGTGACGCCGGTGGCGATCATGTGGTCCAACAGCATCGTCGTGTCTCCGCAGATGTGCAGCACGGTCTTCGCGTGCTTTACTCCGGAGAAGCACTCCTTGATGTAGGGCTTGGCGAACTCGTCGAACATCTCGCCTGACAGCATGTCGGTCGAGGCCGATGGGTCGCTCATTACGATTACGTCCGCGCCGGCGGCGTCGAGAGCCTCGATATAGGCCTTCTCGAGCTTGGTGGCGAACTTGATCGCCTTCACCACTGCCTCCGGGTTCGTGACGATCCAGAGCAGCAGGTTCTCGGTCCCGACCAGATGGCCGGCGATTGTGAACGGTCCGGTGGTTCCAGCTATTATCGGCAGGTCCTTGCCGTGTTGCTGCTTCGCGATCTTGGTCGCCTCGATCACCGTCGGGATCCTTCCGCGCTTCATCGCGTCGGCCGGGAGGTCCTCGGGGATGCTGTTCTCGTCAAACGCGTGCTGCTTGACCATCGGGGTCCGGTCCATCTTGCCCAGGTCGACGCGGCAGCCCATGACCTCCGCCTCGACGGTTAGGCAGAACGGCAGCCTGACGCACTCGAAGCCAAAGACCTTGCTCGGCGCGGCGCCAAGGGTCGCCATCTGCTGCGCGTTCGTGTGCGCGTCGGGCCAGTAGACCTTCACTGCCTCCATGGCATCGACGGTCACGATCTGCGTGAAGCAGACGACCGGCGGTCGGTCCAACTTCTTCATGTCGAGCGCGGCCAGAACGCGCTCCTTAGGGGTGAGATTCGCCATTGCATTCCTCCTTCTTAACACCTATAAGTAGGGTCTGATTGGGGCAAGGTGGTGATGACACTTTAACCTTTCGTCAGCCCCAAAATGCCACAGGCTGGCCAGCCGCCATCGAACAGGTCAGACGACCTTCAGACCTTGAAGTTCTGATAGACGCCGCTGATGGCTGTGAGGACACCCATGCCCTTCTCGGTGATCATGTAGTCGCCGCGGTCGTGCCGCTGTATCACCAGGCCGGAGTCGACCAACTTCTGGATG
>JBEKAR010000091.1:0-6842 GCA_050015815.1 Methanomassiliicoccales archaeon | reverse complement strand
AGTGGCCAATTCACAGTATCAGTGGCGCAATCTGGTGGGCACCTTTCAGGAAGCGGAACCGCATCGATCAACGGCAACAACCCGTGCCCAAGGTGTGACATTACCGTGGCCAGAGATCCTGCTTACACGATCTCGGGGTACATACGCGACCAGAACGGGGTCGGAATCTCGGGAGCCACATTCTGCTTCCGTGCAGGCTCCCTCTATGGTCCCTATTACTCGACCGCTGATGCCGCAGGGTTCTACACATTCAATTGCGCGAATGAATGGACTGTCAGCCTGTCCTGGTATGCGACAGGATACTGGACGCAGACAGCCTCAACATCTTACATAGGTGGTAACAGCCACTACAACTACGACGTCAAGATCCCGCAGGACCTGACCAAAGCGGTAGTGATCACAGGTGTATTCTGCACGCTCGGGAGCATATACACATCGGGGCACGCCGGCGCTCATCTCTACTATGCGGCCTCAGCCTCGAACTACTATACCGTCCATGAAGATATCCAAGGAGTGGTCGGCGGAAGTTCGGACTTCACATACACGTTCACGAAGACCTTCAGCGGAGACGTCGCCTATGATTCCACCCATATCGGGAAAATGCTCATGCAGAACGTCGAGGTCAGTGGTGTCTGCACTGGATATCCCAATCCGGCGTATTATGCATCCTATGTCCTCAAGACCATCGGCGACCCCTATGACGCAATTCTGACCTCCGATCCGACCAACGAGAACCAGGTCAACTCATTTACCAGCCAAGTCGGTCCTGGGTCACCCGGCAATGGGAATAGCTTCGCAGTGTCCGTTACTCAGCAAGGAACACATCAGTGGGCGGTGAACCTGGATATCACATTCACGATATTCGGCCAAGGGGTCACGCTCAAAGTGGACCGATCTGCAGGATCCTCACAGAACACGAACCTAGAGGTCTATCTGACCAACTATTACAATGGCATCCTGCATTTCCATGAGTTCCTCGATAACGGCGGAACAAGCGGGATGATACTTCACGTCTGGGGAGACAGCGACTCTTGAACAAGCGAGATTCCTTGAGGTCCAAACCTTTTCATCCATTCCCTTTCTTTCTCACTTGACTTGACTTGGACGCTGTGTAAGTGACTGAGATCAATCGGCGCGATCTAGGCACGCCGAAACTCCAGTCCGCGAAGACCCTAACGTGCTACCATATGACGCTATGCCTCGGCTTGATTGAATCGGGAATCTCGCGACCAAGCGACTGAGAGGGCAGGGCCTGCACTGATCGCCAAGAGATACAGGTTGGCCAGGGGATTCTCAATCTTCGTCTTCATTAGCATGACCCCCAACTCGCCGTGGTGCATGATCATGTTATCGAGCCACCTCTTCTTCTCCTCAGGGCTGCATCCATCGTATACAACATTCGTCACTAGCCCAATGATTGAGAAACGAGTAATCGTAAGATCATCCCATTAAACACCCTTCCCGCAATGCCTGATATTATGTTTGGGGTAATCTGAGGATGCGCTCTCGTCTTGGGGCAGCCTCGGAACGCTCCTAGGGGCCTTTGGTGACGAGATCGGGGCGTTTAGAAGGGGTCCGATGCTTAGAACCCGGGTGCGTTCCATCCCGGCCCGATCGTGGAACGCCATGGAATGCGATGGAAATTCACGCGTTCCATTTTGCCAGCTATCCCGAAAACCCCTTCATGGAACGCATGGAACGCATCTCTCTCCTAAGAAACAGGGACAGGTAAATAGATAGGAAATAAAGAGGTTGGAAAGGGTTTGAACGCTGGATGAGTTGAAACGCTGTTATTAACGTTTTAGCCAGATGGGGATCTGACAAATCCCCCCTTGTCCACCACTTTCCTGGCTAACCTCAGAAGTTCCGGTTTTCGGGAAAAGTAGGCTGGCTTGATACTTCTTGCGGTTCCGTAACGCTCATGCCTTATCGTGCTCATGCGACTATCATAGGCGGTCGCGCCAATGAAGTGCCCCAATTGTGATGACGAGATGACGCAGGGCTTCGCGATGATCGTTACAGGCTCCGCGATTAGATGGTACGGTCAGGATGAGAAGCAGCACAAGATTCTTGGGGTTCTTGGGAGAGAGCTGATCGAGGTTTCGCCACTGGTCAATCACTATTCCCAGCTAACAGATGTTTCAACTGCGATGGCATCTTCATGAGGCTCTCCTCGGGAGCATCAGATTACGATCGCGAGAGTTTTGAAAAGGCCAGGTAGAATCGAAGTCCGCGAGAACGCTCTGGGCGGTGCTCGGGGCGGAAATCGGTGGCAAGGTCGTGTATCACTCGAAACGGCAATGAGGACGCCATCGTTAGGGCGGAGAAGAGCCCCTGAAGAATAGCCTATGCCTTGAGATTGAACGCCGCTTCAAGGAGGCACTTCCCCAGCTGTTCCGCAGATTCGCGCTTGCCGCCGGCACGCATCACGTCGCAGAGCTCGCGCAGCGCGACCCCGTTCAGCCAGCCAATTGACCGAGGCGATATCCGCCGAATTGAATCGAAGAATAATCGCTTGACTAGAATGGAAAGCAGGCCTGCGGACAGGGTGCCTCAGACGTTCAAGGAGATGCTGTAGATTCCTCCGGCGCTCACGGTGATCGTCTTGCTGTCTTGGACCAGCCCTTGCTCTCCTGTGCTCGTCGTCTGCACGGTCACTGAGTTCGAACCGGTGTTGGACCAGCCGTACTCGATCGTCCAGGTCGTCTCGTTGCCCGGAGGCATGTCGCCTTCAGCCCTTTGCACGCCATTGACATAGATGTGGTAGTGAACGGTCACGATGGTTTCGGTGGAGCTTAAGGTGACTTTCAACGTCGCGTGGTTGTACGGCACGAATAGTGCGAACATGAGGATGGTGATGACGACAGCCAAGATCGCTATTGTCATACGATTCCTTTCACGCTTCCTGATTGCAGTGATTTCGTCCGCGAAGTTCTTGCCGCATGAGCCGCAGTTCGCCGCCCCTTGCAGGTTGCTAGCCCCGCATGATGGGCAGACTTTGTTGGTCTGGGCGCCCTCAGGCCGTTCAAGGACGAACGAGGCACCGCATTTGTCGCACGAATTGGCATCGTTCAGATTGACTTCGTCGCACGTCGGACATTTCTTTGTCACGGCTCTCGTCCCGGCCTCGGAGTGCCGACACCGACCATAAAGCTTCACTCGATTCTCCAAATGAAGGTGAGGGTCCTACTTTCGGGTGAGGCGTCGTTGTTGGCCTCGGCCCGAAGACGTTGACAATCGCCAGCAGAATGGGGACTGCCAAGAATTTCGAAGGCCACAACCTGGTGAAGACGAGTCCTACGAAGGCAAGTAGAAGGAGCGCAGACAGTATTGCAAGCGGTATTCCTGATCTATACCAACCATACCGAAGGCCGCCTCTTCTTGGACAGGCGCTGATCGTTTGAGTTCATGCGCTGGTAGATTCTAGAGTCGCATGCTACTTCCACTCCGACACCGTGATCGAGACCTGCATCATGTCCCCGGAGATGTCCGCGATGCCGATCACATCGTTTAGCCACTTGAGCTTCTCCGACATCGTCATGTAAGTAATCAGCATCACGCCATTAATCCCGCTCGGTGACCGCTTCGAACGCCCGTTGCCCGCCCAGACAATCATGTCGCCGTCCACCGTCATGATCATCCCGTGCCACTTTCCGTGGGCCATCCCATTCGGCATGAGCATTATCTTGCCTGAGGCCATGTTCGTCCCGCTCGGCATCCTGTCAAATCCTTTGACCTCAGTGTTGAACGATTGCAGCATCTCCAGGCCGTTCGCATCAATCTCCTTTATGAAGCCCATCGTCACCTTGCCCTTCTCTTCGTACAGTCTCTCACCTATCGCCATGGTGATATCGCCGAGACGGAGGCGGAGAGACGTGTATTTCAAACCGCCACGCTGTCGAAGCGGCTTCTTCCTCAGGACAGAAGGCCTAGCATCGAAAGAAGCTCACGCTCAGCAGGTCGAATGCAATATGGCCACGAACGGGCGCTTTTCGGCGTTCATCAACTCGACCGCCTTCTCCGTCGTTCCTTCCAGGACGGCGTATCGAGATAGCAGCTCCCTCGCCTTCGGCGTCACCGTCATCATGCCTTTGTGCCCACCGCCGATGATCACAACCTCCGGCTTCTCCTTTTCCAGGAACACGAGCTCGTTCTCCGACAGGGGAATATGGAAGTACTCGTGCCGGTACGGCATCGATAGCTCGACCTCTCTCGGCGTCACGCTTCCGTCGACGTGGACCACAACGTCGTTCTCGAAGCGCTTGCCGTTCACCTCGAGCCATCCCCAACTGCATGCGAACCCGGGCATCGGAGGTAAGTTGGAGCGACCCGATGGAATAGCTTTCGGTCAATGCCATGCGCTCTCTAGGCATGGCCAAGCGATATATCCGCGTGGTACCCATGCCCCCGCAAAAGGGGTAAGGAACACGGGCGGCACTAGGAGGATCCTGCTCACTGGCGCGACGGGTCAGATCGGTTCGGAGCTAGTGCTAGAGCTGAGGAAGAGGTTCGGAGGCGAGAACGTCATTGCGGCGGTGCACAAGCGACCGCCGAGCGTTGAGATCTCCAATTCGGGCCCGGTGGTCAATGTCGATCTCGGGAGCGAGAGCGCGCTCCACGACGTGGTAGAGGATCTCGGCGTGAGCGAGATTTGGCATCTCGCGGCGGTGCTCTCGGTCGTCGGCGAGAACGACCCGCAGCAGGCATGGAATGTGAACATGGGCTCGCTGCACAACGTGCTCGAGGTCTCCCGCAAGTCGGATCTGGAAAGGGTCTTTTGGCCTTCGTCGATCGCTGTCTTCGGACCTGGTTCGCCTCGGATCGAGACTCCGCAGGACACGGTCATGAGGCCGACGTCGATGTACGGCGTGACGAAGGTCGCCGGAGAGCTGCTCTGCAACTACTACTGGAACAAGTACCATCTAGACGTCCGCTCGGTGCGCTATCCTGGCATCGTCTCTTCGGAGACGCCCCCGGGAGGCGGCGTCACCGACTACTCAGTCGAGATGTTCTACGAGGCCATCCTGACCGGAAAGTACACATGTTTCGTTCGAGAGGACACCATCCTCCCGCTGATGTACATGCCTGACTGCATCGACAGCGCGATCGAGCTCATGGAGGCACCATCTTCTAAGGTCAAGAGGCACGACTCCTATAATGTCGCCGGGTCGTCCTTCTCCGCCGGGGAGCTAGCCGAAGAGATTAGGAAGCACGTACCCGATTTCGAGATCGAGTACAAGCCCGACGAGAGGCAGAAGATTGCCGACACCTGGCCGATGTCGGTGGACGACCGGCAGGCGAGGACCGACTGGGGCTGGAGCCCAAACTACGACCTCCGCACGATGACGGAGGACATGTTCAAGCATCTCGGCAAGAGACTGAAGAGGAAGTGAAAGGATGAAGCGCGACCCGACATCGTTCCTGAGGGAAGAGTACGAAGCGCTGGTCAAGGAGGACCTCGACTGGAAACTGAAGGTGCTCAAGGGACCCAGCACCCCGTGGTGCGTCGTCGATGGCAGGCGGGTGCTGATGTTCTGCTCCAACAACTACCTCGGGCTGAGCAACCACCCGAAGCTGATGGAGATGGCGATCCGGGCGATCAAGACGCATGGGGCTGGCTCTGGCTCCGTCCGTCCGATAGCCGGCAGCATGGATCTCCACTTCGAGCTTGAGCGAAGGTTGGCGAAGTTCAAGGAGGCCGAGGCGTCCCTCGTCTACCAGACCGGTTTCGCGGCGAATGCGGGCTTAATCCCGCAGCTCGTCGGCAAAGGGGATTTGATCATCAGCGACGAGCTCAACCACGGCAGCATCATCGACGGGGTGAGGCTCTCGCGCGCCGATCGCGGAGTCTACAAGCACTGCGACACCGCCGACCTGAGCAAGGTGCTCGACGAGGCGGAGAAGGGAAGCCCGGCGCCCCGCAGGATCCTGATAGTCACCGACGGGGTGTTCTCGATGGACGGGGACATCTGCCCGTTGCCCGAGATCGCCAAGCTGGCGGAGGAGCATGGTGCGATGCTCTATGTCGACGACGCTCACGGCGAGGGCGTGTTGGGTGAGGGCGGAAGGGGCATCGCATCTCACTTCAGTCTTCCGCGGGACAAGGTGCACGTGGAGATGGGCACTTTTTCGAAGGCGTTCGGGGTCGTGGGAGGGCACGTGTCCGGAAGCAGGGACCTGGTGAACTTCGCCTTGAACAAGTCGAGGACGTGGCTGCTGAGCGGCTCCCACCCGCCCGCCGTGGCCGCCGCCTGCATCGCCGCAGTCGATGTCCTGGAGACGGAGCCAGAACACGTGAGGCGACTTTGGGAGCATACCCGCCACTTCAAGAAGGTCATGAAGGAGCTGGGCTTCGATACTGGCAGGAGCGAGACGCCGATCACGCCGGTCATGGTAAGCGACAGCGGCGAGGCGAAGATGTTGAGCGATCGGCTGTTCGAGGAGAATGTGTTCGCCCTGCCGATCGTGTTTCCCATGGTCGCGAAGGACAAGGCGCGCATACGCACCATAATGAACGCCGCGATGACGAACGAGGACGTGGACTTCGCCATCGGCAAGTTCGAGAAGGTCGGAAAGGAGCTTGGAATCATCTAGGCAGGCGAGCGGAGCAACGCAATGACCTCGCTCCTCTTCATTTCCACGCCGCCATATCGACGCGCTAGTGAGGTCGTTCCGATCCTGACCACGTCGAACGATGGAAAGAGCGACTTGATCTCGGCCTCGTCGAAGAAGTGGCTGATGACCCCGCCCTTGGCAAACGTCATCGGTTCGACCTCCTTTCTGCCCCAGGCACGCATGTCGCCCTGGGCCAGAACTCTGATCGAGAGGAGGCGGTCAGGCCT
>JBEKAR010000090.1:0-6858 GCA_050015815.1 Methanomassiliicoccales archaeon | reverse complement strand
GACCTTGAGATCGTACGTCACTCCGAAAGGGTACGCTGGCCTCTTCATCATCCTGCCGTTGCGGACGTCGTACTCCGTGCCGTGTTGAGGGCATTTGACGTTGTTCCCGACGAGCTTGCCCTCCCAGAGCTTACCGTTCATGTGGGTGCAGATTCCATCGATCGCGTATAGCTTGCCCCCGAGGTTGACCACCAGCACCATCTTGCCGTTCACGTTCACCCCTGACAGCTTTCCCGGAGCGAAATCCGCCTGCCTGCCGATCCTTACCTTGGCCATTGGCGCACCCGGACCTAGCGTGCCACCTTCACGTATTTCAATGCGCGGCGCGCGGAGAGCGCGTTCTGGATGGAAAATGGGTTGAACGTTGACATGGGCCGTCCCCTCACTGCAGAACCGTGTCGCATTCCCCCCTGCCTCCTTGGGATTCTGATAATCCACATAGCTTCCTTCTGGCGATCCTCGGTTCGATACGCTTATTATCCTACACACAAACCCGAACTCGATGGATACCGCGCGCATCGATGATGGTGCGGAGCTGGTCGATATGCTCCTCAAGGGATGGGAGATAGAGAAACAGTTCGAGAGCGTAAGCTTAGCGGAAGTGGATCGATATGCCACGAGGCCTCCCCTGAGGAAGCTCATGCCTCAACTTATCTCCGATTCCAACGGGCACCAGCTACTAGTCGAGTCCATGATAGGCAAGGTAAGAACCGATCGGCGCAGATGGGACTTCTCCCATCACATCTCCAAGTATCCTTTCCACATGTCATGGGATGCAGAGATGGTGAAGGAGATCGTCCGCGTGGAGAGGAGGATGATGGAGCACTATTCTGAGATCTACATGCGACTGAACTCCTCCGACAGTTCCGTCTATCTCAGTCTTGAGGACAGGGAATACGTCCTGGAAGGACTCAAGCGACTGGTTCGGGACGAGGGCATGCACTACAGGCTTGCCCTCACGGTTTCTGAAGCAATGCTATGACCGACAAACGAAATCCATCGCAACAGCTCCAGAAGTCGGCAAAGGTTTATGTCGCTTCAACAAGGAATATCTGTAAACGACATAGGAGGGAATGAATGGCTGAAACTAAAGCATTCCGCATACAGGTCTTGGAGACCGTAGCAGCACTGATGACCGCGGCCTTCGGGCTAATCGCGGCGTTGGCATGGAACGACGCCATCGGGACCGCGATCAAGAACACGTTCTCCAGTGACCCTGGCATAGGTCAGTTCATATATGCCATCGTGGTGACGGTCATAGCGGTCGTAGCTACGATTCTCATCGGTCGCATGCTGGCCAAGATGAAGGCGAAAATGGAGAAGTAGGCGTCGTTCCATTGCCAAACCCCTTCACATTTCTATTTCCAGTCGTTAGGGTCTTTGTCCCCCCGATTCTTGCAGGAATGAAGGAGCCCGGATTTGATTCGCATAAGACTCGTGTCTGCGGTTTTCTATCGATTCCCGAAACAAGCTGGACAAAACCTTTTTCTAATGACCGACCTCATCGGGGACGAGGGCCCCCGTGGACCTTCTCCAACTTCCCCACCATAAACATTAGTTCTTTCGGGGGCTCCTCACATCAATTCTCGAATTGCCCCGAACCGCAGGTCCTCAGGACCTTACTCTATCGCGGCGAAGTCAATCTCGCGCCGGAGCCTCTCGCAGACGTTGTTCTGCCTGCCGAGCTCGGCGGCCAGGGGTGACGAGTCCTCGAACTCCAGCCTGACCTTCTCCGCATGGTAGTCGTCGGCACGCTTGCCGGCCCAATCGCCGTAGACCCGGACGCCGAGGCCGGTGATGCCGATCACTCCGAACATGATCGCCAGGTCGTAGAGGAACTCCACGAAGAGCCACGGGTCGTACGGAACGGTGCGCGGCAGCTCGTACCCGTAGCGGATGATGATTGTGGGAAGTCTGGCAGCACCAGATGCGGCCGACGTTTTGTCGTCCGCCGAGAGGAAGAGCATTCCGACGTTCTCCTCCTTGACGTGGTTTGAGAGAGAGCGGATGATCTCGCCGTCGCGCTTCTCCTTGTCTTCGTTCCAGGTCCCTCCGGACACGTCCCAGACGGCGTACCGGGCGCGGATCGCCGCCATCTCCGTTTGGGCGTTGAGCGCCTTCCTGCCGTCCTTCATCAGGCAGTTCGTGAACGCCCCGACCAGGCGTGGGCTCTTGTAAGCCCTCCTGAGAATCTCGAGGTCGGTCTCGCGGTACTTCCTCCCCACCTTCTCGGAGATCTCCAGCTCGATCAGGTTTTCGATGACCAGCTGCAGGCGCGAGGCGTCAAACTCCGGCACGCCACAGGCGTCGCTCGCCAGCGGCAAGCGGCTCATCAGGCGATGGTAGGCGAGGTTGGTGTCTATTGCGACCATTGTCCTCTGGGGGTGGAGAGCCGACCCCGCTCTCCTCGTGTCGATCTTCCTCAATTCCGCCTCGAGGTCCTTGAGGTTCTCCGGCGGTACGAGCAGCGAGCTCTCCATCGCGTCCTTCAGGTCGGAGTACGACGGAATCTCTCGGCTGAGAATCGGGTCCGCGACCTTCGTCTGCACGTCCGAGTATGCGATGTCGAATTTGCTCCTTTCCACAATCCAGTCGATCGAGGGGGTGGAGAGGTTGACGCCCATCAGGTCCAAGTCGAGGAACGGTGAGTTTATGACGATGCTCGAGCGCTCGGTCCGGATCCCCTGATTGAGGAGGGCGGTGAGGAAGCCCTTGCGGACGATCATCTCGATCATTGCTTCGCCTCCTTCGGCCTTTCAGACAGCTCCTTGACGATGTCGTGAGGATGTTGCAGGAAGAGCGGTATCTCGACGTATGGCCGGTTCGCGTTCTTCAGGGAGGCGATGTGAAGGTAGAACACCTTGTCGAACAGTTGCTGGTTAAAGCCGGAGAACACGGAACCGAGGACGAGCGCCTTCTTTCCTGGCGTCACGTCCAGGGCGACCGAGTTGCCCCTGCTCTTCTCATCCTTTGCGATCTTCGTCACAAGGTCCGCGACCGCCCTCACATCCTCATCGTCGACGATGTGTTCCTGCACATCGTCCCTTCTGCCGTACGACTCCAGGAGAGAACGCAACATCGCCTCGGCGACCTTCGCCTGGTTCGAGTCGCATCCAGCGGTCAGGACGTGGATCCGGTCCGGCATGAAACCGTGGTCGATAATCGCCGCCCAGGCGGAATTGAACAATCCCCAGGTGCTCCTGCCGTAGAGCGTTATCAGTACGTTTCCCACTTCGACCCTCGGCCAGATAATTCGACCAGACGGTAGAAAAGGCTGCCGACTACGCAAGGATGGTGCGCCTGATCTCTTCCTGGGTTTGTTCCGGCGGGAGCCTTGTGTTCACCATGTGGACGTCGACCTTCGACAGCAGCTGCCGGAAGAATTGGCGCCTCAACATGGACTTGCGCTCGTCCCTGACCAACTGGTGGGGGTTGCGGAAGTCGTTCCTCTCCAGGTACTCCATCGCCTCGTCCACTGTGAGGTCGCTGACGAGCGCCTCGTCCGTCTCATCCCTCTTCAGGAGCAGCACCGTCCTAAGCGAGGTCATCGGGATGACGCCGGTGTTGCCGATGATCCAGCGGACGTTGAGGATGGCCCTCTCGGCGTCGTCGAACTTCGCCTTCTCCACCAATGGGCGATACTCCGGCCAGATCCCTGCTATGTTCCCGTCGACGTAGCAGTTCTTCTCCGAGCCGAACGCGAGGTGCCCCTTCTCCGAGAGCCTGACGAAGAACCAGTCGTCGGTGATGAGCCTTGCCTCCGGCATGCGCAACAGGCCCCAGGAGTGCGTCGTCTTGCCCGTCTTCGGGGGAGCGATCAAGGCCACCCCCCTTCCCCCGACGTCGATCGCCGCCCCGTGGACCGAGTAGATCTCGTGCTCGTCCTCGAGCGTATCGCCGGCGATCGCCAAGGCCAGGCTCTTGATCCATCCGTAGTACTCAAGGTTGAAGGAGAAGGCGGTGCGGGTGTACGGGTCATAGAGCACTCCGTCCTCCTGTCCCGGATCGCGAAGGGCGATGAGCCTGCCGTGGGACCTAGTGCTCTCGCTGGCGGCGTAGAAGTTGTCCTCCCACGTCCTCCTTAGCACCTCATCGTCGGTCAGGAGCTTGATGCAACAGCCGTAGATCTCCGACTTGCGGGAGTGGACGAGCCTTGGAAGGTAGTGTTCGTAGAGCCTCTCCTTCTCCTCTACGCCAATGAGCTTCACCGAGTAGGGCATCGCGATCAGGTGGGGATTGCCTTGCCGCGCTCTTGAAGCTGCGCTAGGCTGAAGCACGGCTAGAGCCGTCATACGCCGGGGCAAATCCTTTCAATCGGCGGCCCAATCGCTCGATCACATGGTGGTCGAGTTGGGCAGCGGGAAGGAACGGAAGGTGAAGGGATGGACGATCGAAGGCTCGGTGCCGAAGGTCCGAATGCGGAGCTCAAAGAGAAACTGATGCTCTTCGGCCAGTTCGTCGGTGATTGGGACATAGTCAAAGCCTGGTATCGCCGCGCCGACGGAACGGTCGTCTGGCAGGACGGCGAGGTGCATTTCGGATGGATCCTCGGAGGAAGGGCTGTTCAGGACGTCTGGATGACGCATCGGGGCGACCCGCCGAGGCCCGTCCCGGTCGGTACCACGGTCCGCTTCTTTGACCCGAAGACGGAGACCTGGTCGAGCACCTGGATCTCTCCGAGCCAGGGCCTCGTCCAGAGATTCGTCGGGAGGCACGTCGGCGACGACATTGTCCTCGAGACGATGAACACCGAGGGATTCCCGGAGAGATGGATGTTCTCCGACATCACCAATGATTCGTTCCGTTGGCATTCTGACGAGATGCACGACGGCGGCAAGAGCTGGATCCAGACCGAGGAGATGCATATCCGTCGACGGGCGTAGCCCTATTTGCCGATCGCTGGCGCCGCTCCCTGGACCTCGCCGCCCTTCCTCGACTTCAGCAGCTTGTACTCGATCGAGTCGATGAGCGCGAGCAGGCTCGCCTCTATGATGTTGCCCGAGACCCCGACCGTCGTCCAGGTCATCTCCCCGTCGGTCGAGCGGATCAGGACGCGGACCGGCGCCTCGGTCGCCGCCTTCGCGTCGATCACCCTCACCTTGTAGTCGATGAGCCTGATCTCTTTTATCTCAGGATAGAAGCGGAGGAGCGCCTTGCGCAAAGCCTTGTCCAGGGCGTTCACCGGTCCGTTGCCGTCGGACGCAGTATGCTCCACTAGTCCGTTCGGGTCGACCACTCGAACGCTCGCCTCCGACCGCATCGTGTCGCCCGAGACGTCGACGAAGATGCGGAAGCCTTCGAGCTTGAAGGGCCGGTGGTTCTCTCCCCTGAGCCTTCGTACCAAGAGCTCGAAGCTCGCCTCCGCTGCCTCGAACTGGTAGCCCATCGCCTCCATCCGCTTCAGCGTCTCCAGGATCGACCTGCCCTTGTCCTTCTCCTCCTCGATCCCCAGTTCCCTCGCCTTCGCCAGGATGTTCGAGGTGCCGGATAGCTCGGAGACGAGGACACGCCTCTCGTTGCCCACCAGGCTCGGCTCGATGTGCTCGTACGTCCTCGGGTCCTTGAGCACGGCGCTGACGTGCATTCCGGCCTTGTGCGTGAACGCGCTCCGACCGACATAGGCCTGGCCAGTGTCGGGCATGATGTTCGCGACCTCGCCGATGAAGTTCGAGAGCCCGGATAGCGCCGAGAGGTCGCTGACCGACGTCTTCCTGCCCATCTTGAGCATCAGCGAAGGGACGACCGAGCAGAGGTTCGCGTTTCCGCACCTCTCGCCCAGGCCGTTGATAGTGCCTTGTACCATGACCGCTCCGGAGTCGACCGCGGTCAGGGTGTTGGCCACGGCGAGCTCGCAGTCGTCGTGAGCGTGGATGCCCACCGCCACCTTGTGTCCCCTTCTCACCTCTGCGACCGCCTCCGCGATCTCCGACGGCAGATTCCCGCCATTGGTGTCGCACAGGACGAGGTACTTCGCCCCCGCCTCCTCGGCGATCTCCAGGCATCTCATCGCGTAATTGTGATTGTTCTTCCTTCCGTCGAAGAAATGCTCCGCGTCGAAGACCACCTCCTTCCCCTTTCCGGCGAGGAACGAGACAGTGTCCTCGATTATCCCCAGGTTCTCTTTGAGCGATACTCCGAGCGCGATCTTCGCATGGAGGTCCCACGTCTTGCCGAAGGTGCAAACGTACTCGGTCCCGGAATCGAGCAGGGCCTTCATCGACGGGTCCTGCGCCGCTCTCTTTCCTGGTCTCCTCGTCGCGCCGAATGGGACGAGCTTAGTGTGCGAGAGCTCGATCTTCTGCGCCGCCTTGAAGAAAGCCTTGTCCTTCGGGTTCGACGCGGGATACCCGCCCTCGACGAAATCGATGCCGAACGAATCCAGGTGCCTGAGGATGTCTACCTTGTCCTCGTTGGAGAAAGACACACCTTCGGTCTGGGCGCCGTCCCTCAGGGTCGTATCGTAGATCTCAACTCGAGCGACCGATAAATAAATCCCTTCTTGCAGATTTATTTGACATGGGCCATGCCTTCCGTGGTGTGGCACAGCATAACACACTCGATATTTAAACCTCGTGGCCTCTGGCGGCGCAGTCCTCTTTCATGAGGGCTGCCAGATCGCTCATGATCGCCGAGGCGGTCTCGAGCTTGCCCGCCCCCCTTCCCGCGACAGTGACCTCGCCGGCTAGATCGGTCATTACCTGGAAGATGTTGAGGGTGCCGCCAATCGCTAATGGGTGTCCGACCGGAACCAGGCGAGGCGATACCTCTAGCCTCGTCGGTGAAACCTCTGCGATGAGTCGGATTACCTTCTTTTCTTGCGCCGCGAGCGAGATGGCCTCGAGCGAGACACCCCGGATG
>JBEKAR010000089.1:0-7888 GCA_050015815.1 Methanomassiliicoccales archaeon | reverse complement strand
TTCGCCACCGCCATGACGATCGGAAGACGCATGCCCGAAGCGATGTAGAGCGTCTCCCACATGAACGCCAACCCCGCCGACGCAGTCGCAGTGCAGACCCTCGCTCCCGCGGCAGAGGCGCCGATGCACAGGCTCATCGCGCTGTGCTCCGACTCCGCGCAGACGTACTCCGTGTTCACCAGGCCGTCGGCCACGAACTCAGAGTACAGTTCCACGATGATCGTCTGCGGCGTGATCGGATATGATGCGACTACGTCTGGGTCGATCTGCTTCCAGGCATGGGCGATCGCCTGATCCCCGTTCATCGCCACGTTTTGCATTTAGGCCACCTCCTCCTTCATGACTATCGCCTTGGCGGGGCATTGCACCGCACAGATTCCGCAGCCTTTGCAGTGCGAGAGCTTGAAGCCGGCGCGCTTGCCGCCCTTGACTACGACGGCGTTGTCGGGGCAGTATATCCAGCAGATGAGGCAATTGGTGCACTTCGACTCGTCGCACTCCGGCCTCTTCGACCTCCAGTCGCCGGTGCGGTACTTTCTCGAGCTCCCCGGCTCGGTGATAGTGCCGCCCTCGGGGATCTCGCTCGCCTTCGCCTCGGACACTCACTGCACCTCCTCGTAGGCCCTCTGGACCGCCCTGAGATTCTTGTCGATGATCTCTTGATTGAACTTGCCTTGGAACTTGGCGGCGAGCTCAGTTGTTACGGAGCTGATCGCCACGACCTTCGATATGCGGACGAAAGCTCCTAGCATTGCCGTGTTCGCCATCGGCCTGCCCATCTCCTCCTGGGAGATCTTGGTGGCGTTGACGGAGTGCACGTCGAAGCTGTTCCCGACGAGCGCCCTCAGCTTGTCGTTCCCCTCGGGATAGTTCGCTACGATCGCGCCCTTATCCCCGAGGCCCTCCTTGATCAAAGGGTTGCTCAGCAATGTCGGGTCGAGGACGACGACGAAGTCTGGGTAATACACTTGGCTATGGTTGTTTATCGGCTGATCGGAGATGCGCGCGAACGCCCTGATTGGTGCCCCCATCCTCTCCGGCCCGAACTCAGGGAAAGCCTTGATATATCTGCCCTCCCGCAAGGCCGCGCCGGCTAGGATCTCGTTCGCGGTCACCACTCCCTGGCCACCTCTTCCATGCCATCGGATCTCGACGGTCGTCAAAGCTAACCCTCGCGCGCTATCTAACGGAATCAGATGATGATATTTGAACCTTACACTGATACGCTACGAGAAAGTCGTCTATAATGACGTAAAGCGTAGGCAATTCGCGGGCAATCGATTCCAATCTGTCACAATAGTGACGAAAATGATAGTCCAAGTGCAGAGAACGGAATCCTGCGAGAAGAGGAAGGAGTAGGCACAGAGACCTCTGCAGAAGTGTTACCTAAAAAGATATCACCCTAGGTACATAATGGGCTCGGACCTACCCGCCAACAGGCTATCCGAGCACCAACTAGTTTATTGAAGAGGACCGATATCGCACTCTTGGGATGAGGATCTCCTCACTCCCTTCACATGAAACCCCTTCTTCGTCGAGGCGAGACAATGAAGAGGATCGTGAGCATCGCGGAGCTTGGTGCGGGAGATATCCCTATTGCAGGAGGAAAGGCGGCCAATCTCGGTGAACTGATGTCCGCCGGGTTCAATGTCCCGGGCGGCTTCGTCCTGACGACATCGGCCTACGACAACTTCTTGGAAGAGAACGGCCTGGCGCCGAAGATCGAGTCGATGCTGAAGAAGGTCGACGTGACCTCAGAGGCATCGCTCCAGGATGTCTCGGTCAAGATTCGCAAGGCGTTCGACGATGCGAAGATGCCGGAGGACCTGAGGCTGGAAGTGCTGAAGGAATTCCACCACCTCTTCGAGGGGAAGAGGAAGCCTGGCCTAGTCGCGGTCAGATCGAGCGCAACTGCGGAGGACCTGCCCACGGCGAGCTTTGCCGGTCAGCAGGACACCTTCCTCAATATAGGAGATCCCGACGACCTGCTAGACAAGGTCAAGAAATGCTGGTCATCGCTCTTCACGCCAAGGGCCATCTCCTACCGCACCTCGAAGGGCTTCGAGCACTCTGTGGTCAAGCTGGCCGTCGTGGTGCAGAAAATGGTCAACTCGGACATCGCGGGCATCATGTTCACGGTGGACCCGAACTCCGAGCTGCCGCACATCATCGTCGAGGCGGGCTACGGTCTCGGCGAGTCGATAGTCGGCGGGAAGGTCACGCCCGATACCTACGTGGTCGACAAGTTCCACACCAAGATCATCAACAAAATGATCTCCAAGCAGACCTGGAAGCTCGTTCGCGGAAAGACCGGGGAGACTGTCAGAGCGGATGTCGCCCCGGAGATGGCGAGCGAACAGAAGCTGACCGATGACCAGATTCTGGAAATCGCGGACGTCGGAAACCAGATCGAGCTTCACTACAACAAGCCGATGGACATCGAGTGGTGCCTAGAGGATGGAGACTTCTACGTCGTCCAGGCAAGGCCGGTGACGACGCTCGGGGGCAACGGGAAGGGTGGAAAGGTGAGCGAAGGCAAGTGCGCGGTCGGTGGCGAGCAGAAGAAGATGAATGTCCTGGTGAAGGGACTTGGAGCGAGCCCGGGCGTGGCATCGGGACCGGTCCGCCTCCTCAAGGAGGAGGACAGTCTAGACTGCGTGAAACAGGGCGACATCCTCGTAACGGTGATGACCTCACCGGATATGGTGCCGGCGATGACCCGGGCGGCAGGGATCGTCACGGACGAGGGAGGAATGACCTGCCACGCGGCGATCGTCGCAAGGGAGCTCGGTACCCCGTGCATCGTAGGAGCCAGGGAGGCGACCGCGAAGCTCTCCGACGGAATGGTCATAACGGTCGATGGCACGCGAGGCCTCGTGATGGAAGGTGCGGAGGAGAAGAAGGCCCCAGAGGCGCCGACAGCGATGGCCTCGTTCGGCGTCCCGGTGACCGGCACCAAGATCATGGCCAATGTGGGCATCCCCCACAAGGCGGAGGAGTACTCCAAGCTGCCCGTGTCTGGCGTCGGGCTGATGCGCATCGAGTTCCTCTTCACCTCGTTCATCCTGGAGCACCCGCAGAAGATGATCGAGGACGGGCGCTCGGATGAGCTCGTCGACAGGCTTTCGGAAGGCATCGGGGTCGTGGCGAAGGCGTTCTTCCCCAGGCCGGTGATCCTGCGCCTCTCAGATTTCAAGACGAACGAGTACCGCGACATGCCCGGGGGCGAGAAGTTCGAGCCACAGGAGCAGAACCCGATGATCGGCTGGAGGGGATGTTCTCGTTACGTCTCACCGGGCTTCCGTGACTCCTTCAAGCTCGAGCTCAAGGCGGTCAAGAGGGCGCGCGAGGAGATGAACCTGAAGAACATCTGGGTCATGCTGCCGTTCGTCCGTACCGTTCAGGAGGTCAAGGACATCACGGCGATGATGGAGGAAATCGGCCTGAAGCGTGGGCCAGACTTCAAGCTCTACCTCATGGCCGAGGTGCCAGTAATCATCTTCATGGCCGAGGAGTTCAGCGAGGTCTGCGACGGTTTCTCGATCGGCTCGAACGACCTGACGCAGCTCATCATGGGCGCGGACAGGGACTCCGACATCCTCGGCAAGATGGGCTACTTCGACGAACGGCAGGACGCGATCAAGCGCGCGATACGCATGCTCATCGAGGCGGCGCATAAGCACGGCAGGCCGGTCGGCATCTGCGGTCAGGCGCCTTCGGTCTATCCGGAGTTCACCGAATTCCTGGTGAGGTCCGGCATCGACAGCATCAGCCTGAACCCCGACACTGTGCTGAAGACGATCCCAATGGTCGCGGCGACGGAGCAGAAGATCATACTCGAATCGCTGAGAAAGCAGTGACCAGAACCAATTGAGGCCCCAGAGACTCAACGCCCTTCGTCCTTCAGCAGACGAGTCGTTATCTCGACCAGCGGATGGTGCGACGCGTCGATGATCTTGACATCGTCCATCTTGTGCAGGCCCCATGCTTCGGCCGACTTCTCCATTCCGAGCTCGACCTCACGGTCCGGCTCGAGGACGACGGCGGAGAACTGCCTGACCCCCATCTGCTTCGCTGCGAGAACCCTGTGATGCCCGTCGACGAGCAGGTAGTAGGTGCGCTTCCTGATGACGATGATGGGCTCAACCAGTCCGCGACGAATCTCCTCCTTCCGCCCGAGCAGTTCATCCGCGAAGACCTCGTGCTGCGTCGGCCTGAGCTCGTCGATCGGGATGACACGGCGCTTGATGTCGATGTGGATCCCATGCTTCTTCTCAAGGAACGCCTTGACCATCTGCACCTTGTTCGGCGTCGCCCGCTCGATGTGCGACCTGACGATATCGAGGTTCGAGATGACGCCGACGAGTTCGCCCTCGTCCGTCACGACCGGAACGTTCCTCAGGCCGTAGCGGAATAGGACCCTCGCCGCGTCATCCAGGTCCATCTCCGGGCTGACAGAGTAGGTGCCCTTGCGGATTATCTCCCGCACCTTCTCCTTCGGCTTCTCTATGTTGCGCAGGAGCTCCTTCGCCGTGACGAAACCGACCAGCTTCTCATCCTCCGTCACCGGCATCCCGTGGAACTCCGTGTGGATGAGCTTCTCGACCGCCTGCTCGACGGTGAAGTCGGCGGGAATCGAGACGACCTCGCGGATCATGTAGTCGGTGACGCGGAGCTTGCGGTCCTCCATGGTCTCTACACCTCATCCGAATCGCGGTTAAAGACTCTGCGCCCCACCTATCGCCCAGAGCGTTCAGCAATCGCCCGGATACTCAATCCATAAATATGACCTACTTATTCTGGAGAAAGGCTGCCCCGGTAGTGTAGCGGCCTATCATCCAAGCCTGTCGAGCTTGGGACTCGGGTCCGAATCCCGACCGGGGCGCCACTCGCTTCTTCCTTCATTTCTGAGGCCGGAGCACCGTTCTCAGTTCCCGCGGATGAGCGGTAGGGCGTCGTAGACGAGCTTGTCGACGGTCTCGCGGACGATCTCCGGGACGTCGTCGGGCTCGGACGGTGCCCTCGGGTCGTGCAGCGCCTCGAACTCTGACATGTCCTTTGGGTAGCTTCCTGACAGAACGCAGAACATAATCGCCCAGCAGCGCGGCACCGTGTCGAGGTTGTACCCTCCGCCTCCGACGACAAGATACTTGCCGTCGCACAGACAGTGCGCCAGGTCGTGGGTGACCGTCGCGATCTCCTGGTAGGCATGAGTGGTGAGCCCGAGGCCGACGAGCGGGTCCTTGTAGTGCCCGTCGACGCCGAATTGGTGGATGATGAACTCTGGCTTGTACTCCTCGAGTGCCGGGATGACGACGCGGCGGTAGGCATCGAGATAGGTCTTGTCGCCGGTGGCGCACGGCAACGGGACATTGAGCGAGTAGCCGCGCCCGTCCTTCTCCCCGACCTCCTCGATCCTGCCAGTGCCGGGGTATATCGCCCGACCGTGGCGGTGCAATGAGATCGTCAGCACCTTCTCGGCGTAGAACGTCGCCTGTGTCCCATCGCCGTGATGCCCGTCGATGTCGATGATTGCGATGCGCTTCAACCCGTGCTCCTGCTGCAGGCGGCGCACCGCCACGGCCATGTCGTTGAAGACGCAGAAGCCAGCAGAGTGGTCCGGCGCGGCGTGGTGCAGTCCCCCGGCCATGTTGAAGGCGTGAACGAACTCGCCGCTCATGATCCCCTCCATTCCGCGGATCGTCGCACCGACCGCGGCAAGGCTCCCCTCGAACAGCTCCTTCGTCGCCGGAGTATCTCCCCTATCCAGGACTCCCTCGCCCTTGTCCGACATCTCCCTGACGAAGTCGACGTGGTGAGGGTCGTGTACCAGCTGGAGATCGTCGACCGTGGCGGACTTCGAGACTATCTTGACCGCGTCGCCATGCAGAACGTCCATCTTCTCCAGGAGGTCGACGGTCATCTTGTAGCGGATGGGCTGGAACGGATGTCCTTCCCCGAACGAGTACTTCATGAAGTCGTCGTTCCAAAGGAGCGCCGTGCGCCCTCCGCTCATGAATCCCCGTTAAAGGCGGGTGGGTATAAGAATGTTCGACCAGGGCCTAGTCGACGAAGTGTATGCAGATCGGACCCCTGTCCCTCGCGAGGCTCTTTGATATCATTCCGATCTCGACCCAGCAGCAATTGAACACCGCCGTGGGGATGGGGCAGGTCGTCGTCAGGCCGGACGCCCCCGCGAGCTCCAGCACCTTCGAGCCGCTCCATTCGGTGAGGTCCCTCACGTCCGCCGACTTGAGCTTGTCGGCGTACGTCTGGATCGATGAGCAGTCGCTCTCGATCTCGATGCCGACCGTGCCATCCCCCTTGTCGGTCGCTCGGATCGTCGTCTCGTGCGAGCAGAGCCTCGTGTCCACCTTCACCTGCGACGTCATGACGCCGATAGAACGACGTCCGCTCTATTAATCGCTCTCCGCCGGCCCGCTTTCGTTCCGCGGGATGAAACCCAGGATCGTCACGCCGTACCCCCCGAACCTCTCGTCGTACGTCGCGACCGCGCGGATCTTGAACACCTTCTCCATGTTCTCGCTGGTGAGCACCTCTGGTATCTTCCCGGCGGCGATGACCTTGCCCTCAAAGAGGAGGAGCATCTTGTCGCAGAAACGGGCGGCCATGTTCAGGTCGTGCGAGACCATGACGACCGTCAGGTTGTCCTTCTTCGCAAGGTGCCTGACCATTTCGAGAATCTCGAGCTGATGGTTGACGTCGAGGTGCAGCGTCGGTTCGTCGAGCAGGAGTATCTTCGGCGTCTGGGCGAGAGCACGGGCGATGATCACCCTCTGCCTCTCGCCACCACTGAGCTCTGTCATCGGCCTGGCCGCGAGCTCGATCACATCGGTGGCCTTCATCGCCCGCTTGACGATCTTGATGTCCGCCTCGCCCTCCATCTCGAACCGCCTCAGGTTCGGGCCCCGCCCCATCATCACGATATCTCCTTCGCGATCTCCTTCCTCGGCAGGATCGAAATGTCCCTATCGTCGACCAAGACCGAGCCGGCCTTAGGCTTCAATGCCTTGTTCATGCACTTTAGGAGAGTGGTCTTGCCCGAACCATTGGGCCCGAGTATGCCGACGACCTCACCGGCCTCGGCGCTGAACCCAACGTCCTCCAGCACAGGCACGCTCTTGTACCCGAACTCCACGCCCTGCACGCTCAGCCTCGTCCTCACCACCCCATCATGTGCTTGCGCCTTCTCAGGAGGTAGAGGAAGAACGGCGCTCCGAGGACGGCGGTCACGATGCCCACCGGCAGCTCGGCCGGCGCGAGGATCGTCCGCGCGAATGTGTCGGTCAGCACTAGGAATGCGGCACCGGCGACGATTGACGCAGGAATGAGGATGCGGTGGTCCGGGCCGACCATCATTCGGATGATGTGCGGTATGATCAGCCCGACGAAACCGATGACGCCAGAGACGGAGACGGCCGCCGCGACGACGACCGATGTGGCGACGGTCAGGTAGAGGATCACCTTCTGAGTGTCGACTCCGAGGCTGGAGGCATGCTCCTCGCCAATCGTCATCAGATTGAGGTCCCGGCCGAACCACATGATGGCGAGCGTGCCGATCGCGATGAGCGGGGTGACGACGACGAGCTGGTCCCACGTGGCCGAGGAGAGGCCGCCCATGAGCCAGAACACAACCGAACTGAGCTGCTCGCCCGCGATGAACTGCATGAACGAAACCAGGGCGGAGAACAGCGCCCCGACCGCGATGCCCGCTAGCAGTAGGGTCTCGACCGGGACTATGCCGCCGGTGCGCGATATGCCGTAGACGAGGAACATCGTCGCGACGCAGAAGATGAAGGCCATCGCCGGAATCGCCCACGCCCCCCCAACGAAACTGAAGCCGAGCACGATAGCCAGGGACGCGCCG
>JBEKAR010000088.1:0-6994 GCA_050015815.1 Methanomassiliicoccales archaeon | reverse complement strand
CACCGCCTGCCGGTAGGCCTTCGCCATGATCGGGCCGACCGTCTCGGGCGCCGGGTAGGCGATCTCGACCGCCAGGCCCAAGGCGCTGCGGGACGCGGCCGCGAGCTTCGAGACGTAGTAGTCCGCCGGGATGTCCAGGGCGTCCTTCTTGTAGATCAGGCCGTCCTCGAACGCTCCCCTCAGGTCCATGCCCACGGTCATGGGCAGGATCTCGAGCTTCGGGAGAACGGCGGCGAGCTCTGGCGAGATGACCTCTCCCTTCTTCACCAGGACCTTGTCCTTCTTGATTACGATCTTGCCGCCCTCGATTCCGGCGGGTATGCCTACCTTCTGCAGCTCGCCGACGATCGGGCCGGGTTTGAATGGAGTATCGCCTGCCTTGACCTCGATGTCCTCGGGGGCGATGTCCCCGGCCTTCGCGGCGGCCTTGGACTTGGTGGACTCCATCTCACGGAACAGCTTGAACGGGTTGGCGTCGGTCGCGACTATAGCGACCTGCCCTCCCATCAGGTCCTTGAGCTTCTCCAGGCCCGGCTTGTCCTTCGCCGCCTCGTCGATGGCGATATCCATCAGCGTGTTGCGGGACATGATGATCTGGGCCTTCGGGCGCATGCCCTGCCTCATCATCTGGAGCTGGGCCGACGGTATTCCATGGAGGTCTACGATGGCGATCACCTTGTGCGTCCTCATCGCGGTGGTGATCTCGCCCACGACCTCCTTCTTCCAGGGTGCGACGTGCGCCATCCTACATCACCCTCTCCGACGGTCCCATGGTCGTCTTGACGTAAACGGAGCCGATGTTCATCGCGCCCCGCTCAAGCTTCGTTGTCAGCCTCTTCAGGATCGCGTCGACGTTCTCCGCCAGCTGTTCCGGCGTCATCGCCGCGGTACCGACCGCGGTGTGGAAAGTCTTCCGGTCCTTCGACCGAACGGTGATCGTCTTCCTCAGCGTCTCGATGAAGGGCTTCGGGTCCGCGCCGGGCTGGATCGGCCTGGGCATCTTGCCCCTCGGGGCGAGTACGATACCCAAGCGCTTACCGACCGTCGGCATCAGCGGCGCCTCGGCGATGAAGTAGTCGAACTCCGCCGCCATCTTCTTGGCCGCCTTCTTGTCATCGGCGATCTTTCCCAGCTCGTCCGCCGTCAGGGTGCGGTCCGCGACCGATCGCGCCTTCGCGACCATCTCGTTCCCGCCGATGACGCAGACCTTGACCGGCCTCCCCCTGCCGTGAGGCAGGATGACGTCATCCTGAACACGGTTCTTTGGGACGGATAGGTCGATGTCCTTCAAGTTGATCGAAATATCGACCGTCTCGACGAAGTTGCGCTTCTTAGAACTCTCTAGCGCCTTCTTGACGGCCGTTAGTGTCGCTTTCTCTGCCAAACGTTATCCCTCCCGTAGTGCCAACGAGCCGGAGCTCTCCTACAGTGGTGGAGTCCCTCTATACTCCCGTCGTTAATAAGGATTTCGGGGCTCAGACCGCGAGCTTCGCGTCCCACTTGCCTTCCCGGATCTCCTTCTGGATGACCTTCGGGTCCTTGCCTTCGACCGTCACCCCGGACGAGACGCAGACGCCGACGACCTCCATTACGCGGGACTTGAGGTTCTTTCCCATGAGCGAGTCCTGCTTCATGCCGGCGATCTTGACCGCCTGCTCGATCGTCAGGTTGCCCGCCTTCGACTTGTTCGGAGTGCCGGAGCCCTTCTCCGCCCCGATCTCCTTGAAGATGAGCGAGGACGTCGGCGGCGTACCGACCTTGATCTCGAACGCCTTGGTCTTCGTGTCGACGATGACCTTCACTGGCACCTTCATGCCCTCGAACCCCTTCGTCTTCTCGTTGATCTTCGCCACGACCTGGACAACATTGATACCCATCGGGCCCAGGGCAGGTCCCAGGGGCACACCGGCCGACGCCTTGCCGCCCTCAACCAGTACTTCAATCGTTTCAGCCATCGCTTCACTTCTCCTTCTCTAGAACTCTGACGTGATCTCCTCTGACGGTGACGGGGATCGGCACCATCGCCTCGAACAGCTCGACGGTGATCTCCTCCTTCGCCTCGTCGATCTGCTTCACCCTCGCCTTCTCGCCCTTGAACGGGCCGGCGATCAGCTCGACCACGTCGCCCTCCATGATGCCCGACACTAGGGGCTTGGGCGTGAGGAAGTGGTCGATCTCCGCGAAGCTCGTTTCGCCCTCCACCAGGCCGCGCGCCCGGCGGATTCCGCGGACGGTCTCCTTCAGCTCGTCGGTGTTCATGCCCTCGATGAGCACGTATCCGCGCAACGTCGTCGGCGCCAGGATGGCGTAGATGCCGCTCTTCGCCACCTTCGCCTTCGAGGCGACGTCATCGGCGACCTGCCGCTCGTGTCCGATCGACGCCTTCAGCGCGACCACCGACTGTCTCGCGACAGCGGAAAACTCCATGCGGTCGCAGACCGAGGGAGCGTCTGTCATGCACGCCTCGAGCGTCGCCTTCGCCCCCTCCGCGTATCTCACTCCCTTGGGCGCCTGGAGTTCGAACTTCAGCTCCTTCGGCTTGCCGCCGTCGAGGTTGATGTCGACGCCCTGGGAGATCGACGCGCTGTCCCATATGATCCGCTCGTTGGCGTCGTGTATCCTAGCCTCCCACTCCGCGGCGCCCTCGCCGCCGGTCAGGGAGATGGTGATCTTGATTGATGCCTTGTGCTTGCCAGGCTGGTCGCTCTTCAGCGATATGTTCCAGTACGATGGCTCTCCAGCCGCGACCTTGCGGTCGTCCTTCTCGCCGGCGAACGCCAGGGCCGCAGTCGTCGTTGTCTCAGGCAATTGCTGGGGCACCGGCGCTTCGGCTGGCTCAGCGGGAACGGCCGGTGGGTTGACCTCTTCGCTCATGTTTATCCACGCCCCATCGACGCAGGACTAGCGGACCAATCCTGGGATTGATGTCCAGATCAAGTAGATGAGGAAACCGAGACCGCCGATCACGGCCATTCCCAGGCCGGTGACCATTATGGTCTTGACGTACTCATCATTGGTGGGCTTCCTGGCCATCTTTATGACACGGCCATACTTGCCCTTGCCGATGCGCTTTACGCGCTCCTCGATGTCCTCTTGGACTTCCCACGATTTGTCAACTACGTCCATCGCGATGCACTTCTTACGACCTATTCCCGAATCCCTTCTATATTAAATTCCTTTTGGTTCACCTGATGAAGTCTACGTCCATCGAGCCCTTCGTAGCGGTCTCCTTCGGCCCGAGGATGTGCTTCGACTTCACGCCAGTGATCACGACCATGACCCTCACTTTGTCCTGCAGGGTGTGATCGATCGCCGCGCCCCAGATGATGCGGGCGTTCGGATTGATCTTGCCCTGGATGATCTCCGCGACCTTCTCCGCCTCGGAGACCGTCATGTTCTCACCGCCGGTCACGTTGACGAGGGCGCCGGTCGCTCCGGTTATGTCCACGTCGATGAGCGGCGAGTTGATCGCCTCATTGACCGCCTGGTCGATGCGGTCGTCGTCCTCTCCTTCTCCCAGGCCGATCATCGCCACGCCCGCGCCCTTCATAATCGTGCGCAAGTCGTTGAAGTCCAGGTTGACCAGCCCGGGCTTCGTGATCAGTTCGGTGATGCCCTTGATCGCTCTGACGAGCACTTCGTCCGCCACCTTGAAGGCGGCGTTCAGTGAGAGCCTCGGTACGAGTTCGATGAGCTTGTCGTTGGGGATGACGATGACGGTGTCGGCGACGCTCCTCAGTCGCTCCAGTCCCCACTCGGCGTTCTCCATGCGGATCGCGCCCTCGGCCCGGAACGGCGAGGTGCAGACGCAGATGGTGAGCGCGCCCATCTCTTTGGCGAGCTGAGCGACGAACGGTGCTGAACCGGTGCCAGTGCCTCCTCCCAGCCCCGCGGTGATGAACACTATGTCGGCGCCGTTGAGCGCCTTCTTGAGCTCCTCCTCTGCCTCCCTTGCGGCCTCCTCCCCGACCTGCGGCAGCGCTCCTGCGCCAAGACCTCTCGTGCTCCTCCTGCCCAAGAGCACCTTGTGCGGTGCTCTGATCGCGAGAAGGTGCTGTGCGTCGGTGTTCGCGGCATAGAGGTCCGCGCCGACGATTCCCGCCTCGCTCATCCGGTCAATCGTGTTCGAGCCGCCGCCACCGCAGCCGATGATCTTGATGTTGGTCTTGAGGCTGGCCAGGATACGTTCCAGCTCCTCGTCCTCGGCTGAGTAGCTCTGCTGGTATGACGGGGTCATTTCTGCCGGTGCCGCGGGCCCTGCGCGAGCGAGCGCGTCGCTGATGAACGATTTCACAAACTTACCTCCTTGGAGCGAACGTATATCTGGTCCACCCTAGTCCCGTGCGGTCTGCATTACCGTACGTGATTATATAATTTGAGTGTGGCCACGTTCGCCAGCAGGCCGGCACGCTAGGAGCGGCGTCACCTGATGAAGTCGACGTCCGCCCCCTTCAAGCGGGTGAGGTCCCCCGAGCCTCCGAGGATCTGCTTCGACTTCACTCCCGCCGCGATGACCATCACCCTGATACGGTGCTCCAGCGTCGGGTCGATAGCCGCGCCCCAGATGATGCGGGCGTTCGGAGAAACCTTCTTCTGCACTTCCTCCGCCACGCGCTCCGCGTCGCTGATCGTCATGTCCGGTCCGCCGATGACGTTGATGAGCACTCCGTTCGAACCTGAGATGTCGACCTCGAGCAACGGCGAGTTGAGCGCCTGCTCGATCGCCTCCATCGCCCGGTCGTCGGCGTCCGCGTCGCTCTCTCCCAGGCCGATCATCGCCACGCCCGCACCCTTCATGATCGTTTTGACGTCGTTGAAGTCCAGGTTGACCAGCCCGGGCTTCGTGATCAGTTCGGTGATGCCCTTGATCGCCCGCATCAGGACCTCGTCCGCGACCTTGAATGCCGCGTTGAGCGAGAGCCTCGGCACGAGCTCGAGGAGCTTGTCGTTCGGGACGACGATGACCGTGTCGGCGACATTGCGCAGCCTCTCCAGTCCCCACTCGGCGTTCTCCATGCGAGGCCTCCCCTCGCCCTTGAACGGCGTCGTGACGACCGCGACCGCGAGCGCCCCAGCATCCTTCGCCATCTCCGCCACGACGGCCGCTGATCCAGTTCCGGTGCCGCCCCCCATTCCCGCGGTGACGAAGACGAGGTTCGTGTCGGCCAGTATCCGCTTGATCTCCTCCTCCGCCTCCCTAGTGGCCGATTCGCCCACTTGAGGCATCGCTCCAGCGCCCAGGCCCCTCGTCGTCCTCCTTCCGAGCAGGACTTTATGCGGGGCTTGGATCGAGAGAAGATGCTGCGCGTCGGTGTTCATGGCATAAAGCTCGGCGCCGACCACCCCCTCTTCGCTGATGCGCGCGATGGTATTGCTCCCGCCACCGCCGCAGCCTATGATCTTGACATTTGTCTTGAGCTTCTGAAGTATGTCCACGAGCTCGGCGTCGCTCGCATCGCTCCCTTCCATGTCCGGTTGCTGCGCTCCGAAAATAGGGACACCGGATCCTATTCCGCTGTCCCTGGCCAGTGCCTCCTCGACCAATGATTTCACGATCCCATCCTCCCGAGCCTTTCGGCTCGAACCAGAACGCATCCCATCTGGCGTGAAGACATAGGGCGGAACACTATTTAAGGGTTTTTTCCTCGGCGACGACAATCCAGACATGCGTTTCATACCCTCGTCGAAGGAGCAATGGATTATGATTCCACAACTCATGCGAAATGAACGTGGTGGAGGCTCGAGCGGAGGTCAAGTTCGTGGGCATCGTGCAGGGCGTGCACTTCCGCGATTACACCCGCCGCTTCGCGATGCAACAACGCGTCACTGGATGGGTCCGGAACCGCTCGGACGGCACGGTCGAGGCGGTGTTCGAGGGCGACAAGCACAACATCGAGGAGGTCGTGCGCCGCCTGAGGGAGGAGCATCCCCGCGCCAGGATAGTCAAGGTCGAGGTGACCTGGGGCGAAGCGAAGAACGAGTTCTCGAAGTTCTCCATCCGTTCGTGATCAGCCCTTGACCTCGATTCCGTAGAGTTTCTCTGGGTTGTCCTTGTGGACCTTGAGCGCGTGCTCCAAGCACATCACCCGCTCTTCGAGCAGCGCCTTCGTTCTCTTCGGGACGGTGGTGATCGCCATCACCGCCCCGGGTCTGCGCGGGTCGTCCAGGTAGTCCGTCTCCATCACGAACCTCGGTCCCTTCTCCACCGCCTGGCGTATCGCGGTGCGCGAGCTGAGCACCGACGGGAAGATTCCGTGGTTCTCCTCCTCGCGGATGAGCGGCGGGCAGTAGTGCTTGATGACCTTCTCCCGCGGAAGACCGGCCTCGTCCGCCATCTGCGCCAGCCCGGCCATCATCTCCGGCGTCGCGCTCTCGGTGTGCAGGACGACAGGGCATCTCGCCTCCTTCGCCAGCGTCATCCCGTAGCTCATGATGTTGTTCGACGCCTCCATGATCTCCGGGTCGACGGGGAAGTGCGGCCTGCCGATCTCCCCGATCGCGACCGCCTTCTTCTCCAGGACGAGGCGTTGCGCGATCTCCATGCCGTCCTTCATCACTTCGACCGCCTGCGCTATGGACATCTTGCGCATCATCTCCATGAGCAGTACCGGGTGTGGGCCAAGCACGACGTCGACGCCGAGCTTGGTCTCGCTCCGGCATCGGTCGGCCATCTTCAGCGTGATATCGTACGATCGCTCGAAGTCCGCCCCGTCGGCGATGGGGGCGTCCTCGTAGGGCAAGTGAACAAGGATGAAGTGCGTCCCCCCGGCCCTTTCGAAGTCCTTCGCCGCCTCGACGTTGCGGCCCTTTGGGTCGAGGTGGACGTGGTTGTCGAGGATCGGCAGGCTCGTCACCGTAGCAACCCTGCCGCCTTTAGCTCCTCGGTGATCTTGTTGACCGCGGCCTCGACGTCCTGGGGCTTCCGGGCGCCGGTGCACACTAGCTTTCCAGAGCCGAAAAGGAGCACGACGACCTTGGGCTCGTCGATCCTATA
>JBEKAR010000087.1:0-7066 GCA_050015815.1 Methanomassiliicoccales archaeon | reverse complement strand
GGAAGCTTTGCCCGACCTGCGGCCTGAACTTGACCATCACCTGCCCGAAATGCGGCAAGAGCACATTCTTCGGGGATTACTGCCAGGCGTGCGGACAGCGCCTGACCGTCGTCTGTCAGAACAAGAAGTGCCAGACGGAGCAGCCGCCGCTCGGGCCGAACTGCATCAAGTGCCACAAACCGCTTCCTCAGCCGACAACGGGGGTTAGGACATGAGCAACGCTATGATCGCGTTCACGAAGAACATGGAGGACAACAGCACAGAGGCGGGCTTCGGCTTCACCTTCTTCTGCGACATCTGCAACGCCGGCTACAAGACGCGCTTCCTGGAATCGACTACATATAAGAAGGGCAAGCTGTTCCGCGGGCTGGGCAGGGCGGCGAGCGCGGCCGGCCAGCTCACTGGGCATTACAACGTCGGCTCCGCTGCGGACACCGGCACCAGCATCATCAGCGACAAGTTCGAAGGCATGACGCCGGAATGGCACAAGGAGCATGAGAAGGCGTTCGAGGACATGACGCACGAGGCGCAGGGGCATTTCAAGCGCTGCCCCAAGTGCTACCGCTACGTCTGCGACGACGACTGGAACGAGGAGGCGCAGCTGTGCGTCGACGACGCGCCACGGGAGGCCGTCGAGGTCTCCGCGGCGAGGGCGCAGAAGATGAAGGAGGACATCACTGCGAAGGCGGCGCAGACGCAGGTCTTCACTGGCGAGATCACAGAGAGACAGACGCTCTGCCCGAAATGCGGCAAGCCGGCGGGGGCGGGAAAGTTCTGCAACAATTGCGGCGCTCCACTCGGAATGCTGGTCTGCCCGAAGTGTGGCGCGCAATCGCCGATCGGCACGAGGTTCTGCGGGGAGTGCGGGGGCAAGCTGGGCTGAGCCCTATGGCCCTCACGTCATACTTCCGTCCCTACCCCATTTGATTGTGGCAATCGTCGCGCAGGCAGGGTTCCCGGGAGTCGTCTCGATGTGAGGTTGGTGCCATCGCTAGTTAGTCGTGCGGATTCCTTCCGAAGGATTTGATAGGAAAGGGTCGAGGGCACGGGGCCCTCTTGGTTTGAAAACAGTCCGTCATCGCGAACTCGTTCCTGTCGCCTAGGCCTCCTTCCACGACATCAGCTTCGACGACAGGAGCGCGAAGAACAAGCCGATCGCCAGCACGACCGCCAGGTTGATCAGCGCCGATCCGGTGTTGCCGAAGACCATCGTGTCTCTCAGCCCGTTGTTCAGGTACGTCAGCGGCATGAAGTATGCCGCCGCCTGGAGGAAGCCGGGGTAGGATTCGATCGGGAAGAAGCTGCCCGCGAGGAACATCATCGGGAAGCCGATCGCGTTCGTGATCGCCATGCCCGTCTCTGCGTCCTTAATCACCGTGCCAATGAGCATGCCCATACTGATGAACAGGAAGCAACCCGCAAGGATGAAGACGAACGCCAACGGCGTCAGCGGCACGCTCATGCCGAACACGAGCACTCCGACCGTATACGTCACGAGCAGCGAGGCGGTGAGCATGACCGCGTAAACCACGAACTTCGTCGTTAGCCACTCGTACTTCTTGATCTTCGTCGTGGCGAGGAGCTTGAAGTAGCCCTTCGTCCGGTACATCGAGCAGATCTCGGTCATGCCGTAGAGCGCCACGCTCATGACCATCATGCCGATGACGCCCGGCAGGAAGAAGTCCATGTAGTTGTAGTTCTTCGCGTTCGGGAGGGTCTGCGCCTGCACCCCGAGCACCGGGTCCGCCTGCGCGAGCCGGAAGTTCATCGCCTCGACCACGCCGTTCGTCGCGCCCTGCGCCATCTGATACGTCGACTTCGACGGATCCCCGTACAGCGTGACCGTGGCGAGCGAGGCGTTCGGGTCGGAGACTCTCTTCTGCATATCCGCGGAGAAGGACGTCGGGATCTGCAGCGCGATGGAGAGCGAGTGGTCCTGGATATACGCGCCCAGGTCGGCCGTGGCGGGGACCATCTCCGCTTTGACGACCCCGCTCTGGTTGAGCGCGTCGAGGAACTGCATCGAGGCCGGCCCGCCATCCAGGTTCTGCACCGGCAGCGAGACCGAGTTCGTGTTCTGCGAGAACATCGCCCCGAAGAGGACCATCAGCATGATTGGCATGATGAACGTGAAGAACATGCCCGCCTTCGAGCGCGAGTACTGCTTCGCGTACGATTTCAGGTCGGCAAGGAAGCGGCTCATTGTGCCACCGCCTCCGCCTTCTTCGCCGCGATCAGGCCGAGGAAGACGTCCTCGAGCGTGTCGCGCTTGATGCTCATGTCCTTCACTTCGACGCCGGCCTCGAAGAGCCCGGCGAACCAATGCTCGATCTTGGAAGGATCGGAGACGCTGACCACGACGTCGTCGTTCTGCAGCGTCGCCTCGACCCCTTGCCGGTGCATCTCCTCCAGTCCCCTGCTCCCGGCGCCGAATAGCGTCACCGTCGCCTTCCGGCCGAACTTCTGGATTATCTGCCTCGGGCTGCCTTCCGCGACTATCTTCCCCTTGTTCATGATCGCGATGTGGTCCGAGAGCACCTCGGCCTCGTCGAGGTAGTGCGTCGTCAAGAAGATCGTTGTGCCTTTCTTCTTCAACGCCACGATCAGGTCCCACAGGTCGCGCCTGGCCTTCGGATCGAGGCCGGTCGTCGGCTCGTCGAGGAAGAGCACCTGAGGCCGGTTCACCATCGCTAGGGCGATCCCTAACTTCCTCTTCTCTCCGCCAGACAGGTGCTTCGAGAGGGCGTTCTCCCGGTGCGCCAGGTCGACGCTGCAGAGTAGTTCGTGGCACTCTCCCTTTTTCAATTTCAGTCCATAGAGCGCGCCCCAATACTCGACCGTCTCGATCGGCTTCAGGTTCTCGAACGGCTCGAAGTCCTGGGGCAGGATCCCGACCTTCCCCCGGATCTTGGTGTAGCCGTTCGTCACGTCGACTCCAAGAATGTGCGCCGAACCCGACGTCGGGTTCCTCAGTCCCTCTAGTATCTCCACCGTCGTCGTCTTGCCCGCCCCATTGTGCCCGAGGAGCGAGAATACCTCGCCCGATCGGACCGAGAAGCTGATGTCGTCGACTGCCAGGACGTCTTCATACTTTTTGCTCAGACGCTCGACCACTATCGCAGTGTCGTCTTGAGCCGCCTGTCCCGCAGGCCCAATTCTGTCGAGCGTATCCACTGATCCATGCTTCATTTTCCTTACCTCCTTAGTTCGGTTCTCTCTTGCGCGGACGCCCTACCAGGGTCAGCGAATTCCTCCCATTTGATCGGTCATCGTCTTTCCTTCCTTTCGGTCCTGCCTGGTACCGGCTCCTTTCCGACTGGCGTCCTCCTCACGTGATGTCAGAGCGGTGGTCACCTTACTTGGGCAGGATGGGCATTTGTGACCGCAAGTGACCACATAGCGGAACGCCTTCCTCGAGTTCGACCGGGGATGCCAGCTTCTTTATTCCCCATACTGCGTAGTCGTCTATCGCTAGGAGGGCGAAACGTGGTCAAGAAAAAGCTCGTCAGGGAGTGCATCGTCAAGGAGGGCAAGAGGGTCGACCTCTCCGAGTACGAGACGGACTGGGCGATGAGCGATGAGCTGAGGAACGACAGCGAGGAGACCGTCAAGCAGCAGGCGGCCCAGATCCTCGAGGGGAACAAGAAGTCGCTGGCTGCGGCGCAGGAACTGCTTTGGGCCAGCAACATCTATTCCGTTCTGATCGTGCTACAGGGCATGGATGCCGCGGGCAAGGACGGCACCATCAAGCACGTGATGTCCGGGGTCAACCCGCAGGGCTGCAGGGTCTACAGCTTCAAGGTCCCGACGCCGGAGGAGAGCGACCATGACTTCCTTTGGCGCTATTTCAAGTGCCTTCCCGGGAGGGGCGAGATCGGCATCTTCAATCGCTCCTACTACGAGGACGTGCTCGTCGTCAAGGTCCATCCCGAGCTGCTGGACGCGCAGCGCATGCCTCCGGGAAAGAGGGGCGAGAAGTTCTGGGATGAGCGCTACAGAGACATCAACGCCTTCGAGCGGCATCTCTCGCAGAACGGCACCCTGATCCTGAAGTTCTTCCTGCACATCTCGAAGGAGGAACAGAGGAAGCGACTCTTGAAGCGCCTCGATGATTCGGACAAGCTCTGGAAGTTCGAGCCGTCCGACCTCAAGGAGCGGGCCTTCTGGGACGAGTACGTGAAGGTGTACGAGGCCATGCTGACCGAGACGAGCACGAAGCACTCTCCATGGTACATCGTTCCAGCGGACCACAAGTGGGCCGCCCGGGCTTTGGTGGCGGAGATCGTCGCGGCCGAAATCGAAAGGCTGAACCCGAGCTATCCGAAGGTTTCCGAGGAGAAGAAAAGGCAGTTCGCCACGGCGAAGGCGGAGCTAGAGAGGGAGAAGTGAAGCCAAGGTAAATGGCTCCCGTGAGTCTATGCCATCTCTCGAAGGCGTAGTCTCCGACCTCAAGCGGTGGTCGTCTCAGTGCATTTGTCGTGTATCAAGTCTCGACAGTGCCTCTAGGTTATCACTCGATCTGAGCACCGATCGCTCGCTCGGTGCACTCGAAGACTATTAGTCCGTCGCGCTCACGACTGTCTTTGCGTGTCCGTGCTCAAAGCGACCGGGCTGACGAAATATTACAAGAAGTCGAAGGTGCCCGCCCTCGACGACCTAACCCTTGAGATCGAGGAGGGCCAGATATTCACTTTGCTCGGCCGCAACGGCGCCGGCAAGACGACCTTCCTCAGGATAGCCGGTACCCAGTTGTTGCCGACCTCAGGGAACGTCTCCGTCCTTGGCTTCGATGCCGTCAAACAGGCCAAGGAGGTCAGGAGGAGGATCGCCTTCACCCCGCAGGAGGCCGAGACGATCTATCCGCTGACCCCGCGGGACCACATCATGCTCTCTCTGCGGATGCGCGGCATGGACAAGGCCGAGGCGACCACCCGCACCAACGAGACGATGGCAGCGCTGGAACTCACCGAGGTCGCGGACAAGAATAGCTCCTGGCTCTCGGGAGGGTTCAAGCAGCGAGTGATCGTCGCGATGGCCATCGCCACGGACGCCGAGCTTCTCTTCTTGGATGAGCCGAGCATCGGCCTGGACCCGATCAGCCGACGCAAGGTCTGGGAGCAACTGACCAAGCTCAAGGAGCGGGGCCGTTCGATTATCCTCACCACGCACTACATGGACGAGGCGGAAGCGCTCTCGGACAAGCTGGCAATAATCAACAAGGGCAAGATCGTGGTAGAAGGGACGCCGCAGAGCGTGAGGGGGGCGGTGTCGAGAGAGACGACGCGCATCGACATCTTTGACAAGTTCGACGAGAGCGAGCTGCAGCGCTACGGTCACGTCGTCCGGATCGCGAGCAGGTTCCGGGTGCACACCGACTCGAAGGGGGCGAAGGAGCTGAGTGACGAGGCGCTCGCCAGGGGAGCGAACTTCTCAATCGGACCTGTTACTCTGGATGACGTCTTCGTCGACATCGTCGGCGAGGCGGAGAACGAGGAGGAAGAATATGAGAAATGACGGCGTCCTGAGGCAGACCTGGGCCGTCGCCTACTACCTCGGCTTCATCCCGATGATAAGGAATCCGCTCTTCCTCGCCTTCCTCTTCATTTCGCCGTTCACGCTGCTCTTCATACTCTTCATCGCGAGCGGGGGCGTCGCCCTGCCTTACGGGCTCGCCGGGGCGCTGACGATGACGACGACGGAGCTCGGCCTCTTCGTCGGAACCGACCTGGCGACGTACAAGATCCAGAACAAGTTCCAGGATATGGCGGTAGCCTCGCCGGTCTCTCCTCTCACCTACATGTTCGGCGTGGCGATCTCCGAGATCATCTTCGGCTCGCCGGCGCTGATCATCCTGTTCCTGCTGATGGCGGCGTATGGCGCGGCGGTCGGCGCTCTCGTCCTGGCGATAGGGGTCGTACTCCTCCTCTGGATATCGACGACGGCCATAGGCTTCTTCTTCTCAGCCTTCGCGCCGAACACGCAGAACGCCTTCGTCATCAACGGCTTCATCACCACGATACTCTCGGTGCTCCCGCCGGTCTACTACTCGATCTCCCTTCTCCCGGCGTATCTCGTTCCAGTAGCTGCCATCCTGCCGACCACCGAGGCCTCGTCGCTGTTCCAGGGCACCCTGGGTCTGGGATACTCCATCGATCCGCTAACGAGCTTCATCGTGCTGCTCGCGGCGACGGTCATCCTGCTCGCCTTGGTGACCTTCAGGATGCGTTGGCGCGAGAGGTAGCGCAGCATGATCGGTAAAGATTGAAATAGGGCCAACTGGCAAGTTCGACCTCCGATGAGCAGGCTGCGTTCTGCGGCCGTCGCTGTACTGTTGAAGCCGACCTGGCGGAGAGCGGCGAGGTGGGGCATGTCGACTGAACTAGCTCACAGTTGTGCTTTGATTCGCGGACTGCATCGGGAAACGAGCGACTGAATCGGACCGGTGAGGAAGTCCACAATATTCTAATACCGCAGCCTCGAGAGTGGTCCAGCCGAGGTCAATCGATGGTCAAGGGAAAGGTGACGCACTTCGAGATCCCGGTGGATAAGATGGATAGGGCAAGGAAGTTCTACGCCGACGTCTTCGGCTGGAAGATTATGGCCATGCCAGGTCCGAAGCCAGGTATCGAGTACACCATGGTGTTCGGCGCCAAGACCGACGAGCGCGGAATGACGACCGAGGTCGGGGCGGTCAACGGAGGAATGGTGCAGCGGGGTCCGCCGGTGAAGGCGCCGGTGATCACGATCGAGGTCGACGATATGGACGGGGCCCTGGTCCAGCTCAAGAAGGCCGGCGGAAAGGTCCTGGTGCCGAAGACCGCGATGGCAGAGATGGGCTTCACTGCGTACTTCGAGGACTCCGAAGGTAACATCCTCGGGCTCTGGCAGACCAAGAAGTAGTGAAACAAGTCACGTTTCGGGCGGAGTGCCCTATTTCTCCCTCCATCTCGACTTACTTATTCCGATCCAGAGGAAGAAGCCGGTCAGCGCGATCAGCACCGCCCAATCGAGCGTCAGCGCACCGAGCGTCGCCGTCTGGAATCCACCGAGGCATTGGACGAGCTGT
>JBEKAR010000086.1:0-7077 GCA_050015815.1 Methanomassiliicoccales archaeon | reverse complement strand
CTCGACGTCGTCCCAGGCGTCATGACGTACAAGTTCGCCAAGATCCAGATCCTCGACCTTCCCGGTCTGGTCAAGGACGCCTCGAAGGGCAAGGGCAGGGGGCGCGAGGTCCTCTCCGTCGTCCGCGCGGCGGACCTGATCATGTTCGTCATCGATGCCTACGACACGAACATCCAGATTCTGATCCGCGAGCTCGAGGCGGTCGGAATCAGAATCAATACGCATCCGGCTGACGTGGTCATCACAAAGACGGAGAGCGGAGGTGTCCAGGTCCGAACGACCGTCAAGCTGACGAAGATCGACGAGGAGCTCTCCCGGGCGATCGTCTCCGAGTACGGCTTCGTCAACGCGGACGTGATTATTCGAGAGGACCTCAACGAGGACGAACTCATTGACGTCCTGGTGGGCAACAGAGTCTATGCGAAAGCGATGGTCGCGGTGAACAAGATCGACCTCGTCAAGGACAAGGGCTACATGCTCGGCCTTAAGCGGAAGTTCAAGGGATACGATGTCGCGTTCATCTCGGCCGGGACGGGCCAGGGGATAGATACGCTGAGAGAGGTAGTCTACAAGAACCTCGACCTGATCCGCGTCTACCTCAAGCCTCAGGGGCAGGAGGCCGACCTCGACGAACCGCTCGTTGTCAGGAGGGGAGCGACGGTCGGCAACGTGGCCGAGACTCTGCATCGTTCCATGCGCAACGTCTTCCGCTATGCAGTCGTCTGGGGAAAGTCGGCAAAATTCCCGGGACAGACGGTCGGTCTGGACCATGTCCTGCTGGACGGGGACGTTCTGAGCATAATCAAGAAGCGCGGCGGCTGAGGAAGAGGATATCAACAGGCACCGGCCTTTCCCTGCCGAGAGTACGCACATGTGCGACAAGAAGAGGGCCGTCGCCACCAGGGCCGTCCACGCCGGCGACATGCTTGACAACGAGCACGGGGCCGTCAACACCCCGATCTACCAGACATCCACGTTCTTCTTCCCGACCGAGGACAGGAGCACCTGGGATGGGAAAGTGCCGGAGGGCACCTACATCTACAGCCGCTACGGCAACCCGACGATAGCGGCGGCGGAGAAGAAGCTAGCCTCGCTCGAGTGCGGGGAGGGCGCGATAGTATTCTCCTCGGGCATGGCGGCGATAACCTCGACCATACTATCCATCGTCGGCAAAGGGGACCACGTGGTGACGATCGAGGACCTGTACGGTGGAACGTTCAACTTCATGAACCATGAGCTGCCCCGCCTGGGCGTCGATGTGAAGATGGTCCCGTCTTCCGACCTAGATACTATGGAGAGGGCGATCACCCCGACCACGAAGCTTCTCTATATCGAGACGCCGACGAACCCGCTGCTCAAGATCGTCGACATCGAGCGCGTGGCGAAGATAGGAAGGAAGCACGGCGTGCTCACGATGATCGACAGCACGTTCGCCACACCGATCAATCAGAACCCGATCACGCTCGGCATAGACATCGTGGCGCACTCCTGCACCAAGTACCTCAACGGCCATTCCGACCTGATCGCCGGGGCGGTGATAGGCCCGAAGAAGGTGCTTGAGGGAGTCGACGCTAAGCGCAAGCAGTACGGCGGGGCTCTGGACCCGATGGGCGCCTATCTACTTATCCGGGGCATGAAGACGCTCGACGTCAGGATGCGGAGGCACAACGAGAACGCGACGGCGATCGCCAAGTTCCTCGAGTCGCGGATGGACGTCGCCAGGGTCTACTATCCGGGATTGGATTCGCATCCTCAGCACACGCTCGCCGCAAGGCAGATGCGCGGCTTCTCTGGAATGGTCTCCTTCGAGGTGAAGGGAGGAAGGAAGGAGGCCGAGGAGGCGCTGCGCTCGTTCAAGCTCATCAAAAGGGCGACAAGCCTGGGCGGGGTCGATTCCCTCGCCAGCATGCCGCTGAACTCGTCCCACGCGTCGCTCACCCCGGTGGAGAGGGAAAAGGCGGGGATTCTCGACTCGCTCATCCGGCTCAGCGTGGGCATCGAGGATCCGGCGGACCTGATGGAGGACCTCGAGCAAGCGCTGGTCAAGGCGACATCATCTGGATAGACTAGGCAGAAATAAATAACGAGCAGGCGATTGCGCTCCAGATGATTCAAAGACCGCGCGGCACGAGGGACTTCGGTCCGAAGGAGATGGAGGCCCGGCGGGACCTCGAGCGCGCCTTTAAGGACGTGGCGGAGAACTTCGGCTTCAGGGAGATATCGACGCCGATCTTCGAGCACACCGAGCTCTTCACCCTCAAGTCGGGGCCGAACATCATCGATGAGATGTACGCCTTCGAGGACAAGGGCGGGAGGCAGATCGCCCTCCGTCCGGAGCTGACCGCGCCGGCGATGCGCTTCTTCGTCAACGACCTCACCAACATGCCCAGGCCGCTCAAGGTCTACTACTTCGGTCAGTGCTTCAGGTATGAGCGGCCGCAGAGCGGCCGTTTCCGAGAGTTCTACCAGTTCGGGGCAGAGCTGATCGGCGCGCCCACCCCGGAGTCCGACGCCGAAATCATCGGCCTGGCGGCGGCATTGGTGGCGAGGAGCGGGTTGGGCGAGTACCGCATCAGGGTCGGCCACATCGGCGTGCTCCGCTCAATGCTGAAGGATGCGGGGGTACCGCAGGACAAGGTCCCAGGAATCCTCCAGAAGCTCGACAAGAAGGTCTACGAGGAGGCGAGGCCGCTGATGAAGGAGGCGGGCATGTCCGAAGACCGCGTCGGTGCGATCGTAGAGGTCACTGAGACCACTGGCCCGGTCTCCGTGCTCGACGAGTTCCCCGGAGAGGCGAGCGACTACCTCCGTTCCGTTTTCGATATCCTCGAGGCGTACGGCGTCACGAACGTCCAGGTAGATCTCGGCGTCGTCAGAGGCCTGGACTATTATACAGGCATAGTCTTCGAGATAGACGCTCCGAAGCTAGGGGCTGAGAAACAGGTATGCGGTGGCGGATCATACTCGCTCACCGAGCTGTTCGGGGGCGAGAAGGTCTTCTCGACAGGATTCGCAATAGGCTTCGACCGTGTCATGATCGCCCTAGAGAAGGAAGGATACCAGCCGAAGGAGAGATCTGTCGTCGCCTATGTCATCCCAGTGTCCGAGAACATGAGAGTCGCGGCGCACTCGATCACCGCCGAGCTGAGGAAAGGCGGCATAGCTGCCGACGTCGACCTGATGCGGCGCAACATCGGCAAGAACTTCAAGTACGCCGATTCGATCGGCGCGAGGTTCGCCGTCATCGTCGGGGAGAAGGAGATGGCCGATGGTTCCGTCGCCCTAAGGGACCTGAAGAGCGGAGAGCAGATCCTGGTTAAGCGGACCGAGATCGTCGATGCGCTGCGGAGAGAGGAGTCTGGTGTCCGCGGCCGATGTGGTGGGGAAAACTAGGGATCAACTGGCTCAGGAGGAGAGTTGAGCCACCGACCTCGGACACCAACTCATCAATCTCCTGCTTCGACTATTTAGACCTTGACCACGGAATTCACGCGCAGCCCGTGTCGAACCTGATGAATTCACGCCTTGCGCAGGCTCTTTGCGAAAGCCATCATGTCCAGCTCTTCGTTGACGAGCGAGTCGGCGAGGGACGTCATCGGGTTTTCCCTTGGCCGGAAGACGACCTTCGCCGAATTGAATCGGGCCAGGAGTAATCTCGCCTCCTCATACAACGGCCTGAGCCTCTCCGACTTGACTGAATATCGCCCATCGATCTGGCGGACGACCAGTTCGCTGTCCATGACGACCTCGACCTCGTCCGCGCCCATCTCTAGCGCCATCCTCAGGCCGGCGGCCAGCCCATTGTACTCCGCCTCATTGTTCGTCCCCTCCCCGATATACCTTGCCGACTTCCTGAGGATCCTTCCATCCTCGGAGGCGACGACGAACGCGAAGGCCGACGGTCCGGGATTGCCCCGAGAGCCGCCGTCGGTGAACACCAGCAGCTTCATCAAGTTGGCGAATGCTCGTGGAAGTAATAAAACCGAGGGCCCTAAAGGAAGGTCTCAAGCCATCTTGACGTAGCGGTTGGCCTCATCGACCAGGACGACCTTGGGGGAGATCGGGACGTCGGTGTACTCGAAGGCCATGATGATGACCTTGTCGCCCTTCTTGACGAGCCTGGCGGCGCTCCCATTGACGCAGATGGTGCCGCTATTCGCTTTTGCCGCCACGGCGTAAGTCTCGAACCTTGCACCGTTCGCGACGTCCGCCACCAGCACCTTCTCCCCTGGCCAGATGTCCGCCCTTTGGAGCAAGTCCTCATCTATCGTGATGCTCCCCACGTACTCGGGATTGGCGTCGGTGACGGTCGCCCGATGGATCTTGGCGCGAAGCAGGCAGCGCATGACGGCCCCTCTCATTCGGGACTAGCACAAGAATCTTTCCCTTTTAGTCGGCGGGAAGCAACGACGTCTGCCGTATCGCGGTGCTCTGTACACCTTTGGAAATCATTGGATGGATGCTCCATCCATCGATGGATGGTTTATCCTGCTCCTTGTCTTCTGATGGAAGTCTGGTCGGATTCCGAAGGGTACATAAACACCGTTGACGATTTGCCGTTCCGCCAAGGCGAAAACGGGTCCTTGGGCCCGTCCTCAAGCCGGCTTGCGGGGATTCGAGAATGGTCAACAAGGTCGTTGTGGCGCTGGTCGTACTGATCATGGTTGCGGCGGGCGGTCTTGGGGCGCTGGTGTTCTTCACCCCTACGCCCGAGGACAAGTCCATCAGCGTCTCATTTGTCCACCCGGCGGACGGTTCGACCGTCTCCGGCACGATGCACGTGTCAGCGAACATCAGCAGCAAGTCGCAGGTGAAGTACGCGAACCTGAGCCTGGACGGCCATCAGGTCGGCAACCTCACTTCGACACCATACAACTGGACGGTCGACACCGTTGACATCCAAGAAGGACAGCACACACTCAGCATCACCGCGGGCAACGACGCTGGCACCGTCAAGAGCGCCCAAATCTCGGTGACAATCAACAACGGCGGGACAACGGTCGGCATCCTTGCGCCGACGAACTCCACGCACGTGAACGGCACGACGACCGTCAGCACGCAGGTACTCAGCCCGAGGGGCATCCGATATGTCAGCTTCTCATTGGATGGCGTGGAGATGGCAAACCTCACCTCCCCCCCTTACTCACTCCAGTGGAACACGAGCGCCGAGATCAACGGCGACCACACCCTCACTGTGAAGGCGGTCGACGTGCTGAACATGACCGGCACCGCATCGGTTGACGTCGTAGTCGACAATCCGTTCACCTACAGGGACGTGAACGGCAATACCGTCTCGTTCCCGAGGATCCCGCAGCGCATCGTCACGCTGGGCAACTCGTTCACCGAGGTCATGTTCGCAGTCGGGGCCGGCGGCCAACTGGTGGGACGGGACTCGAAGAGCGATTACCCCGCGGCGGCGCTGAACGTAACCGATGTCGGGGGCACCTATGGAAGCACGATCAACAGGGAGGCGATCATCGCTGCCAATCCAGACGTCATATTCGTTTGGGGATATGCCACATCGGCACCCGCGTTGGTTGCTCTCCAGAATAGTGGATACAAGATAGTGGGCCTCTATCCGAAGAGCATCGCCACGGTGCTGCAGGAGATCAGGGACATAGGCAACATCACTGGTCATGGACAGCAGGCGACGGATTTGGTGAACGACATGTCGGCCCGCATCGAGGCCGCAATCGCGAAGGTGCCATTACTGCCGGCGTCAGAGAGGCCGAAGGTCTACTTCGAGCTGCGCAATGGAAATACGGTCAACAACAACACGATGAGCGGCCAGATAATCGCCGCGGCGGGTGGTCTGGACATCTACGGCAACTACAGCCTGAGCAACCCGACGCCAAGCAACGAGTACACGATAGACATGATGCCGCAGGTGATTGTGATCGAGAACCAGAGCGCGGTCACGAACGTGGACATCGCCGCGAGACCGGGCTGGAGCATCATACCGGCGGTCCAGAACGGAAACATATATCGCATCAACGGGGAGTGGATGACAGCATCGCCTAGGCTCGTGAATGCCATCGAACAACTTGTGGAATGGTTTTATCCGAGCTAAGCGCTGAGGTGAGCGGGGCCGCCTGAATGCCGATCTACCGCGTGGGATACCGCGAGGATGACTGCCAGGCGACCCTGTACAATCATGGCTGCAACTGGAATTGCGGCATCTGCTCCTACAGGCTGCGGGAGGGCTTTGCGCCACCCCGGACCCTTTCCACCGAGGATGTGCTCGAGACGCTCTCCTCCTTTGTCGTCGAGAAGCTGCTCATTCTAGGTGGGGAGCCGCTTACGTGCACCGACTTGGATGCGATTGTCTCGAACCTCAAGGAGAAGGGCGCTACGATCAGGATCGCCCACTCCAACGGATCGATCCTCCCGCCGGAGGGCGTCGACGAGATCGGCATCAGCCTGAGGGCGTTCAGCCGAAGGAAGCACCAGCAGCTGACCGGCGTCACAAACACAAAGGTGCTCGGCAACATCTACGCCATCCACGATCGCGGGATTCGGATCGAGGTCAGCACGATCCTAATACCCCAGATCGTCGGGGGCGACGAGATTGAGAAGATCGCGGCCTTCGTTGCCGACGTCGATCCATCGATGCCGTTCCACATCTCCTCCTACCTTCCCGTCCCGGGGATCTCCTGGCGCAGACCAACGCGAGAAGAGATGGCCGCGGCGGTGCTGGCGGCTGAGGCGCACCTAAAGAACGTCAGTTGGTCCTCACTCAGCGTCAACGACTACCTAGCCTCGAGCGGAAGGGACGCGATGCAGCACAGGGACGGTGTGTTCTGATTGGCGCAGGACATCGAGAAGCTCCACCGTGACAAGTTGGCCCTTTGGAGCCTGGTCCTTATCCTGTTGACGATCGGCCTCTTCGTGTCGATGGTGTTCGCGATCTGCATCGGTGCGGTCAACATCCCAGCGAGCAAGGTGCTCTCCATCATCACCGGGCTCTACAACGGTCCTCATGACTCGGACTACGTGATAGTGACGAGCGTCCGCCTGCCGAGGGTGCTGCTCGCCGCGGTCGTCGGGGCCGGCCTCTCGGTCGCGGGCGTGGCGATG
>JBEKAR010000085.1:0-7283 GCA_050015815.1 Methanomassiliicoccales archaeon | reverse complement strand
TCACCCTCACCTGAACGTTGTCGCCGACGTGGATGGCCGAGGAAGAGGAGTAGAGCGTCCAGTTCCCGCCCCCGTGCTGATAGTAGACCTGGTCGGAGGTTATCTGAGGCGGATAGTGGTCCGAGAATGGCGGGTTGAGTAGGACGATCCAAATCATCAGACCAAGGAAGAACAGCATCAACGCATTGCCCGCGATGGTGGTATTCTTGACCCCTTCGATGTCGACTCTGAAGATCGGAAGGAGCTTCTTGAGAAGGATGGCACCCGCGAGAAGGACAATCACGCCGAGAGCGACGGTGACTCCAGTCAGCGCGTAGGCCACGACACCAAGGACGAGACCGAGCAGGACCGCGACCATGAGGACCTTCGTCCCCTTGATGTCGGTCTTTAGGAAGGACTTCTCATCGAAGTCTGGAGGCTTCCATTCGTACTTCTCCGCCTCCACCTCCTCCTTCCGTCTCTTCTTGGCCATGCTGACCCGTTAAACCGCAACGGGATTTAAACCCTTTGCACGCGGCCTTGGCGCCAGGCGCGCAGGAACGAATGCTCATTGCAGAGGAAGGGATGAAGAAGGCTCCAGCGAACTACTCATCAGGCGGGAATCTGTGAGAGTACTTTCGTTGCACTCTCTAGCAGGTTTATAAATCCGCTATGGATAGGTAAGGCAGGTGCGTCGATGACGGAGAAAAAGCTCGATGATCTGCCCGGTGTGGGCCCCGCGATCGCGGAGAAGCTCCACGAGGCAGGCTACGCCAACATGATGGACATCGCGGTGGAGTCGCCGAAGAACCTCATGGAGGCCTGTGAGATAGGCGAGGCCACCGCCGCCAAGATCATCGCGGCCGCGAAGGAGGCCGCGGACGTCGGCGGCTTCGAGCCTGGTGACGTCATCCTCGAGCGAAGACAGAATATGCGCAAGCTCACCTCGTCCTCCAAGGCGCTGGACGAACTGATGGGCGGCGGGTTCGAGACCCAGGCGATAGTCGAGTTCTTCGGAGAGTTCGGCAGCGGCAAGACGCAGCTCTGCTTCCAGCTCGCGGTCAACGCCACTTTGCCGATCGAGAGCGGCGGATTGAACGGCGAGGTAATCGTCATCGACACCGAGAACACCTTCCGTCCCGAGAGGATCGTCCAGATCGCGACCGCTCTGGACATGGACCCGGTCGCGACGCTGCACAAGATCCACGTCGCTAGGGCATTCAACTCATCACACCAGATGCTGCTGGTCGACAAGGCGATGGAGATGGCGAGCGAGTTCCCCGTGCGGCTGATGGTAGTCGATTCGCTCACCGCGCATTTCCGTGCCGAGTACATCGGAAGAGGGGCGCTGGCGGAGAGGCAGCAACTGCTGAACAAGCACATGCACGACCTCCTCAGATTCGGGGACCTCCACAACGCCGTCATCGCGGTCACGAACCAGGTCTCTTCGAAGCCGGACGCGTTCTTCGGCGACCCGACCAGACCGATTGGCGGTCATATCGTCGGTCACGCGGCCACCTATAGGATCTATCTGCGCAAGAGCAAGGGCGGCAAGCGCATCGCCCGCCTCATCGACTCGCCGAACCTGCCCGAGGCAGAGGCGGTATTCAGCGTGTCGGAGGATGGGATCCGGGACTGAGCTTATTATCCACCGACGCCTAACCTCGCTGGATGAGCCTCCGTCGATACCTGTTCGAGCTCTCCGGCGAGCACCCGACCCTGCCTGGCGCAGAGGTCGTGGCATGCCTCGAGGCAGAACGCGTCGAGCACGACATCGTCACGGAGGGTCCGGGATACCTCGTAGCTAAGCTCGCGCCATCGTCGCTGGATGCAGTCACCGACAGACTGGCCCTTACCCACCGCGTTGGCTCCTATCTCGGCTCGACATCGTCAGAATCATTGAACCCTTTCCTCCAGTCCCTGTCTTTGCCGGAAGGGACGATCTCCGTGAGAGCCAAGAGGTTCGGAACGGCGGCCAGCCCAGAGCAGTCGAAGGAAGCGTCGAGAACGGCAGCGAATCTGCTCGCAAGAGGGCGCAAGGTCGACCTGACCGCGGCCGACGTGAAGGTGCGCATCCTGCTATCAGACCGGATCCATTTCTATCTGGAGAAGGCGGTGATCGACCGAGCGAAGTACGATGAAAGGCATGTGCGGAGCCGGCCTTTCTTCTCCCCGATCTCACTGCACCCCCGCTATGCAAGGGCGCTCGTCAACTTGACCAGGGTCAGGGAAGGGCAATCGCTCCTTGACCCATTCTGCGGCACCGGCGGGATTCTCATCGAGGCCGCGTTGATTGGCGCCAGGTCACTCGGTTCGGACCTGTCGCAGGAGATGCTCGACGGATGCGCGCTTAACATGAGGCACTTCGGAACAGCGCCGGAGAGGCTGGAAAGGGTCGACATCGGCGAGATCCTGGATACGTTCGGAAGAGTCGACGCGGTGGCGACGGATCCGCCGTACGGAAGGTCCGCGAGCACGATGAAGGAGCCGATGAGAGAGCTGCATCTGCGGGCGATTCAATCGATACGTGGAGCGCTCCGTCCCGACGGCTCGGCCGCGATCGTCCTGCCGTGGGAGTGCGACCAGTCGTTCCACGTAATCGAGCATCATGAGCAGAGGGTGCACCGGTCCTTGACCCGCCACTACTGCGTCCTCAAGTGATCGTCACTGTGAATTGCCGCGATGCGCTCGTGTCGTTAGAGTGAGACTCGAGCTGGAAGACCTTCACGCCCGGGGCGGTGAGGTTCGAGACGACCACGAGGAGCGTAATCCTCGCCGACCTGTCGTAGGGAACGTTGACCATCAGGGTGTTCGTCGCGTTCGCTGAAGTGCCGTTGCTCGGATAGAGCAGTGCGTTCATACCAGCGGGTGTGTTCACGACGTTCGTCCTGACCTGATTGCCGACGGTCCCGGTGTTGTTGATCGTCATGTTGAAGTACGCCTGCACCCCGGCGGCGACCACGGTCTGGTTCGAACCTTCCAGGCTCGTTTGGAAGGTATAGGTGACCGGGACCTGCTCGAGCGGCACCGGGACGAACGTGCCGACTAAGAGCACCAGCCCTAGAACCCCCACGGCGATACGCCTCCTGTCGAGGCGGGTGACGTCGTTGAGGGGGGCCGGGTGACGCATCCCGATGAAGATTATCAGGAAGGCAAAGAACAACCAGCCGATGTAGCCATAGAACACACCGAGGAAGATGAGGATGGCGACGACCACGAGGCTTAGGTACTTCGCGCCGTCCCCGAGGAGACCCCGGGCGACGTGGCCGCCGTCGAGCTGACCGGCAGGCAGTAGGTTGATCGCCGTGACGAAGAAGCCGACCCAGGCTGCGAAGGCCAACGGATGGAACGCGACCAGACCCGCGGGCTGCGGCACGAGGTACGCGAGCAGGTCGTAGAAGAACGGGAAGTTGACGAGGACGGAGCCACCGGTCGGGGCGTTGATGTTCACCGGCCCTTGGGCGTTGAGTATCAGGCCGAGGATCGCAATGGGTATGGAAACGAGGATTCCGGCGAGAGGTCCCGCCATGCCGATGTCGATCAGGGCCTTCTTGTTCGGCATCGGCTCCCTGATCGAGATGAAGGCGCCGAAGGTGCCGAGCGGGGGAATCGAGGGGATGAAGTAGGGAAGCGAGGCATCGATGCCGTAGCGCTTCGAGGTCAGGTAATGGGCGAGCTCGTGTACGCCAAGGATCGTCATCAGAGGAACGGCGAAGAACAGCGTGCCGAAGACGAGGTTGTCGACGGTGAAGAGCGTCGCGCTGTTCTCGTAGGATGCCCAAAGGACCGCCCCGGCGAAGATCGTTGTGGCCAGCGTCAGGATCAGTAGGGTGATGTTGATCCAGTTGCGCCCCGGTCCCAGCGCGGGCTTGCGGATGACCGCGACGAGGAACTCCCACTCGTTGTACTGGCCTTTCTTGCGTTCCAGGATAGGGATGTAGCCCTTCGCTGACATCTCCTTGCGAAGCGATTCGAACTCGGCGTCAAGCCGGGACAAGTCGGGCGTGATGAAGACCTGGACGGCGTCCTGGCTGATCTTCACGTCGGAGACGGCGAAGTGCTTCGCGACGATGGAACGCACGAGCTCTATCTCGGCGGCTTGATCCAACCAGATACCCTCGCCCCTATCAAGGGGGGCCGCTATTTACGCCTTGTGCCGCGGCCAGGGAGCATCCAGGCAAAAGCTAAAGCGACGGAACGGGATTTTCCGTCGTGAACCGATTCGCCCAGATATTCCGCTTTGGCAACTGCGGGATTGCCGTGTTGGGCCTGCTTAGCGCCGCTATCATCGCGGCTGGGACCGGCCTGCTCGACCACTGGCCGCAGGTCGCGATAGCGGCGGGCGTGGTGTTCGCCTTCGTCGCCGGCGGCAATTCTCTGAACGACTACCTCGACCGCGAGGTCGACCGTTTCGCGCACCCCGAGCGACCGATACCATCTGGACGGATGAGGGCGAAGACGGCGTTGCGCCTCTCGGCCGGTGCCTTCGTCATATCATTCCTGCTCTCGCTCCTCCTCGACTTCTGGTCGATCCTGATCGTCATCTCCGCGATCGCGATCATGCTGGCGTACGAATTCTACACCAAGAAGATGGGCCTGGCCGGCAACCTGTCCATATCCTGGCTGACGGCCGCCCTCTTCCTGCTCGGCGGCAGCGTCGTCGGCGGCGTGGACCGCACGATTGCCATCGCCGCGATGGCGTTCCTCGCGACCCTCGGCAGGGAGGTCGTGAAGGACATCGAGGACATGAAAGCGGACTTTGATCGCGTGACCTTGCCAAAGAGGATAGGCAAGAAGCACGCGGGCTTCGTGGGCAGCGTCGCGTTCTTGGCCGCGGTCGCACTCTCGCCCGAGCCATACCTCATCGGCGTGTTCAACTGGCCCTACCTGGTGCCAGTTGCAGTCGCGGATGCAATCTTTATATACGCATCCATAGTTCATTTCCAGAACCCGAAGAGGGGCCAGACCTGGGCCAAGTATGGCATGCTCGTCGCCTTGATCGCGTTCCTCGTCGGAGGTCTCACATGAGAGTCAAGGACCACATCATGGAGATGTTGAAGGGACGCCGCACCCTACACATGACCCTCATAGATCCGGCCAACCAGCCAAGCGAGAGGGCGGCCCACATAGCCTCCATCGCCGAGAAGGCCGGGACCGATGCCATAATGGTCGGCGGCTCCACGGGCGTCAACCAGGAGAACCTCGACCAGACGGTGCTGGCGATCAAGCGGAGTGTCAAGATTCCGGTGATCTACTTCCCCTCCGGCGCGCACGCTATCTCCCGATACTCCGACGCCATCTACTTCATGAGCATGTTGAACTCGCGGAATCGAAAGCTCCTCATCGGAGAGCAGGTCGCCGCTTCTCCATTCATCAGCAAGCTCGGCATCGAGACCATCTCCATGGGCTACCTCATTGTCGAGCCAGGAATGAAGGTGGGCGAGGTCGGCGAGGCCGACGTCATAAAGCGTGGCGACCTGCCCTGCGCCGTCGCCTATGGCCTGGCGGCCCAGTACATGGGCATGGAGTTCGTCTACTACGAGGCGGGGAGCGGGGCGCCAGAGCCGGTGCCCGCGGAGATGATTGCCGCCGTGAAGAAGAACCTGAGGATTCCGGTCATCGTCGGCGGAGGCATCAGGACGCCGACCCAGGCCGCGCGGCTCAAGAAGGCGGGCGCGGACATCATCGTCACCGGGACGATCGTCGAGAACGGTCAGTTCGAGAAGTGCCTGAAATCGATCGTCAAAGCTCTCAGGGAATGAGCTCCGGCCTCATGCCATTCTGAGGAGCATCTGGTGGACCCTCAGGTCTCCGGAGAGCTCTGGGTGGAATGATAGAGCGAGCATGTTTCCCTGCCGTGCCATCACTATATCACCGCCGTGACGGGCCAGTTCCTCGCAGCCGTTCCAGACCCTTCGGATCACTGGCGCACGGATGAAGACGCCAGGGAAAGGCGAATCGAAGCTCTTCACGTCGAGAGGCGCCTCGAACGATTCCCTTTGCCTCCCGAACGCATTCCTGTCCACCGCCATATCCATCAGGCCGAGGAGCTTGGTGCCTGTCCTCGCGACCTCATCGTCTCCTTCCTTGGCCATCAGGACCAGGCCGGCGCAGGTGCCCATTATCGGGGTGCCGTTCCGCGCCATCTCAACCAGACGATCATGGATGCCGAAGCGGACGAGAAGACGCGAGATGGTCGTGCTCTCTCCGCCGGGAAGGACCACCGCGTCGACGCCCTCCAGCTCTGGCCCCTTCCTCACCGCGAAGGCGCTTCCCTCGATTCCCAGGGACGTCATCGCCATATCGGTGGCGGAGATGTGCTCGGGGAACGCTCCCTGGACAGAGATGACGCCGACTTTCATCGGACTCCTCACCAGTGAACCCGTAGAAATGCTTTATCTTCAGACCCCTCGCCCGAACGGCTGATCACGAGTACTGACTGCGCTTGTCCTCGATTGTTCGCGTCTTCGGTATCCAGCCCTTCTGGTCCGGCGGCAGGATATTGACCTCGATAGGCGAGAGGAGGTCGTTCTCGAAACCGGACTTTATCTCGTCGAGCGCGTGAAGCGCCTCTTCGACGCCCTTCTCGCCCTCCTTCGCGTCGCCCTTGTACTCGACCGAGAAGGTCAGCTTGTCGTGGTAGCCCTCCTTCTCGATGGTCAGGTGGTAGCCCAGGACGCCGCTCACTCCCAGCACCGCCTCATCGAACAGTCCGGGGAAGATCTTCTCGCCGAATCCGACCTTCGTCTGCATGTCGAGGCGTCCCTTGATCTTACCGATTTTTCCGGATGCGGCGAACCCGCAGGCACAGGGCGGTTCGATCGGAAAAGAGATGTCGTAGGACCTGTACCTCAGGAGCGGCGAGCCCTCGAACTTCAGGCTAGTCCAGATCAGCTCTCCATCCTTCCTCTCACCGACGTGCTCGCCCGTCTCCGGGTCGATGACCTCAGCGAGGAACCCCGCCTCATTGATGTGCAGCCCGTCCTGCTCCTCGCACTCTATGGTCGTCGCCAACCCCATCTCCGTCATCCCGTACTGGCTCAGCGCCTTGCAGCCCCAAGCGTCCTCGAGCTCGCGCCTCATCACCTCAGGGAGCGGTTCGGCGGATAGGATCAGCGCCTTGATGCCGAACGAACGGAGATCGACTTTGTCCATGGCGAGCACGGTAAGCCGGTGAATGAACGAGGTCAGGCCGATCATCATCGTCGTGCCTCGCTCCTTCATCAGCCTCAGCTGCTCATCGACATCGACGCTGCTGCATTTGACCGCCTTCAGGCCTGCGACCTGACACGCGCCCTCGAGCA
>JBEKAR010000084.1:0-8565 GCA_050015815.1 Methanomassiliicoccales archaeon | reverse complement strand
TGCTGGTGACGTGCTTCGGATACACCGGCTATCGCAACGCGCGCTTCGGGCGGATAGAGTGCCACGAGAGCATCAACGCCTACGGACGCGACACCCTGCTGCGCGCCACGGAGATGGCGGAGGGGCGCGGCTTCCGCATCCTGCACGGCATCGTCGACTCGCTCTGGTTGGAAGGAGGGGACGATGTGCAGGGCTTCTGCGACGAGGTCAGCAAGGACATCGGAATCCCCCTGGTCCTCGACGGCGTGTACAAGTGGATAGTCTTCCTGCCCGCGACTACGACCGGGGTCGGCGCGCTGAACCGCTACTACGGCCTGTTCGAGGACGGCGAGCTGAAGCTGCGCGGCATCTTCTTGCGCAAGCACGACACGATCGACCTCGCGAGGGATCTGCAGAACGACATGCTGGTGGTGTTCTCGAAGGCGTCCGGCGTGGCGGAGTTCAAGAGCCTCATCCCTGAGGCGTTGCAAGTGCTCGACTCCTACCTCGTCAGGCTGCGCGAGCGCTCCGTCCCGATGGAGAAGCTGGTGCTGACGAAGCGCGTCTCGAAGGAGTTCGCGGAGTACACGCAGTTCACCCACTCCTACGCCGCGATGAAGCAGATGGAGGAGATGGGTTTCCCCGTGCCGCCGGGACAGTCGATCGAGTACGTGATCTGCGACGGCGAGAGCCGCAGCCCCTGGGAGAGGGTGAAGGTGGCGTCCTTCTTGAACGGCAGCGAGGAGTACGACGTGCAGGAGTACGAGGATCTGCTGCTGCGCGCCGCGGCCGACCTGATCGTGCCGTTCGGCTGGGGGTTCGAGGAGCTCAAGGCGCGCGGAAAGGTGACAGGGCCAACGCTGACGTGACGCCCTCGTCGAGGCCGAGGAGGGCGATCGTTATCGGAAGGAGGAGGCAGCCGGTGAGCTGGACGCGGCCGATGCCTATCCTCGGGGGGATGAGACCGACGAGGGTGGCGGCGGCGAGAAGGAGGACGCCAGGTATCCCCGTGAATGCGAGGACCATGAACGACAGGACGACGAGCAGCACTCGGTTCAGACCGCCGAGCCTCAGGCCACCGAGGCGCCTCACGATCCGCTGCGATATCCAGAGCATGGCCAGATAACCCACCGCCGAACCTACAAGTACGGAGAGAAGGAACAGGGCGAGCATTCCGCCACCGAACGTGGACGAATCGCCGCCGAGCAGCTGCCCCACCGCGGCCATGGAACCGCTCCTCACCTTCCCGAGGATGACGAACGCTAGGATGCTGAAGACGGTGGCGGAGGTGCCGACGGCGGAGACGGATACGAGGAAGCGTCTTGCTCCATCGGCCCCTCTCTCTTCGGTGCGGTTGGCGAGCGGGGATGTGATGACCGTCGCCGCGGTGGACGTTATGCCAGGCAGCCACCCAGCGACGAACCCGGCGAAAGCGCCGAGGATGCCGGCCCTGGCGGGGGGCAGCTCCTCGCTCTCCTCCACCTGGGATGGGATTGGTCCAGAGCGAACGGAGAGGATGAGGGAGGGGAAGCCGAACAGGCCGGTGAGCAGAGGGAACAGCATGCTCTGGCCGAATCCGGCGAAGATCGCGGAACCCGGCGGGCGGGCGTCCATGCAGACGAGCCCGAGTGCACCCGAGAGTAGGAACAACGAGGCGGACTGTGCCAGCACCAGGAAGTAGCGTCTCCTGATCCTCCAGATACCTCTCATTCTGACCCGACCCTCGAGCCGCCCCTTCGCCTTCACCTCGAGCCTTCCCCTGGGGGTCTGGACGGCGAGACGCCGAGGTCTTCTAGACCGACACACCGTCCCAATCAACTCGCTCTCCTGCTTGTCCATCGGACGTGCGACGACTATCGAGACGGTCCGAGGCGACGGCTCGATCTCTCCTTCGCGGCAGTCGAGCACAGCGATCGCAGGCGCCTTCCTCAACTCGGAGAGCACGAGAGCAACCGAGACGGCGACCAAGACGTAGGGGACGACCCGGGCGATCATCGCATCGGCGCTGAACGGAGGGGCCATCAGGACCTGGAGGGGCATCACTAGGAACACGCCGAAGAGCGCCCCGACCAGACTGCCGAGCGCCGCGCACTTGACCGCGTCCATCGCCCTTCCGTCGAGCAAGAGGCGATGACCGGGCAGTACCGAGACCACCGTCCCCTCCTCTGGCACACCAAGGAACAGCGAAGGCAGGAAGTCTAGGAAGGAGTGGGTGACGGCGGCGGAGACTATGGTGCAGCACAGGAAGAGAGGAGCGAGCGAGGGATCAATGAGGAAGGAGCCACAAAGTCCCGCCACCGACGGCTCGAGAAGGGGGAATGCCGAGACGAGGATGAGCGAGAGCGTGTTGACGTGCAGCCCGGGCACGACGCCGCTGCAAATCCCGAGGGCGCTCCCCGCGACGGAGAAGAGGAGAGCGCATACTATGACATGGACGTCCACGACGTTCCATCTCGGCTCCTGGACAGATGCGTCGATGTGATAATCTCAGCCTACGAAAGTGATTATTAGACGGCGGTCCGTTCTGGAAAGGATGCCTGATGTCATCGTGGCCGAGGGGTTGACCAAGAAGTTCGGCGACCTGGTAGCGGTCAACAACATCAGCTTCTCGATCCACGAAAGGGAGTGCTTCGGCTTTCTCGGACCGAACGGCGCTGGCAAGACGACGACCATCAGGATGATTCAGTGCGTTTCGCCCGTCACCTCCGGGACGCTCCACGTCCTCGGCATGGATGTGAACGACCACTTCAGGGAGATCAAGGCCGTGATCGGCGTCGTCCCCCAGGACGACAATCTCGACCCTGACTTCTCGGTCATCAAGAACATCACCACCTACGCCCGCTACTTCGACATGGATTCGAAGGTCGCGACAGAGAAGGCGAAGGAGCTTCTCACCTTCATGCAGCTCACGGACAAGACAGATGCGAAGATCGACGAGATATCAGGCGGGATGAAGCGCCGCCTGACGGTGGCCCGCGGCCTGGTGAACGAGCCGAAGGTGCTCATCCTCGACGAGCCGACGACCGGTCTCGACCCGCAGGCAAGGCACCTTATATGGGACAAGATCAGGGAGCTGAAGAAGGGTGGAGTGACATTCATCATCACCACGCACTACATGGACGAGGCGCAACAGCTCTGCGATCGACTGGTGATAATGGATCAGGGCAAGATTCTGGTCGAGGGAAGACCGAACGACCTCGTCAAGCAGCACGTCGGCAACGGCGTGGTCGAGATCATCTCACCGACCGACGAGCAGGATGCATACGTCCGCTCAAAGGGCATGAACGGAGAGCGCGCCGGCGACAGGTTGTACATCTACACCAACGAGAACCAGGAGACGAGGAGGGCGCTGCTCGACCGCTTCCCTGAGGCGAACATCGTCATCAGGGACGCGACGCTGGAGGATGTCTTCCTGAAGCTTACCGGCAGGGGACTGAAGGAGTGAGCTGGGCGAGCAACATAAGCTGGCGATCCTACAGGGTCTGGCAGAGGAACAAGGACGTCTTCCTGGTGACCTGGAAGACGAACTTCCTGCCCTCCTTCATCGAGCCGATCCTCTACCTGCTCGCGATGGGGCTGGGGTTCGGGACGTTCGTGCAGCATTTCCCCCCTCCCTACGACAAGGTCTCATATGTTCAGTTCCTCGCTCCCGCGCTGATCGCCATCCAGGCGATGTACGGCGCGTTCTTCGAGTGCACCTACGGCTCCTTTGTGCGGATGCACTTCCAGAAGACCTACGACGCGATAGTCGCGACGCCGCTCACCGTCGAGGACGTCATCACCGGCGAGATCATCTGGGGCGCGACGAAGTCCCTGGTGAACGGCACCATAGTGATGTTCGTCGTGTTCTTTGCCGGAGTGGTGACCGGGACGGTCCTCATCACTCTACCCGCTCTGCTCATCATCCCATTGGTCTGCGCCCTGTCGGGGATGGCGTTCGCTTCGATGGCGATGACCTTCACCGCCCTGGTCCCGAACATTGACAGCTTCAACTATCCGTTCTTCCTGTTCTTCACGCCGATGTTCCTTCTTAGCGGCACTTTCTTCCCGCTCACGATCCTGCCGCAGGGAATCCAGGACTTCGCCCAGATCTTCCCGCTGACGCACACGACCAACCTAATCCGCGACCCGGTGATCGGCATAGTCGGCTGGCAGGACTTGTTCGGGCTCGTGTACCTGCTGATCTTCACCGTGGTCTTCTTCTTCCTGGCAGTATGGTTGATGAGGCGCCGCCTGGTCAACTGAGGACCTCGAGCTTCCCGTTCCGTACCTCGACCTTGACCAGCGTTTTGATCTCGACGCCTAGCTCCTGCTCGAGAACCGCTCGCCCTTCGCCCTTCTCGACGACCACGATGACGTCAACGAGGACGGCACCCATCGAACCGAGCGCCCGGATGATCGCCCTAAGCGTTCCTCCGGTGCTGAGCACGTCGTCCACAAGGGTCACTCTGTCCCCGGGTCCGATGCCGTTCAAGTAGAGCTCCTTCTCCGAGTATCCGGTGACCTGGTGCACGCTGACCTCGCCCGGGAGCCCATAGCTTCGCTTTCGGATGATGTTGTATGGAATGCCCAGACGAAGGGAGAGCGCGGCAGCGAGCGGGATCCCCATGGCCTCGGGCGCGCAAATGACGTCACAATCGAATTCGCCCACGCGCATGATCTCGTCGACCACCTCGGCGAGGATCGTCGGCTCCGCTCGAGGAACGCCATCGGTGATCGGGTTCACGAAGTACTGATAGTCGCCCATGCGCACGACCGGCGATTCCTCAAGGCTCCTCTTCAGGCGCTCGAGCGACAAGGCATCTCACTCTTGACGATCAGACGAATGCGATCATGCCCCGAGCAACCAGACGCGCCCGGAGCGGTGGACCCTTCCCTCCGCTTCGAGGTCCTTCAGCGTCGACCTCACTAGGCTCTCCGCAACATCGACCTGGAACTGCTGCTTGAATGCGGCGCTGATATCCTCCTCCGTCTTTCCGGAATTGAGCGTCTTCGGCAGGAGGGTACGGAGGTCCTCGTGCAGGTTCCAGGGGAAGATGAACCAGGTCCAGTCCTCCTCGGGGACTCTGACGGAATAGAAGTCGGGCTCGAACTTCGAGTGGGTGATGTGCAGGAGCGTTGCCGTTCGGACTTCCTTGGGCTTCATCGGCTCCAGATGCGAGACGGCGAGCTTCAGGCTCTCACCCGTATCGGTTATATCATCGACGATGAGCACGCTCTCGTTCTCGATTGGTGCGTTCAGCTCCTGAGTCAGCAACGCCTTTCCGTCCGGGCTCGCGGTTATGCCCCAGTGTTCCGTCTTCACCGCGTAGAGCTTCTTCACGTGCAGATGGTCGCAGAGCAGCCTCGCCGGGACCCATCCGCCTCTCGTCAATCCGATGATCACGGTCGGTTTGCACCTGCAGTCCTGCACCTGCCTCGCGACATCGAGGGTCCACTTGGCGATCTCGTCGTAGGTCACCATCTTGCACTTGAAGCTCTCCACTTTTGACATCGGCCCACCTGATGGGTTGCGACCGGCGTGAGGACAGAAAGACTTTTCGCGCCCAGCCGCTCCGGACCCTGCCCTCGACCACGTCGACGAGGTTGCCCTTGACCACGGTCTGTTTCATGCGGAATCAGGTGGAGCGTGGGGAAAAAGCTTTGTCAGGCCCAGGCCGCTGTTGTAACCGTGACATATCCGAGGGAGATCCTCAACATGCTGAGATGGACCAAAGGGGAGGACCTCAGCGAAGCGAAGATCTGCTATCTTCACCGAGGCGCGCCAGGAGATGAGAGATGCATAGAGGGCCGAGAGATAATCGAGTTGGAGCGATCGTTCTTCGTGACCGGGGAGGCGAAGATCCCTTACCATCGAATCCGCCGCATCGAATATCGGGGGCGACTGCTGTTCGACGAAAAGAGAATACGAGAAAAGGAGATAGGTTGAGCCCTACCTGGGCTCATTGCAATTGGGGCAGGTGCGCATGAAGGCGGGATACTGCACGCCGCACTTCTTGCACTTCACCATCTCCGCCTTCTTCTGGTCCTGGGCCGGCTGTTGAGCCGGCTGAGGGGCAGGCTGTGGGGCGGCGGGCTGGGGCGGGGCCTGCGGGGCCGGGGCAGGAGCGGCCGGCGCCTGCGGTGCCTGGGGCTGTCCCGCCTGGTACTGACCGGACGGGTACGGCTGGTAGTTAGGCTGGAACACCTCTCCGAGCTTCACCCAGGAAAGAAGGAGGAATACGCCCGAGATAATACCGAAGATCAACGTGATTATGCTCCAGATGATGAGCCTCTCGCTCCCTTCCTTGAACCTTCCCGCATCAATCGAATCGAAGAATGAAGTCTTTAGCATCAGCGCGGCGACGATGTTGATGACTCCGCTCATAACGAGATAGATCGGACCGACCCAGGCCCAGAGTATGAGGCCCATGACCCCGATGACCAGAAATATGACGCCGAACAGGAGGGCGAACCACTGCCCCCAGTAGGCCAGGAGCCTCGCCTCCGCGGCGCTCGCGGGAAGCCATTGTGGCCCAGGCTCCTTCGCCATGAACGAGATACCAATTGAATCGAGCTGTTGCGTACCCCCATCCTCCGAAGGGACCAGTGGCCCCTTCGACGATTGAAGGCGCTTCCCGATATTTAACCATGTTGCAGTCCAGGATTCCTGGCCTGGTTCAATGGCGGAGATCGACGGGCTGTCCGGAATCAACGACGCCCGACGAAGCAAGGAAAGATTTCTGCAATCTGGAGCGCTCCAAGACTCCGACAGGTTCAAATATCGCACCCCTGCTACAAGCCGACAGACCAGTGCTGAATGATGAGGAATGAAGATTTCAGATCGATCTACGACAGCCTTCGATACCCGTCCGATGTGAAGTCGATGGCCAAGGAATTCGACCTCGACGAGGAACTTCTCAGGGTGATTTTCACGCAGAAGGTGACGAGGGACACAACGAAGAAGTTCTACCGCGTCCAGAGGATCGCACCGCAGCTCCTCAGGGAATGGAAACAGGGCAGAAGCATGCTGCAGCTTTCCCGCAAGCACGCCTTCCCCCCGATCCTCATGGGCATGATGATATTCCAGGCGAACGGATGCTCGAAGAAGGTGTTCTGGAAGCACGTCAGGGAGCCCAACGCCATCACCGACGCCCGCCTCAAGCGGGAGATCATCGAGATAACCGACCTGCTAGACGAGCCCATCCGGGTGAATGGATGGGACATCAACTGGATCGAGTCGAAGGCATCCTTCGGCGACACGATCGAGATCGGCAAGAACGTGAGAAAGCAGCTCGAGCCGTACACGGAGCTCTTCGGCGACGGGCTGGTGGTCTACTGGTTCGGCTTCGTGGACGAGGCGGAGAGCCCGAAGGGCATCTTCATCACGGACTCCTCGCTCCTGCACATGGATTGCAGGGTTTTGAAGACAGAATGCAAAAGACCTTTGCAGTAGACGCGTTTAACGTCGGCAATGCCCGGGTCGATCATCTCAGCGAGCGACCTTGAACGGTACAGCTACTGCCCTTTGAGCTGGTGGCTAGGCCGCGGCACCGAGGTCGTGTCCGAACCGCTCAAGCAGGGCGAGGAACGGCACGGCGAGTTCTCCGGCGACATCAAGGCGATCGTCAGCATGGAGGAGCGGGCGAGCAACTGGGAGAGGGTCGTCCTGGTCTTCTCGATCACCGCCACCGTGCTCGGTCTCCTCGGCCTCTCATTCATGGGGCTGGTCAGCTCTTCGCTGAGCGGCGTCCTCGCCGCCATCTCGATCGTCTGGATCGCAGCGGCGGTCATAATCCTGTATCTCTCGGCCTCCCTCAAGGACAAGAGTCGTAGTGCAAGGTATGGACAGGGCGTGACCATTGCGGCGATCGTGGCGATGGTGATCGCCCTTAACTCGGTCACCCTGTTGCACCAGGACCAGCACCTCGCCGAGGTCTTTGAAGGTCTTGCGCTGCTCTGGCTGATCGCGGCCTCGCTCGCGCTCTACTTCTCGGCGGCGTCGAACCGGAGGGCGCTCGCCCAAAGAAGGGCGCAGATGATCCAGGGCGAGATCCGCTACGTCGATTCCGGCGACGCGCCCCTGCTGAGGTCCGAGAAGTACGGTCTTAATGGCAGGCCGGACTACGTGATCGAGATCGAAGGCGAGCTCGTCCCGGTCGAGATAAAGACCGGGAGGAAGCCCAGGGGTCCACTCTTCTCCCACGTTCTGCAGGTGGCGGCCTACGGGCTGCTGGTCGAAGATACGATGGATAGGCCGGTCTCGCATGGGATTCTCCGCTACGGCGACGAGGAGCACGAGATTGAGCTCGACCAGGACCTGAGGGACCTGGTGACATCGAAGCTCAACGAGATGAGGAACAAAGAACGAACCGGAAAGGTGCACCGGAATCACAATCGGCCGGGCAAGTGCCGTTCCTGCTCGCGCCGCGACCTTTGCCCCGAAAGGCTGGCCTAGGTCAGTCGACGGTCACGCTCTTCGCGAGATTGCGCGGTTTGTCTATCGGGCAGCCTCTCCTTTTCGCCACTTTGTAGGCCATCAGCTGAAGCAGCACGGTGACCAGGAACGGGGAACAGAGCGGAGGTACCGCGGGGACGTAGAGGCAT
>JBEKAR010000083.1:0-7314 GCA_050015815.1 Methanomassiliicoccales archaeon | reverse complement strand
CCCCGGCACGGGCGTGGGCCTTGCCATAGCGAAGAAGATCGTGGAGAGGCACGGCGGTCGTATCTGGGTCGAGTCAGAAGAAGGGAAGGGAACGACCTTCTTCTTCACGATACCGCGCTCAGAATTGATCGATATCTGACGTTCAATCGGAACTTGGACTCGGAGGTCAGGCCCCGCCGACGTTCAGAGGTCCCGGAGTAGACGAAGGCGGATCTGAGGCGGCAGGCATACTGAGCCAGTGATCCGAACAACGCGAGAAGAATGCGCTATTCGAATCGAAACCCATCCAGTGTGGGTGTGGAGGAGTGGGGAGGGAGCTTCCTTGATCGAGCGTTCGGCAAGTTAGAAATAGAACGCGCTAGCACGAAGGGACGGTGATCATTCACGGAGGAGAAGGCGAACAAAGAATGCAGGAAGTCAGGGCCAAAGTGCAATCTAGAAGAGAAGATCGGATACGTTCCATTGGCGCTCACGGGGGCCAGCAAGGTGGATGAGGAGGTTGGCGGCAATCTGGAGGGAGTCATCGCGGACCTCTACGACGACGTCTGGAAGGAGGGGGCGCTCTCGCGCAAGCAGAAGCACTTGATTGCCGTGGCTATCGCTCTCGTCGAAAGGCAGGAGGGACAAACCCACAAAGTGCTGGACAAGGCCAAGAGGGCAGGCGCTAGCGACGAGGAGATATACGAGACGCTCAAGCTGGTGCTGTGGCTGAGAGGCGTGCCGACCTTCGTCCAGGGCGAGAGGATGCTAGCCGGGATGATGAACAGGTAGCATTCCTGGCTGGTCAGCTGGTTTCAGCCCAATGAACGCGCGGAATTGCGTTATTGACGAGAATCCCCGACAATCTGGATAGGCATTGTTTCCAGTCCGAACAGATCCACCACGAAATCCTTAATCTTGAGAACCAATGCTAGCACGGAAATTGGATGGCAAGCACGCGGCGGAAGGTCATCGCCATAGTGACCGTGGGCATTCTGATCGCCGTCGGCGTGGTTGTCGTGGTCGTCACCGCCAAATCGAATCAATCTGCCTCGTTCGCTGACCTCGCAGATAGGTTGATCATCAGACCCGGCGACCTGAACGGAGGAATTGGTTGGGAAGTGGAGAAGGACCTAGGTCCTCCCGATTCCCTGCAGCAGAATCAAAGCTCGTATCAATATGGGCAATTCTTCTATCAAGGAGTCTATGTCAATGAGGCGTTGATCGTCTGGAACACAACAGGGGGCTGCACAAACAGCTATCATAACTGGCAGGAATTCGCTGACAATCTGACGCAGAGCGGCATCAGCGAGAAGACCGAGAACATCTCTGTGGGCGATGACGGCTATCTCGCCAAGGTATTCGTTGGCACCTGGGAAATCGTTTTCATAAGGGGCAACGTCACCGTTTCTTTGCAGTTCAGGGACTACGGGATGGGGTTCGCGAACAATGACGCGAAGTTCCTATATGAACTCTCCACGACGGTCGCCCAAGTCCAGGACCTGAAGATACTGGCATATCTGTCCTCCGATTGAAAAAGAAAGGATGGGTTTGGTCTATCTCTCGTGGCCTCGGGAAGGGGAATTCCCCAAAATGAAATCCACGCTCTCTTGCCAGTCGGGAACGGACCTTGAAATCCCGATCAGTCTACTACGCCACGGCTGTCTTCCAAGGGCAACATCCTCGCCACATGCGGCTGGAATGACGGGCAATCAGAGTAGTATATCGATTGTCGACTGTCACCTCCACCCCCAACAGCAGCATAGTGTCGATCAAGTGGGGCCGCCTGCGAGGATAGCTGTTCTAAACCAGTAGCTTGGCGCGTTGATTTACGAGGAATGTCGAGGGCCCAAAACATTTCGCATCTAGTTTCCGGCGCCCCCACGGGAGAACGAAATGAAAACAACTAGCCTTATGGCGCTAGCTATATTGACCGCGACTTTGTTTGCGGTCTCATGCCTGGGCGTTTGCATCCAACCGGCCCAGGCGGCCGGGGTGGGGATGGATGGTGCCTGGTTCGGCGCCTCGACCTACCACGTGGGCAATTCGATGGACATCGCGTATACTCATTGGGATCTGGGGAGCTCGATGAAGATCTATCTCTATGACCCCGTGGGCAACCTCAGGGCAACGTGGACACCGCCGTACAACGGAGGAGCGAATCCTCCCAGCACTGGCGTAATCGGGAACTATTACTACACAGCGACCTATTCTGGAACTTGGAAGGAAACCTCGGCCTCAAGCACGAGCGGAACATCCTCCACAACAACCGTGGTTCTGAGTTCCAGCACGGCCGAATTCCTGAACGCCCCGTACGATACGACCGTTCACAATATCATGACGATCCACTGCAAGGCAGTTGGCGGTGCCATGACTCTCTGGGTATATTGCCCGGACGGATCATACGCGTGGCCTGTCTCAGGGGCCCCCCTCAATGGTTATACGATCAGCAGCGGACAGAATGTGAACATCTCCATAAACGTCAACAACCAAGTCAACCCGGGAGCAGGAATGTGGCATTTCCATGCGACACCCAGCGATGGCTGGCTCACCGCTGACACGTATGTCAAGATAAAAGCAACAGACCCAACCCCGCAAGACATCCTGTGGATGGATGGCGCGGTCACGCGGAGACCCGACACGGCGCACCCTGGTTTCAATTACATCGTTTTCAACGTCAACTTCATGCACACGTCCAGTGCGTCCGTGCTTCTGGAGTTCATGACCGCAGACGTCCTCCATGGACAGGTCTACCTGCTCTATCCACCCAACTGCACCTACAGTTGCCCATACGGAACCTTCGAGAACACCGGCTATCACTATGTGTGCTCGGAGTATGCCAGCATTTACTACTGGGTAAATCACGGCAACATCCAGGTGAGCCCTTCGACCGTAACAGGCGTTAGAATAGTGAACGCAGGAACTGGAGCGGTGATCGGGCAATTCTCATGGGGCCCATGGCCATACGGCCAGTGACCAATGCGCAATCAAACCCCTTCCCTTGTTTTTCTTTTGTTGAATCGACCATGGTGTTTGACGTTGACCAGCGGACCTAGTCCAATGAATGGCAGTGTCTGGCTTGGCGTCGTCACATATCATGACGACCCGCAATCCTAGGCCAACCATGCCCTACAAATGATTGCCAAACGAGCAATTGAAGATCATCCCATTAGACACCCTTCCCGCAATGCCTAAGATGTTCGGGGCAATCTGAGGGCGTGGCTCTCGTCTTGGGGCAGCCTCGGAACGCTCCTAGGGGCCTTTGGTGATGAGATCGGGACGGTTTAGGGGGGGGTCGACGGCTTACGGCTCTCGAGGCAATGACCGTTTGAAACGGTTCGAACGGTTCTTGAACGGTTCGACCGATTGAACCGTTCAGACTCAGCCAGATATGAACCTAGCAAGCCCTAAGAACGGTTCGAACGGTTCTCATGCACATTGAAACAAACAGAGATAGAAAGAAAACGAAGGGGTTTGTGAGAGGTCACTGCTCTCAGCGTCCAAATCCTCGGTAGAGCGATCGTTCCCTGTTCGGGGAACATTGGACCTCTAGCCAGTCATATTGGTGGGATGTAATCCTCCCTGTCCACTTTCGCCCATCTCTCTGGTTCAGGTCCTAATAACCATTCGACCAAGCATCAACCCATGGAACGCAGATTTGAGAGAGCGGATGGAATGAGCATTGTAATTGCGGTGGAGAATGAGAAGGTAAGAGCCGACTGAAGCTCTTCGACAAGAACGGACGCATGACGTATATTCAATTCGTGAGCGACCTCGAGAAGATGGTCAAACAAATCGGGACGGAGGGGTTCGAGGAACACACCTCGTTGGAGGATGCTTGAAGAAGTAAGGATGGGCCTATGCCAGGGCCAGCAAGTCTAAGGAAACTACTCAAGACATCACACTTTCTCCACGATCACATTGCCGTTGGAGCAGGGCAACTCATAGGCAATCCTTTTCTGAATCACGATTGATATGTGGCCGATGACGGAGCGACGATGTCTCAGGTGCGGAAAGTTCGTCGGGCCGAGGAAGCGATACTGCCCGTCTTGCTATCACATCCGTCACAACGAATGGCAGCTGCGATACCTGAGAGAGCACCGCAAGGGCTGTCCGCGATACTGCCTCATATGCGGCGTTCTTCTCGAGAAGGAGAGGAAGTATTGCCCGACCTGCTTCCCGATCCACAGGAAGGAGTACGAGAAGAGACGCGCGAGTGAACTCTGGAAGAAGGAGCGGCCGCCGAAGAGCACCCGCTGGGATTACAAATGCATCCATTGCGGCAAGCCATTAAGCAGAAGAAGGGAATGGGGTGGCTTCTACGGCGGCATCCCCAGATTCTGCTCGAAGAAATGCGAACGCACGTATCAAAGGCATATCGATAGGGGCGACGTCGAACCCGTCCTGAAGGACCCTAGACTCGCGAAACTCCTCGGGATCGACTACCAAAGAATCAGCAGGACGGTGCAGGACCGCCGAGAGAAGGAGTAGGTCGCCTGCCCAGGAATCTAGTTCTTGACTTTTGTCGAGAAACATTTAAGCCTCATTATCGAAATAAATGTTCAAGTGGGCGGTCTAACTGACCGCTCCTCGAGGACTCAACATGAAATACAAGGGAAAAGTGGTTTCAGGATCGAGCCTGCTGACCATACTGGGGGTCGTGTGCTTTGCGACCGTGGTTGTGTCAGCCGTCTTGATCACATCTAACACGCTTAGTTTCGCTCCGACGAACGTCACGACGGGGGCTATCACCCTCACGGATTCAGGTAGCGACACAACTGCCGTCCTTGCCGGAAACAACGCGGCCTATCATTTCAATGCAAACGTCGCGGACGCTTTGACCGGAGCCGTGATAACGGTAGAAATTGCTAAGACCGGCATAGCATTGAGTGACGTCACCAACGCAACGATTCGGTATAATGGTGCCGTAACGCCGACTGCCCTGGTCTTCTCTCTAGGCACGAATGTTATCACAGCCACCTACACCGTTGGCACCCAGGCCATCAGCGCGACGCTGCCCTGCACCATCTCGGTAACTTATGCCACCGCTGGATCGTATACGGTATCGGCGACGATGAGCGGTACTGCCTAGGCGCAAACCCCTTAACTCAACCCTTTTCCCTTCTTCACTTTTCATTTCTCAGTGCCCTGCTTGAACGATTCAGCATAGCAGATGATATCCCGTCAGCTGCCAATGTCGGGATTCTCCCTATTTTGCGACATATCCTCTGTCATTCTTGAGTCCCCGATTCAACCTGGGCTTGATGCTCTTTCTGACGGGTTCCCGAAAATGCCACAACTTCCTGTCCGCCTAAGATCTAGATCCGCTTTGGGCCCTGAGAGCAGACGCATGAGACGTGCATCCCCGTCAGATCGAGGACCGTAATTAGCCCACGTTCCTCGTCGTTCCGGCAGGCTCCCGGCATCTTTAGAGTGAACCCCTGATTGAGGATGGGGTATTTCGTGCAGCCCATGTCCGGAGATATTTCGAAATCCTGCCTATTTATTCTGTGCCAAAGTGTAACCCGACGATCCCGAGCTTCTCGTTCCAAGAACGAGGCCGCAACCTCGATATGTAATTGATGACATCGCGGGGATATCAATGGCCCAGAGTCCTCGAATGGACGACGTTCGGAACGTTTTCGATGAGCTCGTCAGCAAGGGCCTCATCTCATCGCCCCGCGTGCTCGTCCGTAAAAGCTCACAGAAGAAGATTGTCGTTTTCCAGGCATGGCGCTTCCACCTAAACAGAATCTACGTATCCGGAGATCTCTCGCGATTGTCGGCGCGAGAGATAGCATTCGGCCTGCTGCATGAGGAAGGACATCTAGCCGAGAAGCAGAACAGGTCCTGGATTATCTGGATCTACATAGGAACTCTGATTGCCCTCTTTGCGTCAGCGTTGTTCCCATGGGGCTCCGGCTTCCTAGGCTCCATCTCGAGCGTCATCGCGTTCATGGCCATCCTATTCTTCCTTATCTTAATGCCGAGGATATTCAGACGATGGTTCTACGCGGATGAGTTCAAGGCCGATGCGTTCTCTGCCAGCAGGATGTTCCTAGCATTCCCTGGCATCATGCAGGAGGACGTCGCTGGAGCAGCTCGGTCTGTGCTCCGGGCAGTGAGCCTGAGAGGAGACGCACCTCAGAGGGGCAAGACTAGCAATTTGTACAGGTTCTTCAGTTCTCACCCACCAAACGAGGAGCGCGTCGAGGCTATTCTGCACCCCGAAAACAGGGTGGAGAATGAATCGAGTATGTGATTGGCGAGTTCTTTTTCGGATTCTCCCTCTGGAGCGGAGAGAAACATGCAGTATCCGCCCGATGGCAACGAGGACAAAGCCGGATTGTTCCATCCCGCGGTGCCTTGATATTCATGTCGACGTCGGTTTACTCTCCGCCAAAGTGTAACCCAGTGAAGTCGATAATCTCAATCGCTTGACCGTTCAACTGTTTGGGATTTGAAGTTTTCGCCCCTCCGTGAGCCTCAAGTCGCAGAACCCGAGCTAATCTTTGAGTTCGACCGACTCATTTCACGAAAAGAGAAGATGAACGGACGCCTGTGCAGAACCTCCAAAGCATCAGTCCATTCATGCCGACTACATGAGAAGGAGACCACCGTCAACGACGATCTGCGATCCAGTCATGTAGGATGCCATGTCGGATGCGAGGAATACGACGACCTTGCCAATGTCGTCCGGTTCCCCCAGCCTCTGCATCGGTATCCGCTGGGCCATCCCCTTCAAGACCTTTTCCACTTCCTCGCCACTAGGAATAGGCGTGGTCTGTTGCAGTTTCTGCACACCTGGCGTCATGATTCCCCCTGGGGCGACCGCGTTCACCCAGACGTTGTAGGGCGCCAGCTCCAGAGCGATGTTCTTCGTGAACCCCCATACCCCGTGCTTCGAGGCATCGTAGTGGGCGAGCCCCACAGATGAAGGGTGCAGCGCGTCGATGGAGGTGATGTTGATGATCCTTCCGCCCTTTCGCCGTTCGACCATGCGTTCGGAGACGTACTTCGTGCAAAGGAACGTCCCTTTCAGGTTGATGGCTATCACCTTCTCAAAGTCGGCAAGGGACATCTCCCGCACCGGAACGAGCGGATAGACACCAGCGTTGTTGACAAGGATGTCCACCTCACCATATGCTTCGACCGTCCGATTCACCATGTTCTTCACGCTCTCCTCGATCGATACATCGGTGACGATTGCCATCGCTTTCCATCCGTTCTTTGTGATCTCCTTGGCTGCCCTGATTCCTTCTTCCTTCGTCCTGTTCGCGATGACGACATTCGCGCCTGCTTCCGCCAGACGATACGAGATCCCGAAGCCTATCC
>JBEKAR010000082.1:0-7407 GCA_050015815.1 Methanomassiliicoccales archaeon | reverse complement strand
TAACACACCGAACCCCGGTCGCAGCTTAGGGGTTATATAGATATGTGCCAAGGGGCTCGGCCACTCTCGAGGATCGAAGGATTGATGCACTCCGGCGTTCGAAGAAAGGGAAAGCGGGTGCATCTGGCGCGGCGATCAACCGCAGAGACTGCCAGAAACCCGCAGAAGAAGCCCAGGAAACCCACATTCTGAGGCGGGATAGAGCGCGAGGGGGGAACCCGCGCCATGCTGGCCAGATCCGACAAGAAACCGGGTCTCATGCCGTGATCGGGGCGTTTTGCACCGTCGATTTCACACTTCGATTCGAGATTCGATAGAGCGGGTTCACAGCCGAGGGAAGGGCTAAGATACCGACTTATTCCGATTCTCGGAGCGAAGAGACTGGCCCATCTAGTCCCATTCCTGAAGCGCTGTACTGGACCAAGCGTCATCCCATCCCTTTTCTCTTTCGTGAACGCGGCCACGCTGAGGCTCTGAATGGTTAGACATTTCGCACTCAAGTGCGACGGTTATTGTCTAAATGTCTCGCGGATGTAAGATTAATTAGCTATGTTTCCATTCGGGCTCTAACAGGGCCGACAAACGAGCAGGAAGAAGGTCTGACATCGGAGCAGGGGGCCGATGCGGTCTTGCTCAAGACTGTTGGCTCGTTCCAGGCTGACGGCCAGGGACTGGGAGGTGGACGAGATGATCGACAGTGGCGATACAGCGTGGCTGCTCATATCGACTGCTCTAGTGTTCATCATGACGCCGGCAGTGGGCATGTTCTACGGCGGCATGTTGCGCAAGCAGAGCGTTCTCTCGATGATGGGCCAGACCATCATAGTAATCGGAATTGTGACTTTGATCTGGGTGATATTCGGATTCTCCCTGGCATTCGGTGCCCAGGGGAAACCTTGGCTAGGCAACCTTGACTGGTTGATGCTGAAGGGCGTCGGCGCGACGCCCTTGGCATATGCGCCGTCAATACCAGGGATTCTCTACATGATGTTCCAGGGCATGTTCGCGATGATTACCGTCGCCCTCATCATCGGAGGCATAGCGGAGCGAATGAAGCTCAAGATGATCGTCGTCTTCCTGGCAATCTGGGTAGTCATTGTCTATCTACCCGTCGCTCACTGGATCTGGGGCGGGGGCTTCTTGGCGCAGCTCGGCGCGATTGACTTCGCCGGCGGCTCCGTGGTGCACATCACGGCAGGCTTTTCGGTCCTGGCGGCGGTTCTGGTGCTCGGAAAGAGGATACCAACCAGCGGGCAAGAGACGCCTCACAACATACCCATGGTGGTACTTGGCGGTGCTCTGCTTTGGATCGGGTGGTTCGGATTCAACGGCGGCAGCGCGCTCAGCTCGGGTGCGGTCGCGGCCAATGCCTTCGTCACGAGTCAGATCGCAGCGGCCACGGCAGCCATGGTTTGGGGGCTGGTCAGCTGGCTTCACCTGGGAAGACCAGGCGTATTGGGCATGATTTCAGGTGCGATCGCGGGACTGGCGGCGGTGACCCCTGCCGCAGGATACATCGACGCCTCTGGCGCCATAGCAATCGGCATCGGAGCAGGCCTCTTCTGCTACGGGGGCATCCTCGCCCGAAGGCGCTTTGGCTTCGACGATGCGCTTGATGTCTGGGGTGTCCATGGCATCGCTGGAACCTGGGGCATGCTTGCGACCGGCCTGTTCGCCACGGTAGCGGTCAACGCGAATGGCCAGAATGGTCTGCTTTACGGCGGAGGGGCGAGCCTGCTCATCGCCCAGCTGGTGGCCGTTGTTGTAGTGATGGCATTCGCTTTCGGAGTGACATACATCGCTATTAGCGTCCTAAAGAGGGCAGCCCCTTTGAGGATGACCAAAGAGGAAGAACGGATAGGCGCTGATCTCATACAGCACGGGGAGACCGCATACAACTAAGCCTTGCGGGAGGAAAGTGAGAACATGATGAAGATCGAGGCCATAATAAGGCCGGAAAAGTTGAATGCAGTCAAGACCGCCTTGGAGGCGATCGGGGTCGTGGGAATGACGGTCTACGATGTCCATGGCCGAGGGGAGCAGAGAGGGATCGAATTCACTCATAGGGCGGGGAAATTCCGAGTCGACATGCTGGAGAAGACGAAGATAGAAATCGTGGTGAATGACAAGATGACGAGAAACGTCTGCGAGACCATCTGCAATGCTGCGAGGACTGGCGAAGTGGGCGACGGCAAGATCTTTATCTCGCCGGTCGCCAAGTCGATCCGAGTCAGGACTGGTGAGGAAGAAGTCTAGATGACCGCGCATAGAATGCGTGCCGTCGCGAAAGTCATTGCGCGACGGTCGAGAAAGGAGTGGAAACGCCGCCGTTCAGGACGAATCGGGTCCTCTGAGCCGTACGATCGTCCATCGTAGTAATAGAAGAGCGAAGAGCAGCCCGCTCTAATGCGGCCAGATCCTACGAAAGACGGGGTCTCATGGCGTGATCGGGGCGTTTTGAACCATTAGATTCATTTGTCGCTCCGAATCCGAGGAGGTGGATTCCGCACCGCCTTCCTTGGGCGTTCGAATGGGCATGTGGGATTCTACGGTTCTGCGCTTGTTCCGTCACCTTCAAGCCTTGGCCCGGCCGTATCCACCATGGTGGGCAATAGTGCAATGCGCCAAGTGCGGAGAACAGAACGTTGACGACGCCGCTTTCTGCGCATACTGTGGGACATCATTGGGAGCGGCTTCTCCCTCCTCAACCCAGAATGCATCGACACCGGTGGCGCAGGAGCCTGTGCCATCAGGATCGAAGAAGCGGAGGAACGTCGCGCTCATCGCGGCCGTCATCGTAGTGGCCTGCGCCTTGATCGCTGTCGCGGTGATCGTCGGATTGAACGGCAACGGCGACCTGACCGGGATAAAGAACGGCGAGTACCTGTCCTACGACGCTTCGGCAACGATGTCCGGGCGAACCATCGCTGGCTCGATGAGAATGGACATCTCGAACGTCACCTCCAGCAGCCTCACGATGAAGGTCACGGCGACGTTCGGTGGATCGAGCCAATCGGAGCAGCAGACGGTGAACTTCTCCGGAGATAGTTGGGCGACGGCCCAGCTGGGGACGTCAAGCGGAATGGCAAACGGATCATCGTTCACGTACTTGGGTCAGGAATCGCTCACGACCGTGTACGGGGCCGAGATGACGTCCCACTACTCGACGCAGTACTCCGGCTACACCTACGAGTTCTGGTCAGGCGCGAACGGATGTCCTTACAAGATGTTGTTCTCTTACACGTCGGGAATGGTTGTGACCTGCACGCTGAATGATACGAACATCAAGGACTTCAAGACTTGATCGGGACGTTCGGTCGGCCTGCCAACTCGACTGAGCCATCCCCAACCCCGTCGCCTAAGCGTACCCCCGTCAGGTCCGCCTTCGTCTCCTTGGGTGCCGTCGGCTTGCTCGTCTAGGGGCGGAGCCCGTGTTAGGCTGGCCAGGTTCTACGAAAAGCGGGGGAATTCACAAACCCGAACCAGCGCCAGACAAGGCCTCACTTTTTCGGCCTCTTCTTCATGAAGACGCCGATCAGCAGCACCACGATTCCGATGATGAGCAGCACCAGGTAGGCGTCGTTGAAGCCCTTGACCTCTATCAGGACCAGGCTCAGTATCGAGAGTATCACGCCACCCAGCGTAAACCTAAGCTTCCAGTTCCACAGCCATCCACCGGCCCTTTTCTGGCCGGCTGTTCTCTCTACATCGGTCATTAGATTACTTCCATTTCGTCAGTATCTCCTCCCGCTGGAACGTCGCCCTGGCTATCGAGAACAGAAGGACGTCGATGAGCGCCAGGATGCCGCAGATGATCAGCAGGTTGCTCGTGACGTCGAGCGGGACCACGTTGATCTCGCCGAGGACATAGATCGCGGCGAATGGCAGGACGATCAGCCCGCCGAGCTGCTGCGCCACCCGCACATCCGTCACGCGTCCCGAGACCACCACGTTCCACTCGACGCTCATCAGAATCGCGAGGGGCACCATCAGGAACAAGGTGATCGCGGTGTTCAGGTTCGGGAAGAAGTAGTAGCCGAATGATTTGAGCGTCGCCACGTCCGACAGTACCATGAAGAGCACGGAGCCTCCCAGGATAGCCAGGATCGAGGGGAGGAACGCGGATATGCCCTTTCCGAGCAGTATCTCGCCGTCCGTAACCGGGGCAGCGAGGAGCGGCTCCAGCGTCTTCTCGACCTTCTCCCCGACGATGGTGTATGAGGCGATCGCCGTCGGCACGACGCCTGCCAGTATCACATAAAAGTAGCTGAAGGAGGGCAGGAGATAGCTGAGCGTCGTGACTGGGATATTCCTGACCATGAGCACAACCGACAGCAGGATGGATATCATGATTGGGATGATCAGCAGTGTGTAAAGGACGTTCTTCTTCCGCCTGAAGGTCTTTAGGTCCTTCTGCGCGATGACCCAGGACTTCGAGAGCCTCATTCCGTCGCCTCCTTCCTGACGAGCTTGAGGTATGCGTTTTCGAGGCTCGAGCCCACGATCGTCGCGGACTGTACGCGCCCTCCGGCGCGGAACACCGCCTCGAGGATCGATGGGTTCTCCTTCTCGGGGTCCGCTAGCCGGATGGTCACCTTGTTCCCCTCGATGGTCATGTACTGGCCGAGGGCCTTGAGCGCGCCACGGACGGCGTCGGTAAGCTGCTCTAGCTGGATTACGGTGACCCTGGCCCCAGCGTCCTGCTCGAGCTCCTCAGGGGTGCCGACCGCCCTCAGGCTGGTGTTCAGTATGCCGATCTTGTCGCAGACCCTCTTGGCCTCGTCGAGGTTGTGTGTATTGAGGAAGATTGTCCGCTTCTGCTTCCTCAGCTCGAGGATGAAGTCCCTGACCGTCTTCGCCGCCTCGGGGTCGAGGTTGGCGGTCGGCTCGTCGAGGAAGAGTATCTGGGGATCGTGGATGAGCGCCCGGGCGAGGGCGAGCTTCTGCTTCATGCCCTTCGAGAACGTCCCGACCATGACGTCCCTCTTCTCCCAGAGGTCGAGCATCTTGAGGAAGCGCTCGATGTTCTCCTTCCTCTTCCCCTCGGGGACGTCGTAGAGCTTGCCGTAGAAGTCGAGGTTGTCGTAGGCGCTGAGCGACTCATACAGTCCGACGTTGTCCGGGACGAACCCGATCATCCTCCTGATCTTGAGCGAGTCCTTCTCGTCGCCCACGTCCAAGCCGGCTATCCTCGCGTTCCCGCCCGTCTTCGATATCAGGCAGCAGAGCATCCTGACCGTGGTCGTCTTGCCGGCGCCGTTCGGGCCGAGGAGGCCAAATATCTCGCCCTCCTCGACGTGCAGCGTCAGGTTGTCCACAGCGGTCAGGTCGCCGAACTTCTTCGTCAAGCCCTCAGCGTCGATCATCGAACCAGGTCCGGTCGTTATGGAACGCCCGAACTGAGTCTGGAGTACTTATCCTCTGCGCCTGAGGTACCTCTTCTGGAAGATATATCGGCCGTCGTCTATTCTATTTCCAGGAGCTCTCGGTACATCGGGTAACGTGCTGCTTCGCTACGCGCGCGCATGACTGACGTCGAGAGCTGTTCGAGATATTGGGGCCCCTCTGAAAACGAGGACTCAGGAAGCGACCGAGCCTCTCATTCATGACTATTCCAGAGACCAACAAATCTGGCAATGGGAACAGTCAGGCAATCTCGCCTTCCCCCCCAAGAAGAGGTTTCTCAGTCCTCAGCTCACCGCTTTCTTCACGAGCACGCCGATCCTTACCTCTTCGGCGGCGGTCAACTCCTTCAGCGCGAAGGCGATCGGCCACATGGCGCCCTCGTCAAGGTTCGCTATGTCGTTGAAGCCGAGCGTCATGTACCTCTCCTTGAACTTCTCCCCGCTGCGGAAGAAGCAGACGACCTTGCCGTCCTTGGCGTACGCGGGCATCCCGTACCAGACTTTCGGTGAGAGGGCTGGCGCGCTGGCTTTGATGATAACATGGAGCTGCTTGCCCATGGCGCGATACGGTTCCGGCATCGCGGCGATCGTCGCGAGCACGGCGCTCTCCCCGTCCACCTTGTCCGCGCTCGGGTCTGGCCTCTGTCGATTGGAAGTTTTCTTCTCTGACGTCTCTTTCATGGGTTACTCATTGATTCTCATTCAAACCAGAGATTGATGAATCTGCCGGTTTCTGCGGCTTCTCGTCTGAACTCCAGCTTGCGCCCTAGAGTGGGAAGGTTGCACCTAAAGTCCCGCTATCGAGGTACTCGAAGTGCAGAGCCATGAACAACGAAGGGTATATAGGTGTCAACCGGCTGAATCTATCTGGCTATGGAGAAGCGCACCACAATCCTATTCATGGTCCTCGTGATACTGGCCATCGTCGTGCCAACGGTTGCAATCATCCTGATACATCAGACGCCGGTCAAGGCCTCGCCGAACGACTTGATTCTCTCTGAGCGCGATCTTCTAGGTTGGAAGCAGAACACCACAAACTCGTTCGGGGTCTTTGGATATGGCTACTCCGGCAATCCTCCTAAGTCGACTTCTGAAGCGAACACGATGTTTACCAATGATAGCGGCGAATATGCGATGAGCGTGCTAGTGAAATCGTTCGGCTCGTCAGGGGACGCTCACGCGTTCTTTCTGGCGCTTGGGACGCGCCTTAGCATGAACTTGTACCCGAACCTGCCCGTGAACAACACAGACGAATCAGGCGTCGTTGGTGCGACGACAGGTTTCAACAACGGATCTGTTTCGTTTACTGGATTTTACTGGCTCTACGAATTCAGGATTGCCAACGTGGTCGTAATAATGGAGATTGGTGAAGTCGCCCCGAACGCAACTGCTGTTCATCCTCCGCCTCAGCCCTGGATGGGGCAGCTCGCAGAGGTCCAGGTGCAGAAGATACAGAATTCTGAGTTCCGGATCTTCTGATGCTCGTTGTGCAAGTTTCCAGTTCGATGAAGGACTCATTCCAAGTCTCTCTCTCGCGATCTCGTTCCGACACAAAATCATTAAGCGTCGTTCTCGTCAATCCAAAACTAGTGAAACTGACTCGGAGCATCGTATCGAAGATTGTCGCGATCTCGGTCGTCATTGTTGTGATTGGAGCCATCCTCGCGGTCATCCTGGCTCCCCCTCCCGCCACAAATCCTGAAATCTATACTAGCGTAGGGTTGAGCAACGGCGATTCCTTTACCTACTCGATCAGCGGAACGTACAACGGCACCGCCGTCGTGGGCGCTCTCAATGCGACCTTTGAGGTGTCAGGATACAACCACAACAGGACAATCCATTCAAACACGCCTAAACTCGACGCCGACATCCTAGAATGGGCTTTCGCGGGAGGGCAAGAGATGGGCGCCCTGATGTTCCCCACGCCATTCGGTGTCAAGGGCGTGGTCTGGACCTTCGGCTTCTATTCCTCCGAGAACTTGTCAGGCTTCTCATTCGTGAG
>JBEKAR010000081.1:0-7459 GCA_050015815.1 Methanomassiliicoccales archaeon | reverse complement strand
GTACAGCAAGGATGGCTTCAATGACATCATCAAGGTACTTTATAAGAACCGGACTGCGAGATGGGTAGTCTTCAGGAACCTTCTGAACCCGAATACCAGGAGACGGATATCAGAAGGAATGAACGCGTACCGTTCGAAGAAGCAGACGGAAGAGCGGCCCTCGCCCTAGCGCCCGGGATTCGCTTTCCTGGAAATCGTTTCTGAATCGATCTTCGCGATTAGCGTCTTCAGCTCGGCGCCTTTGCGATCCATTTCGGCCTTGGTGACCGTCCGCGCCGCCTTGCATCCCCCGTCAAGGACGATCTCGCCATCCTCTGTGATGTTCACCGGATAAATCGCGCATCCCTTCGGGCGATGCTGGTAGATCCGGCAGCGCACCTCCGCCTTGACGAGGAAGAAGCAGCGCCCGCCGACGTTCCTGAGTCTTCTAATGGAGTCGGCCCCAACGACGGAGAACGCCTCGCGACTGAAGCCGAGACGCTCAATGTGCTCCACGTCCTCTTCCCCCAATTCCATCTGGGTATCGAGACAACACCAGCCGCATCGGGCGCACTTCACCTTGCCACCGACGGGGTCCGCCCTCATCAACCTTGCTGAGGTCGGAAGGGCATAACGCAACATTCCGGAAGGGCCGATAGGGTTATACCATTCTGATTCGGCTAAGCGCTAGAACTAGGAGGGACAAGAACGGCGGAATTCAACAAGGCGGATGTGGTCCTCAGCATACCGAGGAAGTTCACGAAGCCAGAGTTAGCGCGAGCGCTCCGGCAGAGCATCGCGGACGAGTACGAAGCAATCCACGTCTATACGCAGATCGCGGAGGCGACCGATGACAAGTTCATCAAAGCGGTCATCATGGACATCGTCTGGGAGGAGCAGCTCCACGCCTCGCAGTTCTGGGAGCTGCTGTCCGAGGTCGATCCGAGCGAGTCCGTCGCCTGGGAGCAGGCGGTCAAGGAGAACGCAGAGCACAAGGCAAAGGCGAAGAAGAAGTAGGCTTCCTTCGTCTTCGCCTGGAATATCTTGGCACCTCGCCGCCACGTCTTCTCGATGGAGTAGCGATCATCAATCCGCAATGGCACCTGGTGGAACGGAGCGTTCGGACGCCAGATCATGAATGTAGCTCAGCCTCGCAGTCTCTTGCCGTACGATGCGGCCGCGTCCTCACTTTCCCATAACGTCACGGTCATCGACTCGACTCCGCTGGTATCCAGCTTCGTCAGTATGGCCGTCCATAAGGCCGCAGCGAAATTCTCCATCGACGGGGGACCGCCCCGCAGTTCCGGGAGGTTGTTCACCTTTGTGCCTGAGAGCCTCGAGACGAGATCGTCTAGCCCGCCCTTCAACAAGTCGATGTCCATCAGGAACCCGTCGTCCCCTAGGTTCTCCCCCTCGAGCGTGACATGGATTCGATAGTCATGCTGATGCGGAACCAACTCTTCCGGCTTCCCTGAAGGCATCCAGTGTTCCGCCCTGAAGCTCTTGGAAACAGATATCGAATATGTCATTTCCCTTTGCCTCCATAGTCCAGTACTATCTGACCAACGCCTTCGTTCTCCCGGTCGAGCAGAGCGAAAGCGTCCTTCGCGTGTTTCAATGGGAAGCGATGAGTGATCAGCTTCGACGGCCTCAGCTCCGCGAGCAATCTTAGGACCAGCGAGTACCTCCTCCGTTTGTCCCAGCGGCCAGTCAGGGAGGGGCCCAAGGAGCTGACCTGGCTCCCGATCAACTTGATCCGCCCACGATGGAAGTCCGTGCCAAGATCGATCCTGACCGGCTTCGTTCCGTACCATGAACCAATCACGACCCTGCCCTCGTGGCCGACCAGGGATAGAGCCAGGTTAAGAGCTTCTGGATTCCCCGAGAGCTCGATGACCAGGTCCGCTCTGCCGGTTCCCAGGCCCGCCTCGGCCAAAATCTTCTCCGGGCCCATTCTCGGATCGAGGGCGACCTTCGCTCCGATCTCCAATGAAGAGGCTCGCCGGCTCGGTGACAGATCGATCGCCGTCAGGGATTCGAGGGGATGCAGAGCGAGCACCGAGGTCGTCAGCAGTCCGATCATCCCCTGACCGAGCACTATCACGTCCTCACCCGCTATCGGCAAGGCGTCCATTGCGATCGATGCGGCGGTCTCCATGCTCGCGAAGAACAGCGCGTCGTCGTCCGCCAGTTCATCAGGGAGACGGATGAGCTCGTCCGCAGAAGCGCAGTATGAACTCTCGTGCGGATGGAATGCAAAGACCCTCGCCCCTATCCACGATTCCTCGGTACCCTCGCCGAGCGACCCAACAAGACCGACGCTCGCGTAGCCGTACTTGAAGGGATAGTCCGTCTCACCCTTGAGACTGGGGAGACTGACATCGAGCGGGACGCCCTTGCCGACTTGGCCTCGGTAGTAGAGTAGCTCCGTTCCGGCACTGATTGCTGAGGATTTCGCCAGGACGACCGCCTCTCCTTTACCAGGAGGTTCCATTGGCTCCTCGACCAACTCAACGGTCCTCGGGGCGGTGTGGTAGATCGCGATCCGGTTCACTATCTCAGCCGCATCGCTTTAGGAGCGAGAACGATTTGTAGGTATCTCTTCAGATCCGGTTCGGACCGCATCGGCGTCAGAGAGGTCCGCCTTGACCACTTCGGCCCCAAGGTCGATGATCGCCTTGGCGGCGGGCCTCGCCGGGTCGCGCGATAGGCCCCTGACCGCCCAGCCTCTGGCCCTGAACGTCTTTACCGCGGCAGAGCCCTGCCTTCCCGTCGCGCCATTCACGACGATAAACCTTGTTCGACTGGTCCATTCAACCACAAGCGGCGCGTTGGCGCCGCGTATGTTTGAACCTTCCACGCTGTGGGCGTCGGACGGCCAGCCAAGGACAGTATGCTCACAACGAAGCTCCCAGACCCGGCTGGTTCAATCTGTCCATACATTCATATACATGAATCGCGACCACCACTTGAGATCAAATTCGCCTGCGAATCTTCGCAGTTCGTTTTTATTTCTCATAGAGTGAGCATTGTGACATCTTTCACGGATCTACAGATTTCAAAGGAAATCATCGAGGCAATGAACGACATGGGTTGGGAAACGCCAACACCAGTGCAGATAGAAGCGATACCAGTGGGCCTCAGGGGCGGCGACATGTACGCTCAGGCACAGACCGGTACGGGGAAGACCGGAGCGTATGGATCCATAATCCTAGAGAGGATCAAGCCAGGGATGAGGATCCCGTCCGCACTGGTCCTCGTTCCCACAAGGGAATTGGCCAATCAGGTCTACGAGGAGCTGTGCAAGCTCGCCAAGTTCACCTGCCACATCTGCGTCCCCGTATACGGAGGAGTGGGCATCGAGCCTCAGATGACGAAGCTCTGGAAAGGAGCGGACATCGTGGTGGCCACCCCCGGCAGGACCAAGGACCTCATCAACAGGAATGTTCTGGACCTCTCGAAGACATCGATCGTAGTACTGGACGAGGCGGACCGCATGCTCGACATGGGTTTCGCCAAGGACCTCAACTACATACTGTCAAAGGTGCCGAAGAGGAGGCAGTCTCTACTGTTCTCCGCGACCTTGTCACCCGACATAAGACATCTCGCGATGCGTCAGATGATCAACCCCCGGGAGATACTGGTATCAAAGGATGAACCCGTCCTGGACCTGACCAAGCAGTTCTACTTCGTAGCCGACAAGGAAACGAAGCGCGACGCGCTCTGCACGATTCTCGACGAATACCATCCCAAGGCAATAGTGTTCTGCGCAACCAAGCGAAAGGTCGATCAGCTGACGAGGAAGTTGCTGGCCGACAACTACAGCGTGGGCGCGATCCACGGCGATGTCAAGCAGAGCAAGAGGGAGAGGGTGATGAAGAGCTTCAAGGATGGTTCCATCAGCGTCCTTGTGGCCACGGATGTCGCCGCCAGGGGATTGGACATCGACGCCGTTGAATATGTCATAAACTACGACGCTCCGAACGACCCAGACACGTACGTCCACCGAATAGGAAGGACCGGAAGGGCGGGAAAGGAAGGCACCGCGGTTTCGTTCTTCACCGAAGAGGAGAGCTCCATGGTCGGGGCGATCGAGTCCAGGACGCACAAGCCGATCCATGTGCTGGACCTGAAGGTCGTCCACCGGCCAGAACCCCCGATCAAGAAGCTGATCCAGGTCCACAACGCTCCCCAAGAGAAAGGGCCGACCGACTCGTCCGCATGGGCGAACAGGACCGGCTATCGCGGGAGGGGGCATCCTTCTAGGTCGACTTCAGCAGGGCGGAGGGACTGGGCAAGGCAGAGGCACTAGATCTGGCATAGCCCCACACCGACCAGTCTCCCTGGACCGTAGGAAACGCGATGACCAGGGGGCAACCGCTATCAAGCTCGATGCGAAATCATAGGATGATGGAGCGGGGGTAGTAGATAGAATCGAGAAATGTCACCCCCATGTCAAACACTAGCACGGTGGTCCAGGTTTCTCGTCTGCTGATATCAAGGTCGAAGAACGTCCCCCTCCACTTCCCGGAATCCGTGATTTAAGCTTCTGTGGTGGCGCAAGAGCATCCCTGAAGGGCGAAGGCAGCACGAATGACAGATAGACTTTGGCCATACGACCGTCGAGGCGACGAGGGAATGGATCCAGAGGAAAATCTCTGCTCAGATGCATCACAAAGCGATCATATAGGCGATCGCCTTGAAAGGGAGTGAGGCCGTGATTGGCGAATGCTGTCTTTGTAACTTTGACGCTGACCGCAAGTGTGCCGAAATCGGATATGAGCTACACCCATCATTCGTTAGGAATGGAATGATGCAAGAGGCACTGACCGCCGTTATCTCATTCGCCTTCCGCGACCTTCGCCTTCGTAGGATCGAGGCGAACCCACTGGCTCGCAATACGAGATCGCGCGAACTCCTGGTGAGACTCGCGTTCAGGGAGGAGGGCGTGCTCCGCAAGCGCGTCTTATTCCGAGGAGAGTATCTCGACCAGGTCTATTACGGGCAAATCGACCATGAATGGCGATCATGATTGAGGAAGACATTCATGATGCCGACCGGTTCGCCCAAGAGTTTCTGCTCGGACCGAATCCTTGTCTTGGAGATCGATTGCGATTGCTTGATTCACGAAGATAGGGTCTGTCTTGCTTGCCCCCGATGACCATTGACTGAAGTGTCATGCTCGAATCAAGTCTGCTCGCAACCGATACGCCTTCTGATTGAGAGCACGAGCCTCTCATAGCGCAGAAGCAAGGTTACGGCGTATTTGACGAGCTTCAGGTCCTTGAATATGTATTCCATCGTGTCGAGATCCGTTCCATTTACGGCACCAGCCAGGGGCGCCAATGTGAGGAATAGGGCGAAGAATACGAGCACGTCAAGGAACAAGGTCAGAAGGCTTGAGGAGAAGACCTTAGGGACCAGTATTGTCGCTGCGAAAGAGATAATCGATGCGAGCAATATCGCTCCATTTGTTTTCCAGTCCAAGGTGGCCTTCATGTACCTTTCGGCCAAGACAGTGCCTACGACCCACGCGACAAAGAGCGAAAGAAAGGTAGCATAGATCAGTCCTTCGACTCCGAGATCGAGAAGAATGGAAAACAGAGGAGCGCCAACGAATAGGGTCACGGCGCCACTCACATAGACGATCATTGTCAGCCTTGGCCTGCCGAATCCGGTGAAAAAGGCCGGATGGACAGTATAGCCGAAGGCGATGGGGAGGTTGGCCAGGGCGAGGAGCTCTAGGTATGGGGTGCTCCCGGCGTAAGACGCACCATAGAAAAGGCTGATGATGAGACCGGAAGCCAAGACCATAAAGAGGATGACTGGCGTCAACAGGAATGCTACGAATTTGTATGCTAGCTTGAAGGCCTGCTTAACGTTGCCGCCTATTCCGTCAAGCGAAGCGAAAGCGGGGAAGAGCGCCATGACAAGAACGTTTGATACCAGCATGATCGGGCTGACGAAATTGTTGGCGGCTTGATAGAACCCGAATACGGTGTTGCTCGCGATAGCTGCGAGGATTGCGGTTACGAAGTAACCCGCGAGGCCAGATATCAATCCGCCCGCGTACAAGGGCAGGCCGAACTTCAGCATTTCTTTCACGTCGGAGACGAACCTGCCGGCCTCTCTATTGCCACGAAGCCTGGCCACATAGAAAATCGATGTCCCCAGCAATCCAGCTGCAAGTAACGATGCCATATGACCGACCAGCGCCCCAGCGACCCCTAGACCGACCACAATCAGGAGAGCAGAGAGCGCGAGCTTCACTGCATTCTGCAAAACCACTGAGAGACTTGAGAGACTCATCCAATTCCAGGCCATTGCCGTGAAAGTCACGGTCACCATCATGGTGGCACCGAAAGTGGACAGTGACATGAGTTGGACGTAAGACGTCAGATCAGGCCTATGGAGGAGCAGAACAGACAGTGCGCCTGCGAGGACGAAATTCAGTAGTGTTAGGACCGCACCCGTTGACCAAAGGAAAAGGATTCCGTTGATCGTATATCGTCTGGCCTCGTTGAGCTTGCCCTGGGAAATGGCGTATGCCGAGAACCTGATTATCGCGTTGTTGACTCCGAAACCGAGGAAGAGTTGCAGGAGGCCGGGGATGACCAGAGCCAGCGCATAAACTCCGTATTGTTCTGGTCCTAGCGACCTTGCTATCATGATAATGGTTATCGCGCCGATTACGGTTGCCGTCAGGTTCCCTATGAAGAGGACCGCGCTGCCCCTGACCGAACGCTTCGCAATATCTAGACTAGCCAAGTCCTTCTGATGGCCCTTGGTCTCTGGTACCACCTCGCCAGAATTCATTGACTCGGAGCCAAATGACCTGGATCCATCTTTGCCGGTCAGTTCTGGCATATGGGCAACTCTGTGAAAGATGAAAGGTGCAGCTGACTCCATGGGCAAATAAGCAGCGTTCCGCCGCTCGACAGGTTGAAAGCGTCAATTTTGAAAGGTATCTTTGTCTCCAAGAGCCGGCGTGTGAGGACGATTCGAGCCATCCCGCCCACAAGAAGGATCGCTGATGACGATCAAGGTGGTGGTTTAAAGCCAAATCCGGATGATTGGCGGCAAAGCCGCGTGAACAAATGCTTCGCGATACCCACAGAAGGATCGCTAGGGATGTGATCCTAAGACTGGGGGCCCCTCTGACTAGAGCCGTTCGTGCTACAACTTGCCAGGATGGAGTGCTTTTCGCGATCACGATATCAGGGCGGACTTGGGTCTTGGCGTACATACATATATTGTCGGCGTTAACATCATACTCGACTTCTCTTCAAGACGGCTGTCCTGGATTGAAGGAAGCCAAGTCGAAGTTGGCGTGATCAAACTGCTTAGGCAGGGGGGAGTTGATGAGGAGGATTAGGGGGAGAATCACTTCAGATAGAGTCTTCGCATTCTTGGTATGCTCGTTTCCTTGTTCCTGGTGACATCATCATTTGCTTTCATCTTCGCTGGAACAAGAACGGTG
>JBEKAR010000080.1:0-7468 GCA_050015815.1 Methanomassiliicoccales archaeon | reverse complement strand
TTCAATGTGTTGGGTTCAAACGAACCCGACTGACCAATGTGGCTATTTCGAAGCACCTCTGTCGAATGAGGAAGCGCAACGGGGGGAGCCCGCAGTGTGCACTTTTCTTCCAAGCGAAGTATTGGGTGTTTCCGCGGAGTACAGAACCTGACTTGTAGCCGATATGGACTCCAGCTAAGATGGAGGAGAACCGCTTTCGAAAAGATCCAGTAGTCCTCTTGAATCTTCTGAATCGAAAAGGGTTCCACATTCAATTGCGAGCGTTGAATCATGATGCTGGATGAGGCGAGTCGTTGACTTCAGGCAGACCTGTCTATTCACCCATCAGACTATCTTGAGGATTGAACGTGAAGTAATAGGGAAATGGAAAGGGGTTTGTCTCATCGGTCATTTCTTTCTGTGGACCATCACTGCGACAACGCCCGCAAGACCGATGACCACGACGACACCGATCGCCACGATGAGCGTCGTGTTGTCACTCGTCGGATTGGTGCCTCCCGATGCCTGAGGCGTCGCGCTCAGGACGCTCGTCACCGCACTCTCGCCAGCTAAACTGCAGGCGCAGACCTTGTAGTAATACACCTGCCCGTTGCTTAGCCCTGAGTGGACGTAGCTCGTGCCACTGGAGACGGTAGTGAGAAGCGTCATCGAGGTGGCGTTGGTTCCCCAGTAGACCTTGTAGCTCGTGACCGCCGAAGAACCAGAACTCGTTGGCGCTTCCCAGGACAGACTAACCGAGCCATCCCCTGAAATCAAGTGGAAGTTGGATGGGACGCCTGGGGGCACGGGTGCAATCGGAGCCGCCTGAACCGCAGTGCAGTTAGGCCCCCAGCCCATCACGTTGCTCGCAGCCACCTGATATGAGTAGAGGTGTCCGTTGACTAGGCCTGTGTCGATCCAGTTCGTGATTGTGCCAGACCACACCAGGGTGCCGTTGCGAGACAAGTGATAGGTGAGCGCTCCTTGGCCAATGTAGGATGGCGCGCTCCAATTGATCGAGATCTGGCCATTGCCTGGATTGCAGTGCAGGTAAACTGGAGCGGTCGGAATGCCGAAAGGCGTGGCGGAGGCCGCGCTTGAGTTCGAACCCCAGCCAACGTCGTTGGTCGCCGCCACCTCGTACGAATACGTCGCGTCGTTCGTTATGGGGGCATCCACATGCTGCAGCTCGATTCCCGACCAGACCTCGACGCCATCGCGGAAGAGGTGATAGACGAGCGCTCCGTTGCCTGGATTTGCTGGCACAGTCCAATTGAGTGACACTTCACTATTTCCTGCGTGAGCAGTCAATCCCATTGGGGCGGTGGGAGCACTGAAGGTAGCAGCGCTCAGGACGTTGGAGTGGACCCCTTCACCCACAGCGTTTACCGCCGCCACTGTGAAGTTGTACCAGATGCCATTGCCGAGGCCAGAGACAACGATCCCCAAGGTGCTCGGCGACAGCATTCCCCCGTATCGCGTGTCGGCAACGCCCGTGCCATAGTAGACATTGTATCCGACGAGGGCCGTCCCGCCATCCCATGAAGGAGCCGTCCAATTGAGCGTCACCTTTGCTATCCCTGGCGTCGCGGCCGTCAGGGTGGGTGCCCCAGGCACGTTCGGCACCGCACTGAGTATGTTGGACAGAGCAGAGTCGCCCGCGATGTTCGTCGCTTTCACCCCGAAGTAGTATCGCACCCCGGCTGTCAGGCCCGTGACATCGATCGCCAGGCTGCTGTTGCCCACTGCAGCAAACAGCGTTCCCGGTGGCGAACTTGTGCCGAAGTAGATCTTGTAGCCCGTGAGCGGCGAGAATCCTGTGATTCCCGGGGCTGTCCAGGTCAGGGCCACGATGTTCACTCCTCCGATGGCGGACGTCAGGACGGGAGCATCTGGTGACGTGAATGGGATGGCGCTCACCGTGTCCGACGCTGGAGATACTCCTGCCACGTTCACCGCCTCGACTGCGAAACAGTAGGTCGTTCCTGGAGTGAGGGGAGTCACGTTCACGGTGAGCGTCGAGGCCGAGAGGATGTCGCCGAACTGGGTCTCGGCACTCCCGGTTCCATAGAGGACTATGTACCCAGTGATCGGGCTGCCGCCGTCGCTTGATGGGCTCTCCCAGGTCAAGACCACCATAGCGACGCCTGCCGTCCTTTGGAGGTCTTGTGGGGCGGATGGGGCATACAAGGCGATGATACTAACTCCAAGGCCTCCCCAGGAGGAAAATCCAGTCGCGCCGCTGATGTAGTGAATGGTCAGATTAACACTGTCACCACTGAACCAATGGTCGTCGAGTGTCGGCGGATAGCCTGTGCCGTCCGATGGCGCATTGCCCATGAATAGCACATCTGTGAGGGCGGTGCATCCGTCAAACGCGTATTCATCCATTCCTACTACACCGCTTCCGATCACCACCGAGGTGAGATTGGAGCATCGCCTGAAACTCATCCATCCGATGTACGTGACGTTGTTGTCGATGGTTAGGGAGGTGAGTCTGGCGCACGAAATGGTGGCGTAATCCCCGATGGTAGTGACGCTACTCGGCAGGTCGAGCGCTCCTGGCTTTCCTTCAGGGCAGAGGATCAATGTCGAAACAGACTTATCATACAAGACGCCGTCGACGCTGGTATAGGTGGGGTTGCTTTCGTTGACAAGGATCGTAGCAAGGGTGGTGGATGGGAATACACCCACTGCATTGTGGTATGGAGTGTCATGGAAGGTCCCAAGCCAGTAGACGTTGCTGGAAAGGGTGATGGATACCAGGCTGGTACCGGCGAACGCACTATCATCGATGGTCGTGACGCTGTCTGGGAGGACAAGCGTTCCTGACTTCGCCTGCGGGCATAGGATCAAGGTTGTGACGGACTTATCATACAAGATTCCTTCGACGCTGGCAAAGGCGGGGTTGCTCGAGTTCACGTCTATCGCCGTTAGAGAAGAACAGTAATTGAAAACCCCGCCTCCTATGTGGGTGACACTGCTCGGAATCGAGATTGACGTCAGCGCGCCGCAGAAGGAGAACGCGCCCTGACCGATCTCCCAGACGCTATTTGGGATGCTTACCGAGGTCAAGTTTGGGCACTCGTTGAACGCGCCATCCAAGATGGTCTTCACCCCGTAATCAATTGTGACGGATTTCAGGGAAAGGCAAGTGTCGAATGTCATCACACCGATCGAGTTCACGCTTCCAGGAATTGTCACCGCGGCAAGGGACTTGCATCCCTCGAACACTCTATCCCCCATGTAAGTAACGCTGTTGGGAATGCTGATGGCCGTCAACGACGGACAATTGGTGAACGCCCACAGACCGATCGAGGTCACGCTATTGGGGATGGTTACGGATGTCAGGGCGGTGCAGCCTCCAAACGCGCACGTGCCAAGGGATTTGACGCCATAGGAAATGGTCACCGAGGTCAGCGTGGTCGAGTTTGCGAATGAGTCCACGATGTTGGTCACGCTACCGGGGATGGAAACGGAAGTAAGAGCCCAGCATTGTCCGAAGGCTTCATGTCCGATGTAGGCCAAGCCATCTGGGAGGGTCAATGAGGCAATAGCGATGCACCCGTTGAAGGAGTCGTTCCCTATCGTCGTGACGCTGTCGGGAATGACCATCGAAGTCAGAGCCGAGCAATAAATGAACGCGTAGTCCGCGATATGAGTGACGCCAGGGGATATTACCACGGACGTTAAGGCGGTGCAGGTCCAGAACGTTTGCGACTCAATGGTCATTATGCTGCCCGGTATCGTCACGGACGTTAGTGCGGTGCAGTAGAAGAACGCGTTTTCTCCCATGAACGTAACGCTGTTGGGAATCGTAACGGAGGTTAGGTAGAGGCAATTCCCGAAGGTTGTATTCCCGATTGATTGGACGCTGTCGGGAATTGTGACAGAAGTGAGCATGTATATGTCGTAGAACGAATTGTTCCCGAGGGAAGTGACTGGTTTGCCATCGATGACACTTGGAATTGCGAGGTCCCCGCCAGATCCATGGTATCCGGTGATCTCGACTTGTGTTCCGCCATGAGTCAATTGATAATCGTAATCGCCGCTCGTTGCCGCTGTGACCGTTCTTGAGCCGAAGACAAAGATCACGCAGACTAGCACGAGCAAGAAAAGAGACAAGCATCCAACATGCAGCCAGAATCTCCTTGCTGAAGTGATATTGCTAATGGTTTCCATTTGTTTCCCCCCACCTCAAATCAAGATGGCGCCCACCATGATTTGAACGACTTCCCCCGAAATCGAAACGATGTTCGGAGAAATGCCACGAAAGGCGTTAGTCTACGCGCATATCAATCTATCGCTTGGCATGAAACATGTTGAATTGGCGTCTCGGCAATGAGACTCTGGCACATTAAGTTCAGCTGGAAGAAAAAGACCCGGAAGGTCCTCGAGTTGAGGAGGCGGACCCTGGGGTTATTTGAATCCCCACAGGCCCGCCAATGCGCCTATCCAGATAGTGCCTCTTTTTCTTCAATCAAGCCCTATTGATGTTTCCTTCCATCCCCATCAAAACGAGCGGATTCGTGCTCCAGTCTCCATTGCGAATGAATTGGTCATGGCGGAAAACGCGTTCTGACCGTTCGAAATCATCGCGCGCCCGATGGCCGATTATGGATCGGTTTCTCTAAAACACGATGAATCGGCAAATCGTTAAGTACGGTTACTGTCATCGAAAAACGGGGATATCAGAGGAGACTTGTCTGGGTTGATCGACTAATAGTTTGACACGCTGCCCTTCGCTCCTCTACATTCCTCAGGAGCCACGACATAGGAATTGGAAATCGAGCATGAGATGCTCAGCCGCGGTGCTCATGGCATTGGCCATTCTCTGCCCGATGGTCATCTCGGCGACCGTTCGGGCAGATCCGCCTAGAGTGGATAGTGCCGTCTTCAATGGCGACGTGAACTACTGTATCAAATACAACCGCCTTGAGGTCAAGTACCACTGCTGGGCTTCGAGCAGCATGACAATAAGACTCTTTGCGCCTTGGAACACGGACAGCCCTATCAAGACATGGACGGTGAGCGGTAACTACCCGAACGAGAACACCTTGACCGACTACTCCCTACCCGCGAATCCTCAAGGACTTTGGCAGATCAGGGCACAGGGCAGTTCGGGATCGGATTTGTTCGACTACCGAGCGATCGGCTATCTGGAAGTGGGCCATGCGCTCAATCAAGGATTTGATCCCAACACCTACACCGCTTCGATGAACGCGTTGCTGCCAGTCTCCTACGACAGTCAAAGCCCGATAGCAGTGCTGTCCGTTCAGGCAGTCAACGTAGCCACTTCGAATGGCTACCCGACTCTCCAGCTCAAGATTCAGGTGCTCTATCAGGACTACCACCACACCTACCAGAACGGTCCGGCGTTCCACGACAACACATGCAACTGCATCTACTCCATCAAGCTGCATTTCCAGAAGGTCTTCTCTTGGACCTCCTGGCCTGGCCGCTATCCAAATCTGACTCCGACCATCTACGGTGGTTCGTATGCCTCGGACGTTGCCCCAGATAGCTCAGCGACCGGTGTCGGAGGTTGGAACGTTTCCGCTGCCCAGAGCGTGAGTGGGAATAACCTGCAGAGCTTTGTCACATCGGTCGCTGGTATGGTGATCGGCGCGATACCAGTCGTGGGCGGGATATCCTATCTAATCTCGGCCGCGCAACTCGCAAGCGACATCCACCAATTGATCAATCCGATTCAGGGCAACTTCGTGGAGTCCCCCCAGGGATCGAGCTCTGAGGCATCTGTCTATTGGCAATCGAATTACTCCGACTCCCATGGTCAGCCCATAGGATTGAACGGGTCCGCGTACGACTACGTCTATGACCATTTCTGTGACGCTCATGCCTCGTTCGCTTACAAGATCTGGGCAGACATCACGTACGCGGACGGATGGCACATTGTCGGGGGCGCACGGAATGGGTACTGGGCTGCGACCCTGAGGACCGCCAGTTCGCCGGCCGTGTACATCGGAGTGCCATCGGCCTAAGCAAACCTCTTCACTTCTTTTCCTTTTCGTGTTGTAGCGCCACGGATTCCGATATCGTCACAGTCTGAAACGAATCATTCTCAATGGTCCTTTCTTGAACCTCTTCCACTACGAGAAGTGGGCGAACCATACCACGATTGCCACGATCAGCAAGGCGAGGCCTGTGTGGGCAATCCAGAATGGAATGCCGATGTTGACATTTCCAAGAAAGGCGATTGGAAATAGCGAAGAATGCGAGACCATGCGCCAAAGGGATTAGTTGTGACAACGAGAGGACTGGGGCCTGCCTTATGAACGATTATGTTTTGAATCTCTCATTGATGCCGCGCTGCAAGGTGATTCCTTGGAGCTTCGTTCTCTCTAGCTCGCCGAGATGGTCCCACCAGTACCTGTAAATACCTGGCACCTTAGGTTCATCACGAAGAATGCGACCGATGAGGGAATGCTCGCCAAGCAGACGGAGGTGACAAGGAACTCTTTTTAGAGGGTAGACTGGTCACGCTCGCTTTGCGTGAAGGCTCGAAGCAGGAAATCAGAGCCGAACGGGCGGCTTTCTTCTCAGCTTCGCCTTGATTGCGAAGTACTTCCCATACTCGTCCACGGCATTGCGGGGCGCGTGCTCCAAGAGCCATGCGCAGAGGTGCTTGTAGTTTTCATAGTAGCCATCCACGAAAACAGTACCCTTTGAATCCCCGAGGATGATTGTGTGGCTCTCGTTGCCTGAGATCCTTATTTTGAAGTCTTCCCACGGCACCTTTCGAACGTCGACATTGCCATCTTTGTTTGCTGTTGCCAGAACAATGGAATCGCGGTTCAGCAGGACGACACTCTGGCCTCCGTACGGAATAACCAGCAGGGCTATTGTAGGCGCCGCGATAATCACGAGCCAGGCAATCTCAACGCCTTCGATGCCGTCATCAAGGGTAGCTGGATGTTCGAGGATGCCTACGAATCCGATGAGACAAATGAGACCAACGAAGTAGTATGCGAGATACGGCCTCAGAAAGATGGCAATCGAGTCAGGTTCCTTCAGTCCCCTCAATTCTGACTCTTCGGCTATCCGTTTCTGCTCGGTTCTTCGGCCGTTGACGAATCTCCGAGCTGCTAGAACCGCGCAGATCTCGAGCACGACCATCACTGGGAAGAAGACGGACCAGAGTATGCGATCACCTCCAATGGATTGTCTCCGCAGGAGTAAATGCTTCGGCTATCCGTCAAGCCACGAAAAGGAGTTCCTTTTCAGGCATCTTCATCCGTCCTCCACGATTCCGGCGCTGGACCATGATCGAGGAGAACAGGGCGGAGATCATGGTCGATCCCTTGCCAACTATCATGGCCGACGAGTCTCAGATGGTCCAATTGATGCAGAATCTCATCGGAAATGCCGTCAAGTTCCATGGCCCGGAGCGCCCCATAATCCGCATCTCATCATCTGGAGAAGCGACGGGGTGGATCTTCGCCGTCAAGGACAACGGTATCGGCCTCAA
>JBEKAR010000079.1:0-7676 GCA_050015815.1 Methanomassiliicoccales archaeon | reverse complement strand
TTGAGGATCGTGCCGACCTCGGGGGCGTGCTTCCCGGCCTTGCGCAGGAACTCGAAGTGCTTGCCGTCGGAGAACCCGATGTGCAAGGGGACGACCTGCGAGCGGCATATCTCCCAGAGCGGCTTGGAGATCGCCTTAAGGTCGTCGAAAGCGTAGGCGACATTCTTCAGCGTACCGCCGAACGGGTGCAGCTTGAGCGTGACCTCGGTGATCACTCCGAGCGTCCCTTCCGCCCCGACGAGGAGAGCGTTGAGGTTGTAGCCGGCGGAGTTGTCCGCCACGTCCCTGAAGCCCGTCTCCACGACGTTGCTGTCGGGCATGACGACCTTCATGCTGCGCAGGTTCTGCCCCGGCCCTCCGTACTTGTAGGAGCCGATGCCGACTCCGTCCTTCGCGAGCCACCCACCGATCGTGGCGCTAGGGAAGCTGCTGGGATAGGAACCGAGAATGAGGCCCTTCTCAATACAGGCGTCGCAGACCTGCTTGTACGAGGCCCCGGCCTCGACGGTGCAGCAAAGGTTGTCGACGTCGATGTCGATTATCTTGTTCATTCCCCCGGCGATGTCGAGGACGATGCCGCCGAAGACGGGCATAGATCCTCCAAGGCCCCAGGACGAGGCGCCGCGCGGCGTGATTGGTACGCCTTCCTCGATGCAAATCCTGACGACCTTCTGGACGTCGGAGGTAGAGCGCGGTCTGACGACCACGTCAGGAACGTTCTTGAAGGCGATCTGGGTCTCCTTCGGCAAGGGAGCGAGGTCGTGGCTATAGAGCAGCCTCTCCATCTTGCTCGTCTTGACGTTCTCCTTCCCCACAGCGGACTCGAGCTTCCTTACGAGCGAGGCCGGGGGTTCCTGCGCCTTTTCCTGAGCGGCTGCCATCTGAGTTAACCTCCGTTGAACAGTGCGAATTGGGATTGTCTGGGGATTATGTTTTCCCTATTTGAACCCTACTCAATTCGGGGCCGGATGGGCGCCCTCTGAAGCGCCTCGAAAGAAGGCATTCTAGAAGAGGGAATGCCCGGAGCTTACGGCGCCTCGGGGTACTTCATCGCGGTTCCGATCGGCGGGGACTGCAGGTCCTCGCGGACCGTTGACTCCGCGTTGTCCCAGCTCGTATCTCGGGCTCCCGTCCTTACGGACTTTGGCTCCGAGATGGGAACCGATCGCCTTGCGGCAGGGTCCGCAGACGCCCCTTGCCGTCTTCGCTCTCGGCCGTGGTTTCTGGGCCACGATTGGGACCGGACATCAGCGGTGTCGTCCTCAAACGACACAGGATCCTATCCGATTTCCCCCAGATGCATTCCGCCTCCGGGCAGCCGATGATATTGTCCGACGTGCCTTAAATAACCTGCCTTTCCTCTTGCTGGCTATACGAACTTGGATCTTGTCACAGGGCATAGGAATGAGAGAAAGATAAGTGCGCCCGGGGTTTACGGCGCCTCTGGGTACTTCATCAATCCCCGGCGTTCCGACGCATCTGCAGTAGCGTTCGGCCACCGTAAGGGTGACGAACCATCTTGTTTGCCGTCGTGTGCATCCCGAAGGATGAGCACGCTCAGCGGGCGGAATTCGTGTCGGCTTGTCGACGTCGCGGCCGTCGATCGCTTCGACGAATCGAAGTTCTTGGGCTTCGAATGGATCCAGATTCCGCGGGTGTCGTCCGCAGACAACACAGGCACTTCTCTGGTTTTCCCAGTTGCATTCCGCCCCCGGGCAATCTTTCAATAGAGGAGAGCGAGTTATAAAACACTGCCGACTCGCTCGAATTATCGAGCGTGTTTTTCACTAAGGAAACGAAGCATCTGGACGGTTCGCTGACCAAGTATGTCCAATAGGACCTTCCGTTGACTACCGCATTTGCGGATTCTCGCCTCGTCTCCTCGTTCGATCCGCATCCTGAGGATTTCCTATATCGGATTCATAGATTCGCGGCCTGACGCGTCCCTAACGCCAACTATTTTGCCGGTGGACCGACATCTCCGTTCTTAACTCCATTGAGGTCAGTCGAGATGAAAATCGGTGTGTGCGGCATCGCCTGCGAAAAGTGCCCCAGGATGGTTTGCGGAACCTGCCCGAGCGGCGAGATCGGTTGCGCCCCGAAGCAGAACCAGTTCTGCGCCATAGCGACGTGCGCCTTCGAAAAGGGCGTGAGGCTTTGTTTCGAATGCCCCTCGTTCCCCTGCGAGACCACGAAAACGGGGCCGATCGCCTACGGCTATTGCCGGTTCATCTCTGGAAAGGAAGGCTAAGCTCAGCGGATCGCCTGGAGCTTCTCCCTCGTGTCGCGTATCTTTTCGTTGATGCGCTCGATGTGCACCTCGTTCCTTTGCTTGACCCTCTCGAACTGCTCGCGGTCGATCTCGTGCCTCTTGAAGGCCTTCTCGGCCTCATCGATGTCGCCGCGGTAATCTCCCTTGACCGCGTTCAGTTCCTTGATCTTCTTCTCTAGTCCCTCTCTGCTCGGGCCGAACAATGCCTCACCCCCTAGAGCCCCGTGACGGCTATTGTCCGGTCGCTTGATAATCCTAGCGCCGACTGGACTGCCTCTTGAGATCGTAAGAAGGGAGCATCTCGCCGTATCGACGGCGCAGCTCCTCGAGGGCATCCTCGTCCACCTGGAAAAGATGCGTCTGACATTCGCAGTCCGAGCAGCCAAAGCCAAAGCAGAAGGGGATCGATCTATCTATCCCCGCTAGCGTCTTGCTCACCGCGCATTCCTGCCTGAGTCGGGAGGGCACGACGAACGCTCCTACGATCTCTCCCGTGCGGCTCAGGTGGTCGATGTGCCAGTGTGTCTTCCTTTCCGGGTTCAGATGCCTCCCGAGCCTGCCACCAAGCCCGCCCATCGCCGAACCGACGTACGCGTAGGTCCCTGAGGGGAACGAGCTCTCGCCCAGTCTCCCGATGACGAGCATCGCATCGCGCTCGAGTTCGACGACGAGGACGTAGGCGCCAGGTGAAGCGAGCCGTTCCCTCTCGTCCATCAACCGGCCCTTGCCTTCCGGGCCTCAAAGTCTGCGACCTGCGCCCGCGTCAGAATCTTGATCATCGTGCTGCCGCCCAGTCTCGATGGCCTGATGGTGCAGACGTCGCCGAGCCTCTTGCCGTAGATGTCCACGTTCTCGAGCATCCCGCGGTTCTCCTCGAAAGGAATCTTCACCCTTAGCCCGTCCAGGTGAAGCACGATCGGCGAGGGACGGAGGCTCTGCTTGACCTGTTCAAGCTGCTCGAGGCGCTGCTTCACCTCCGCCGGGTGAACGAAGAGCGGATCCTCATCGACCTCCTTCTTCCGATCGGCGATTATGCCCTCCACCCTCGTCGCGGTCTCCTCGAGCTTGGCGATCTCCTCGCTCCTCCTCATACGCTCGACCTTGCGGCCCACTCCGCAGACCAGTGCCTCACAGTTCGGCAGCGATGAGATCTCGGGACCGCATACGACGGCCACCGGCACCTCGATGTCCTCGAACAACCGCACCTTCTCCTTCATGATGCAGTCGGCGAAGTTGCCCAGGACGAAGACTGCCGCGTCGTACTCCTCGATGAACGCCTTCTCGTCCGCGGTGATCTGGGCCGTCGTCCTTCCCTTGCCTCTCGCCAGGCCCATGACGACCGTGATCGCTCCGTACCGGCGCAGGTGTTCTGCGATGTCGCAGACCGGGTGGGGCATGTGATGCCTCCCGAGCGTCGGCGCGACGACCGCTATCTCCGTCCCGGCGAGCGGCACCTCAACGAGCTTCGCGCCGAGCTCGCGGGTCTTCGCCTCGATGATCGGCCGGTCCTCCTCTGGGATCGCCATCGTTACCGTGATCATTACCTGGAGCTGCGTCTTCTGGATGACGAAACCGCCGATGTCCTCGATCAGTTCGTAGAGCTCGTTGATGCGGTAGACACCGCCGTCGAACATCAAGACCTCATACATCCTCTTCCGCCTCCTCCCCGACCTCCTCGACGTTGCCCTCTACCTGTTCCGTCTCCATCTCCTTGTGGAGCTTCTCCCCCATCGCGATGAACTCAGGGGTCATGACGTGCTCCGTCGCCACAACGGTCAGCACATTCTCGGAGAGGATGTTGTGCCTCACCTTGAAGCCCTCCGGCATGAGGCGCCAGACCGCGTCCAGGACCTCCTTCTTCAGCTCGTGCCCCGGATTCAGTTCCAATCCACCGACCTCTTCCGACTTCGATCGATGCACGAGGAGCTCGAGCCTCGTGATTTGCTCGATCCGCTCCCGGCCGAAGCTTTTCCAAAGCATGGCGAGCAGCGCGGGGGCATAGCTCTCCTCGTTGATCACCATGTATGTGTCCGTCGCCTTCTGCTCCAGGGTCGCGATGTCCGCGACCTTGACGGCGGTCCTCGCCTGCCTGAGCTGGACGGAGACGAGGAACAGGGGCACCTCTGGCTTGACTATCATCCTCGCCCCCTCGACGCGGTTGGTCAGGCCGAGGTCGACGAGTATCCGTTCGAAGAGCTGGCCATACACCCGGTTGCCTTGCTCCTCCGTCCCCTCCACCCTGATGTTCATTTATGACCCTCGAGGAAACCCGAAGCCAGAAGCGCCGCGCCGACCGAACCGATGTACTGCGAGTTCGGCGGAACGATCGGCTTCGAGCCGACGACTGACCCGACCGCGGCGACCATACCGGAAATGAGCGAAGTGCCGCCCACCTGGATCACCGGCTGGCGGACGTCTATCTCCTGCAGCTGCTGCTCGTAGATCTGCTCTGCGACGCTGTGACAGGCCGCTGCGGCGACGTCCGCCTTGGTGTTGCCGGAGGCTAGCGAGGTGACCAGGTCCTGGATCCCGAAGATCGAACAGTAGGAGTTCATCTGTACCTTGCGCCAGTCTCCCTGGTCCGCAAGCTCTCCGAGCTCGGTGATCTTCACCTTCAGCCTCCCCGCTGTGAGCTCGAGGAACCTTCCCGACGCACCGGCGCAGATGCCGCCCATGGTGAAGTTGTCCGGGATGCCGTCCCGGACGGTGATCGCCTTGTTGTCCATGCCCCCGATGTCGATGATCGTCGCTTCTCCCTTCTGATGATCCGCCAGCCAAACCGCCCCCTTCGAGTTGACGGTGAGCTCCTCCTGGACCAGCTGGCAGTTCAACTTCTTGCCGATGAGGTAGCGACCATAGCCCGTGACACCGATCGCCTCGAGCTGCTCCCTCTTAACGCCGGCCTCGTCCAAGGCCCGCTGGAGCGCCTCCTCGGCCGATCCGAGGACCTCGCCGGTCGGGTGCCAGAACTTGCCGATGATCTGGTTGTCCCGCATGATCATCGCCTTGGTGGTCGAGGAGCCAGAGTCGATGCCCGCGGTGAGGCCGACCTGCCTCTCCCTGGCGAGGAGCTCCTTCCTCTCTACGATCGTCACCAGCGCCTCCATCCTGGTCAGCAGCTGCCCCGCCTTCGTTCTCTCGGTGAAGGAGTAGGTGACCACGGGCAGCCTGGAATGCTCCTGGATGTAGCGCCGGAGCTCGTTCCTGATCAGCGCCGCCTCGGCGCAGCGGAAGCACGAGGCGATGAATACCGCGTCCGCATCATACTTGCCCTCGATGACCGCCTGCGCCCTCGCGATCATCAGCTTGAGCTGTGCGCTCGTGGGTGTGAATCCGAACTCGTCGACGGCTCGGTCGATGTCCTTCACGTCGACGTCGGGGAAGACCATCTTCGCTCCGACGGTCGTCGCCGCCCTCTCGATCTCCGACTGGACGCCGCTGTATTCCGTCCCGCAGGAGAGCTGCGCCACCTTGATCATTTCAGACCCTCCAGGAACTTCTTGATCTTGGCCACCATTACCTTCGCCTCATCCTCGTCGCTCGGGTACGAAACGAAAAGTGTCGGTATCTTGCGCTTTCTCACCAGGTAGCGGAGCATCTCGTCCGTCCGGTGGCAGCCGACGCAGCCGAACTCGAACGGCGCGTCCTCCATGATGATGGCCGCCTCCGCTTCGTCGACCAGTGGTCCCCAGACCGCCAGCCTTCCCCGGATGCCCGACGGCACCTCGATGCCCGCGTATTTCAGACCCTTCTTCACATCTTCTGGGGTTATGTTGAGAGGCGGCGATTCGACCTCCATGTTCGTGACCCGCTCGCCGATCGCCCTCATGATGCTGAGCGGTTCGTGGCCGTACCTCTCCACCAAGTCGAACAGGATCAGGCTATTGGGCGGGATGATCAAGACCTTCATTGCGACTCCTCCACTATCTCCTTTAGTTCTTTCACTGTGAGCTTGCGCTTCGGCGGCGGCTCGTGCGGTTCCTCGCCGCGGCTCGCCGCCGACACTCCCTTCTCCACTAGCGATAGGCACTCCCATTCCTTCTCGAGCTGCGTGAACCCCGGTCTCGAACCGTGGTGCGCGCGGCAACGGCGTGGGTCGCCGATAGGAAAGCCTCGAACCTTGCTGAAGATCCGGTCCGGGTCGAGCTTGCGGACCTCGGCCAGCACCTTATGCACCGCCTCGCTGCTGCCCTCGATCATCGCTCCGTAGCAGGTCTCTTTGACGCTGATCTCGACACCCAGGCCGTGGATGGCGCGCGTTACCTGGTCCGGTGTGACGGACGAGGTCGGCGCGATGACGATCATGCGTGTCTCATTCTGCTTTGCCACGTTTCGCCCCCTTGCCGTTCTTCGCTTTCTTGCCGTTGCCTGGCTTCGAACTATTCGCCCTGGCCTTCCTCGGCGCCGGTTCCTCTGACTCCCTGACGTAGACGATGTCGCCCTCGTTGATGTCCTTCATCAGCGCCGCAACGTCCGAGACGAATTTCCCCGCGATGTTCGTCCCGTAGCGTTCCTCGCCCGTCGGCCCGAACTCGTCCGAGGCGTCCAGGCGGATTCCGATCAGACCTTTGTTCGGGCGGGACATGTTCGTCACCCCGATGTCGCCGCGCAGAGCCTCCTCCCCGAATTGGTTCTCGGGAACGAGGGCTGCCCCGTCCTTCGGGTCACCTTCGAACGTGACCAGCGGCATCTCGGGGTAGGTGAAATGGACCTTCATCGTGCCGACCGGCTTGTGGTCCAGACCGGTCAGCTTGCGCAAGTAGCGGCGGGTCTGGGGCGCCTTGTCCTCCGTGAGGTGTATCAGGTTGACCTTCTCCGCCTCGGCGCCGAGCGTCTCGATCTCGGCCTCCTGCAGCGCCTCCATGGTCAGCTCGGGCTCCTGCTCCACGATTAGCGCCTCATCTGACAAGGTCCCCGACCTTCTTTGCTTCAGTCCCCTCGACTCCAGGAGCTTCTGTCCTTCCGCCTGGGTCATCCCTATGACCATTATCCTTCTCGGATCAGGAACGATTGTCAGTCTGGATGTGGCGGGAACGAGCTTGGCGAGCTCCAGCCCGTGGGTGATGTGTCCGACCATGTTGTGAGCGTTCGACACCTGCCGCCTCGTCTCGTAGAGATAGATCCGCCCGTTGCCGCTCCCCTCATGGCGGACAGTAACGGTTCCCTCTTCCCGGATTCCAGATGCCTCTTGGATAAGCGAGACGTCGAGGTTCGATGAGCAGGCGGCATAGGTGGCGGTCTTGTCGGTGACGTCCATCGAGCCTTTCTCGGTCATGACGAGGAAATGTTCGCAGCTGACGGGCGATCGTTTGTCGAGAGATACGCCGACGAACGACTCGACCTGCATCCCCTCCTCGAGCTTCAGTCCAAGGTCGCCGGCGACGAAAGAGCGCTTCTCCACCAG
>JBEKAR010000078.1:0-7774 GCA_050015815.1 Methanomassiliicoccales archaeon | reverse complement strand
TTACGACGTACACATCGCCGAGACCGGAGAAGCGACGCAGGCCAACCTTATTTATGTCGAGACTGCCGCGAAGGAGGTCAAGGCGTCGTTCCTGCTCGGAGTCGGGGGCGGAAGCAAGATCGACCTGGCGAAGATGGCCGCGAAAGACCTGGGCCTCGAGTTCATCAGCATACCGACATCCGCTTCGCACGACGGGATCGCTTCCGGGAGGGCGTCGATCAAGAACAACAGCATGCCGCTCTCCCTTGAGGCGAAGGTCCCGTTGGGGGTCGTCGCGGACACGGCAGTGATAGTCAAGGCGCCGTACCGGCTCCTTGCCGCGGGCTGCGCCGACGTCATCTCCAACTCAACCGCCTTGCTGGACTGGGAGTTCGCTCGGAGACTGAGGAACGAGGAGTTCTCGAGGTCCGCCGCGGCGTTGGCGGACTACTCAGCGCAGACCGTGATCGAGAGCGCTGACCTCATCCGGCCGAACCTCGAAGAGAGCGTCTGGATCGTCATCCGTCCCATCATCATATCCGGGATATCGATGAGCGTGGCCGGCAGCTCACGGCCGACGAGCGGTTCAGAACACATGTTCTCGCACGCACTCGACCTGATCGCTCCCGGCAAGGCGTTGCACGGTGAACAGTGCGGCGTCGGATGCATCATGATGATGTACCTTCACGGTGGCGACTGGATGAAGATCAAGAGCGCACTGCAGAAGATAGGCGCGCCGACGACGGCGAGGGAACTGGGCCTCACAAGGGAGCAGGTCATCGAAGCCCTCGTCACGGCGCACAAGATAAGGAAGGACAGATTCACCATCCTCGGCAACCAGGGCCTTACCCAAGACGCCGCCGAGCGGATAGCAACTATCACCAAGGTCATCTGAACAGTCAGGAGGGAATCAATGGTCACGGTCACACTGATCGGTGAGAAGCAGGCGAAGGTCGGCACCTGCTTCGTATATAGGGGTTTCGTGCCCGACTGCCGAGAGTGCAAGCTGAAAGCCGTCTGCTTCAATCTTGATTCAGGCTCGATGTACCGCATCAAGGCGGTGCGGGACGTGAGGCACGATTGCAAGATGCATGAAGAGGCGGTCCGGGTGGTCGAAGTAGAGAAGGTCAGGAACGCCGTCGGCCTCGGCCACAAGTTCGCCCTCGAGGGTTCGACCATCACGTTCGAGGAGCCTCGGTGCCGCAATCTCGGATGTGCGAAGTTCCGTGTCTGCCATCCTCTGGGCGTGGAGCGCGGAGCGAAGTACAAAGTCGTCGAGGTGCGCGGGGAGATCGAGTGCCCAGAGGGGCACAAGATCGTAGAGGCGTTGCTCGAGTGACCACTGGAAGTACGGACCTCGACGATGCAATGTCCAGCGGCACTTGGTGGAAAACGATTGAGCCATCCTCCGGTGGCCGGCGGCAAAAGCGCTATCTCGTCTCCCTCCACAACCCTCTCTTGTCTCCTCGACCTTTTCCTGTTCAGCGAGACGAGCATCTCTTCCCGGTGATTTCTCAGAATCGGATACCTGACAAGGACGGTGGCGACCGCGTCGTCCACGCTCGCCCCCTGAGCCACTGCGATAGACTCCAACCCCACTTTCGCGAGCTCGCGGTAGCGGGCGAAGAGCTTCACCTCACCAACATGCCCTGGCCGGAAGGACACCCCTTGGGCGAAGATGAACCTCTTCCAACTCAGCGGAACGACTCACCGGTGATGCGCTCGAACATCTCGATGTAGAGATCGCTCACCTTCTCCACCATCGGCTCGGGCAGAGGTGAGATCGCTGGCTCCGGTCGACCTGCCTTGCGCGCCGACATCAGTTCATCGTAGTAGCCCGTCTGCCGGTAGTGCTGCCTCACCGCTTCCTTCGAAAGCTCCAGGAAGCGGCCCTGCGAGTACTCATCCTCATCCCACCAGCGGTCCTCGTCGGACGTGCCGAACGTATCGACCACCATGAGCCTCCGCTTCTCGTCGAAGGCGAGCTCCTTCTTGCCGTCGACATGGATGAGCATCCTCTCCCCGACCTCGGAAGCGACGAGCGCATCAATGCTGGTTATGATCTCGATCGCGCGGCTGTACTCCTCGAGCGTCATTCCTGAAATCTTGATCGCCTCATCTGTGGTCACGTGACGGTCGACCTTCTCAAGCTTTGTCGTCGTCTCATAGAGCGGGGTGGGCAACTTCGACCCGTACTTGACCTCGGTGCCCTTCGGGAAGCCGAGCGACTCAGGCGAGATCTCGCCCTCCTTGATGCGGTCCATTAGGGACCCGGCGACATAGTGGCGCGAGATGAATTCGAGCGGAATCAGGTAGTTGGTTCTCCCGCAGTTCAACTTGGAGTAGTCTGGGATCACGTCCACCTTCTTGACCCTCATCCGATTCGGCGGCACCAGCTCCCTGAAGTGCGTGCGTATTCCGTTCTTTCTCAGCAGCTGGAACCAGAAGGCCGCGGTGCGGCAGAGCGTCTCGCCTTTGAAGGGTATCTTGGTGGGGATGATCTTGTCGAAGACGGAGATCTGGTCAGTGAACACGAACTCGAGCGTCGAATCATCGACCTCGTAGACCTGCTTGACCTTGCCCGTTCTCAACAGCTTCATCAGAGCACCTCCTTCAGAATTGGATTGGGGTAGATATACCTCTTGCTGGTCGCGTTTCTGACGTGAATCGCGCGCCTAGAGGGACCGCCTTGTCGTGGAGGGCGAAGCGTGAAGTACATTCGGACGCGAGAATCACCTAGATGAAAGTGGATGCAAACGTCGATCGTTAGCCAGTTGCTGGAACTCCTGGCACGCTCTCAAGGGAGAAGGCCAAGGCCGACCTCAGGTCTTGGAGCAACCTGCTTCACTTCCTCGATCTTGCATAGTTCATTGGAGCGGCCGAGATCCCGCCGAAGCGGATCGCCTCGAAGTTGATGAGGACGGGACGCCAGGCGAGCCTCGACTAGAGTTCCGCCCCGGCGTGGACCTCTATTCCCCTCGCGCCGATCGCGTAGGGGGTGATCCGCCTGGAATGCCTGATGCGCCTCATCTTGACGATGCGCAGCGTGAGCAGCATCTCGCTCTTCTCCGGAACGTCGACATAGCGCAGGGCCACGACGCCGTCGGCGACATACTCCGCCAGTCCGTCCCTCGTTGCCAGCGGGTTGTCGTCCTTCGTTTCGGCGGTCATCAGGCAGGTCGCTCCAGTCTTCTTAATCAGCTGCGAGAGGTTGAACAGTGCGACCCTCTTCTCGTGCTCCCCGTCGAACAGCATGTTCATCAACGAGACCGAGTCGATGACGATGCGCGAGGCGCCGAACGTCTTGATGAAGTCGGGCAGCTCGCTTTTGATCCGGTTGACGGTGGTCTTGGCTTCGGTCGCCTCGAGCTTCACGATAGCCAGTTTCTTCGCGTCGATGAACGGCTTCAGGTCCCAGCCAAACGCCTTCGCGTCGTCCACGATCGACCTCTCGTCCTCCTCCAGCGTGATATAGATGCCCTTCTCGCCCTCCTTCAGACCCTGGTTCAGGAACTGCAGCCCGAAGGTCGTCTTCCCCGTTCCGAAAGAGCCCATCACCACCACGGTGTGCGACTTCGGGAAGCCTCCCTCAAGCATCTCGTCCAAGCCATCTATCCCGCTCTTGACCCTGTCGACCATCGGCTCACCCTACCCTTTCCGTGTCTATGACAACGAGACCGCTCTCTGCCGTGACCACTGTCGCGAAGCGTGCGATGCGCTCCTTGTCGAGGTGCGGCAGGATGCTCATGAACTTCTCGACGTACAGGTACCTCTGCCTCCTCGAGGACATGGCGAACTTCGACCACTCGAAGACCAGAGCCCCATCGACGCTGTCCATCACCATCTTCTGCCTCTTCTCGTCGAGGATGTCGCGCGTCAGGATCAGGTAGATCAGCCCGGACCACTTCTTTGCCATGCGCTGCATCCCCCTGAGCACCGCGACCAGATCGGCGATGTCGATGTTCGCCGAGACGGCGAGGTCGGTCAGCGAGTCGATGATCAGCAGCGAGTTCGGCGCGTTCTCGTCCATGAAGTCGACGAGGCCTTCGAGCAGGTTCTCCTCTGACTTATCGGAGAATATCGATGAGGAGTCGCCGCCCCAGCTCTTCGGGACGACGGTGTTCTTGAAGTACGCTCCTGAGAAATCTTTGAACAGGACGTTGCGCTCGAAAGACTCGTAGAAGTCGCGGTTGAACGATGCCTCGATCTCTTGCAGAACATCCTCCCTCGAACGTGAGAATGTGACATAGCAGATCTTGTCCGGCATCCGCCCGTTCGCCGCGCCGTTGCCGAGGAAGTATTCCGAGGACTCTGGATGCTCCTTCACCAGCGCCAGCTTGGCCGCGGAGGTGTAGGCGAACTCCACCTGGCCGGCGCCGAGCTCACCGAGCAGGAGGACAGTTGAACCAGAGGGCATGCCCCCCCGGATGATCGAATCGAAATCGGCGACACCTGTAGGAATCCTCCTCGGACCAGAACGCATCCCTGCACCCTGTTGGCGAGAATCACCCTGGACATTTAAAGAGCTTGTTCTTCGGGTCTTGAATAGAGCATCTCACTAGTCCGGTCCTAGCGCTTTCAGCACCAGCTCGAGCAGCCTGACCGCCGCCTGGCTCTTGACCGCCCACCTGTCTCCCTCATAGAAGTGGCGTTCCGACCTTACTCGCTTTCCGTCGTCCACCGCGAGGAAGACCAGCCCCACTGGCTTCTCGTCCGAACCGCCTCCGGGCCCGGCGATGCCGGTGCACGAGGCACCGACGTCCGCTCCCGCGACCTTTCTTGCGCCGGTGGCCATCTCCTTGGCGACCTGCGCGCTGACCGCGCCGTGCTTCGCGAGAGTGCTCTTCTTGACCCCTAGCGCGCTCGATTTGGCATCGTTGCTGTAGACGACGAAGCTGGCTAGGAAGTAGTCGGAGGAACCCGGTATGTCGGTAACTAGGCTCGAGGCAAGCCCACCAGTGACGGACTCGGCGAGCGCGATCGTCCGGCCCTTATCCCTAGCCGTCCTCCCAACTTCCTTCGCTAGGTTCATCGCCGTACCTCAGCGGCGGGTTCCCCCTTGTCAGCTCTTTGAGCCGGTTCACCCCATCAATCTCTTCGACCACTTCCGCGACCGCGCTGGGGACCGCGGTCCTCCAATCCTCACCAACAATCATCCGGCGGCGTATCTCGGTGCCGGAATACACCTCTCGGTTGAACATCGGAGAGTCCCTCACTTCGAAGCCGGCCTCCTCGAACAGCCTCCTGGTCAGGGGATTGTTGCTGTAGATCGCCTGGAACAGGGGGACCAGAGACACGACGTGTGATACCCAGACAGCGTAACGGTTGATGTCGATGATGGGTACGAGGAAGTAGTCCTCGACCCTCGCGTCCTTGAGCGCCCTGGAGATCATCAGATGCCTCTCTCCCGCGGTGAATGGATTCTCAATGGTGTGCGAGAACTGGGCGCTGCCGATGCCGATGGTCACGGTGTCGCAGTCCTCTGAAATCGTGCGGATGACCTCGAGGTGTCCCCTATGGAACGGTTGGAAGCGTCCGATGACCAGGGCGTTGAAGGAATCGTCACTCATTGGTCCGTCTCTCATAGAGACTTCAGGCGTTATTCAAGCCTTTCCGTAGGGAGGCGAGTCTGCGACGACGGCGGGAAGGGCAGGCGACGGTCTCGATTGAGAAGACTGTCGCTCCTTGGAGGACGCTCAGCCGTTGAGCGAGGGGCTCTGCGGGGGTTTGATGGGGGAAGGATGCCCCTCGACGAGCGCGGCGAGCTTCTTCAGCAGGCTCTCCTTCTTGATGCCCCCGACGAGCGCGTTCTCCAGCACCTCGGACATGTTCGACGCAGTGATTATCTGGATCTTTCCTACGTACTTGTCCTCGAGCACCACGTCGCGCACGTTCGCCAGCGGGATGATGACCTTCTTGAGGCCCGCGTCGGCCGCGGCCTCGATCTTCGCGGTCACGCCACCGACGGGCAGGACCTGTCCCCGGACGCTCAACGAACCGGTCATGGCGACGGTCTGATCGACCGGGACCTCCTCGAGCGCGCTAATGACGGCGGTGGCGACGGATATCGACGCCGAGTCGCCCTCCACACCCTCATAGGTACCGATGAACTGCACGTGGACGTCGTGATTCGAGATGTCCTCGCCGGTGTATTTCTTAATGATCGCGGAGACGTTCTGCACCGCTTCCTTGGCAATCTCTCCGAGCTTCCCTGTAGCTATGATCTTGCCGGCGTTCTTCGCCTGGGCCGGTGTGACCTCGGCCACTATCGGCAGGACGATGCCAGAGTACTCGGACATCGTCGACTCGGTGTTCAGCGCCGCCAGACCGTTGACTACCCCGACCTCGGCGCCTTCAGTGCCGAACGTCCGGTAGTCCTTGCGAGCCTCGAGATACCTATCAGCGATCTGCTGCTCGAGCGAGCGGGCGATCTTCTTCGCCGCCAGCACATGGTCCGCCGTGACGAGGGGCTTGTTCTCCTCACGGGCGATGTCGCCAGCGACGCGGATCAGTCCGCCGAGCTCCCTCAGCCTCAGGGTGAGATGACCTTTGCGGCCGGCGCGGCGCTGTGCCTCCTTGATTATCTCCGCCACCGCCCTCCTTTCGAAGTGCGGAATCTTCTTGTCCTTCGAGACCTCCTGGGCCACGAAGCGTATGAGCTTGGTTCGGTTCTCGGCCGTGTCCACCATGATCGACTTCATGTAGACCTCGTAGCCGTAGCCACGTATCCTCGAGCGCAGCGCCGGGTGCATGCCCTGCACCGCATCGAGGTTCCCCGCGCAGACCAGGATGAAGTCGCACGGCACCGCCTCGGACTTCACCATCGCGCCCGACGAGCGCTCGCTCTGGCCAGTGATGGAAAACTTACCCTCCTGCAGCGCCGTCAGCAGCGATTGCTGCGACTCGATGCGGAGCATGTTGATCTCGTCGATGAATAGAACGCCCTTCGAGGCCTTGTGTATCGCTCCTACCTCCAGACGCTCGTGGGCCGGGGTCTCGAGGCCTCCGCTCTGGAACGGATCGTGCTTCACATCGCCCAGCAGTGCGCCCGCGTGTGCGCCAGTGGCGTCCACGAATGGCGGCATCTCGCTGTCGTCATGTGTGATCAGCAGCTTCGGCACCATCAAGTTCTCTTGTCTGGCGCCGGAGTATCGCGTGGCGATGAAAATGATCGCGGCGGCCACTATGCCCCATAGTATGATAGTTGCGTCACCTGACTGTAGATAGAGGACGACCGACAGCATCACGACCATCAGCACAATCGCGGTCACCATCGAGTTGCGCTGGGCCTTCTTCTGCATTGCCTCGCGCTTCTGCGCCGCCACTATCTCCCTTCCCTTGCCCGCTGGAACGATCCGGATCTTCGGCTCGTTCGAGTCCTCGGGGTTGTGGTAGGCAATCACATCCTGGAGCTCGCCCTTCGGCAAGAACTCCGTCATCGAGCGCGCCAGCATCGACTTTCCGGTGCCTGGCTCCCCGATGAGCATGACGTGGCGCTTCTGCTCCGCCGCCTTCCTTATGACCTCGACGGCGGCGTCCTGCCCGATGACCTGATCCGCGAGCTTGTCCGGGATCTTTATGTCGGCCGTGGTCGAGAACTCCTGGGTCTCGATCCACGCCTCTGCCTCCGGCAATCGGACCGGAGTGTTCTGTTCAGATGCAGCCATAACTGTCTGTCTCATCCTTTGGATTCTGGATTCTCTCATAATAGGACCACTAGATAAGCGTTTGCCCTTAGAGCATCAGGAATGCAATGGCAATCCGCTCATGCCAGACATCCGCTTCGACGTCGTCC
>JBEKAR010000077.1:0-7788 GCA_050015815.1 Methanomassiliicoccales archaeon | reverse complement strand
TACCCGGCTCCGCTGCACGTGAACGAGGTGCCGTGGCGCGTCGACTTCGGCGACACGGCGAGGTTCATGAACGTGGGCGACACGCTGCTCTGCAAGGTGCTGATGGTGGATGAGACCAAGCGGGTCCAGGTCACCATGAAGGAGCAGGGTCTGAGGAAGCTTCAGGGAGGGCAGGTCATGGAGATCTCGTACAGCAAGGTGCCGAGGGTCATCGGCAAGGGCGGCTCCATGATCCAGCTCATCAAGGGAATGACGAACACGAGGATCTTCGTGGGGCAGAACGGAAGGATCTGGCTGGACGGCGACATCGAGAACATACTCTATGCCATCAGGGCCATCAAGATGATAGAAGAGAACGCGCAGACGATGCACCTGACCGAGAAGGTCAAGGAGTACCTGGAGTCGGTGTCGCGACCGACCGAGGCTCCGAGCTCGGTTTGAGGAGGTGTCAAAAATGGGTGGAAACTACGATATCAAGCTAATCGACGACAACGGAATCAGGATCGACGGAAGGAGGGTGGACGAACTCCGCCCGATAAAGGTGGAGGCTGGCGTGCTGAAGCGCGCCGACGGTTCGGCCTATGTCGAGTTCGGGAAGAACAAGGTGCTGGCAGCGGTCTACGGGCCGCGCGAATGCCACCCGAGGCACATGCAGGACCCCTCGAAGGCCATCGTCCAGGTGAAGTACAACATGATCGCCTTCTCGGTGGACGACAGAAAGAGGCCCGGCCCAGACAGACGCTCCGTAGAGATTTCGAAGATCATCTCCGAGGCGTTCGAGCACGTGATCTTCACCGAGAACTTCCCGCGGACATCGATCGACGTCTACATCGAGGTGCTCCAGGCGAACGCGGGCACGAGGTGCGCCGGCCTGACCGCCGCCTCGGTCGCTCTGGCGGACGCGGGCATACCGATGAAGGACCTCGTCCCCGCCGTGGCGGTCGGGAAGGTCAACGACCAGGTCATCCTCGACCTGAACAAGGAAGAGGACAACTTCGGCCAGGCGGACGTCCCCATAGCTATGATACCCCGCACCGGAGAGGTGCTATTGCTGCAGATGGACGGACACATGACGCGCGCCGAATTCGACCGGGCGATTGAGCTGGCGACCGGCGCGCTGCCGAAAATCTACGCCCTCCAAAAGGAGGCGCTCGTACGCCGCTACGCGGTGGAGAAGGAAGGCGAGGAGCCAGGGGAAGAAACTCAGGCCGCCGAGCCCTCGGAGGGATGAAGATGTCCCGCGCAGTGATGTCGGAGATAAGGAAGGACCATATCCACCGCCTTCTCGAGAAGGGGCGGAGGGTCGACGGAAGGGCCTGGGATGAATACCGTCCGATAAGCATCGAGACCAACGTCATCGACAGCGCCGAGGGTTCCGCCAGGGTGAAGATAGGGAACACCGACGTCCTGGTCGGAGTGAAGATGACCGTCGGGGAGCCGTTCGCCGACACGCCAGACAAGGGCGTTCTCTCGACCAACGCCGAGCTCATACCGCTCGCCTCGCCGACCTTCGAGTCCGGCCCCCCAGACGAGAACTCGATCGAGCTCGCCAGGGTCACCGACCGCGGCATCCGCGAGAGCCAGATGGTCGACCTCGAGAAGCTCTGCATCGAGAAGGGCAAGGAGGTCTGGATCATGTTCACCGACGTCTACGTCCTCGACTACGACGGCAACCTGTTCGATGCCGCCTTCCTCGGAGCGATGGCCGCGCTCAGGACGACGATCGTCCCGGCGAAGGCGAACGAGGTGGGCGAGGACTACCCTCTCCCGGTACGCCACGTCCCCATCAGCGTGACGGCCGTACAGATAGAAAACTCTATATTGGTCGACCCGACTCTCGACGAAGAAAAGGTCGCGGCGGCCCGCCTGACAGTGACGACCGACGAGAACGGTGACCTGAGGGCGATGCAGAAGGGCCTGGACGGGGCGTTGACCCTGGAACAGGTCTACAAGGTGATCGAGACCTCGCAGAGGCTGGGCGCCGAAATGAGGAAGATGCTAGGGTGATCTGATGGCAAAGGGAACTTCCAAGGCCGGCAGCTCGGGCCGATTCGGCGCGCGTTACGGCGTGGTCGTGAGGAAGCTCACGCGGGACATCGAGAAGGCAGAGAAGACGAAGTATGAGTGCCCCACCTGCCATCATGCCAGCGTGAAGCGCGTCTCCTCGGGGATCTGGGAATGCAGCCGCTGCGACGCGAAGTTCGCCGCCGCCTCCTACTCCCCGGTATCGAAGCGCCTGACCACGCGCGGTGAGAAGAAGAAAGTAGAAGAGGAGAAACTACCTGAGAAGGTAGCGGAGGATCAGTAGATGTACAAGTGCGGCAACTGCAACAAGCCGATCCGCTCGAACGTGAACCAGGTCGGCATGCAGTGCGAGAACTGCGGCTCCAAGATCTTCTACAAGGAACGCCCGAACGTGAAGAAGACGATCAAGAGCCGGTAGGTATGCCCAGCGCCGTCCTCAGGCTCTCCATGCCCGAAGCGGCAACGGTCTACGGCGCGCTGTCGCCGGAGGCCGGGAGAGACATCCCCCGCACCAAGGTGCGGGCATCGATGGAGGACGGCTCGTTGGTGCTCAAGGTCGAGGCGACCGACCTATCCGCGCTCCGGGCCGCGCTCAACTCATATCTCCGTTGGATCATGGTCGCAGAACAGGTCAACACAATGGCAGGTGCTTAGAAATGAACGAGATCCCCCCGAAACTTCAGAACCAGATCGCGCAGTTCCAGCAGGTGCAGCAACAGCTCCAATCAGTGCTCTCGCAGAAGTTCCGCCTCGAGGCGCAGCTCCGCGAGGCGACGATGACCCTTGACGAGCTCGGCAAGTCGCCTGAGAACGTGACGATCTACAAGAGCGTCGGCTCCCTGCTCATCAAGGCGAGCGACAAGACCTCGGTCCAGAAGGACGTCGAGGACGACAAGGAAACGCTTGAGGTCCGCATCAAGACGCTGGAGCGGCAGGAGAAGAGCCTGCGCGACAAGTACCAGGTCATGCAGGACCAGCTCTCCAAGGCCCTGGGAAGCGGCGCCCCGCCGGTCGAGCCGTCCAAGGAGAACTGAAACCCCTTCATCCGTTCCATTCTTCAATCGCGCCCGCTCGAAACAGGTTTATACCCAGTCGCATCTCCACGGCAACATGCTGAAGGTCATCGCCGAGCGGCTCAGGACCGGGAGGAAGCTCGTGCTCGTGCACGGCAATGCTGACCCGGACGCGCTCGGCTGCGCCTTCGCCGTCTTTTCTACCTTTCCCGAGGTGACGGTCTGCGCCCCTGGGGGAATGGACCGTATCTCGAAGGTCATCGCGGATAAGCTCGACTTCCGCGTGACGGACCGAGCAGACATGGATGAATTCGACACAATCCTCGTTCTCGATACCAGCTCCCCTGACCAGCTCCTTCCGATGATGCCCCCTGAGGCGAGCATGGTCATCGACCACCACGCCCGTTCGGACAAGTGGCACGGGGCCAACTACTACTGCGACGATTCGAAGCGGAGCTGCGCGGAAATCGTGTACGAGATGATCAAGCAGAGCGGACTCCCCCTGAAGCGCGAGGCCGGCCTGGCGCTGCTTGCTGGAATGCTCACAGACAGCGGGCACTTCAAGTACGCGAACATCGGCCTGTTCAAGTCCTTCGCCGAGATCATGGAGGCGAAGAGGATCGATATCGACGAGGTCTTCACCCTCACCGACCTAGACCAGGACATCTCCGAACGGATCTCACAGCTCAAGGGGGCGCAGAGGCTCAGGTTCGAGCGGCTGGGAGATCGCCTGGTCGTAACGTCCCATGGCTCGGCCTTCGAGAGCTCGGTCTGCCGCTCGCTACTCATGCTGGGGGCGGACATCGCCTTCGTCGGCTCTCAGCGCGGAGGCGAGTTCAGGATCTCCGCGCGGGCAAGGCCCGACCTGGTGAGGAGCGGCCTGCACTTGGGCAAACTGCTCGAGGACGTCGGGACGGAGACGTCGAACGACGGCGGCGGGCATGGAGGGGCGGCTGGACTGGTCGGCTCTGGCGACGTCGAGGCGATACTCAACATATGCATGACCCGAGCCCTCGACTTCCTAAGGAAGACGAAGAAGCAATCTGAGCTCAACGTCCCGCGATGATGTTCTGGAGCGCGTTCAGGTTCTGCGGGTGCTTCTCGAAGTACTCTCTGACCGGGGCGAGCACATCAATCATCGATTGCGCGACCCCCGCTTTCAGGTCCATCGGATGTAGCTTTCCGGTAGCGTAGGTCCTTTCAAGATCTTCGTATGTAGCAAACTCCAGCGGACCACCGAACTTCGCCGGGCGGTCGATCCTCATCGTCCGTATCCTCGGGAAGGCCACCATGCGGGCCAGATCTAGGATCGGGTTCCCCTCGATTTCCGGGGGGCAGAACGCCTTCGATACCTTCCTCTTGATGTCGTCCGGCGAATCGTGGATCAGTATCCCCGAGTCTGGGTCGCTCTTCGACATCTTGCCCGCCGTCGGGTCCATCCGGTTCGCTCCCTTCAGACCGGGAAGGAGCGGCGTGTGTATCGCGACCGGCTTCCTCCAGCCAAGCTTGTCCGCTGCTTCCCTGGCGAGCATGTGCGCGCGACGCTGGTCCATCCCCGCGTACGCGACATCGAGGTTCATGGCGAAGATGTCAGAAGCCTGCATCAGCGGGTAGAGCACCTTTGACGAGTCGACCTCGGCCTCGTCCTCGGTGCGCCCCATGATCGTCATCGCCCTCTTTACCCTAATCAGGCTCGACGCCTTCGCGATGTTGATCAGCTTCTCCCAGTATTCGATGTCATCCATCAGGTGCGAGGCGAACTCGAACTCGACCTTGTCCCTGGGCACGCCGAGCGCTTCGAAACAATCCTCCATGTATAGCGCGCAGGCCCTGATCTTCTCGATGTCCCCTCCGAACTTATCGTTGATGTAGGCGTGCCAGTCGGCGAAGAATACGATGAAATGGAAGTCAGCCTTGACGAAGTCCGCGATCTTGCTCGCGACTATCATCCAGCCGGCGTGCACCAGGCCCGAGGGCTCGAATCCGACGTAAGCGCGGGGATGGCTCTTCTGAGAGAGAAGCTCGCGAAGCTCCTCGGGGGTGACTATCTCTTCCGCGTTCCCCGCAACCAATTCGTACCGCGACTCGGCATCCATGGTATCGTGGGAGGATGAGAAAGAGCTTATTTGAAGGTTCTTTCAGGTCTGGAACGTAGGAAAGCATGGAATCTCGGAGGAGACGCCAATCGGAGGAACGCTGAAAACGTTGACAACTTCAGATTCCTTAAGGAATCGTCACGGCCAGTCGGTTGACCGCCGTTTCAATTCATGATGCTGGCTCGCGCCGGCCTTTCACCGGTGTGCGCGTCGCACGATTCCTAAGTATATGTGTGTCTAGTGTTCTTTCAATTGCGGATACATTTGTACGCACTGGCAACGTTTATCTAGTCAATTGTCTATGAGTCGATGAAATTGGAAGTGCGAGAAACGGGCCTACAGGTCCGGTCTCGGCGACCAACAGGGAGTGGCATAGACATGGCGATGACGAAGGGGGAGGCGCCGAGAAGCACTGGCTTCTCAGGCAAGAAATCCAAGAAAGAATCGGACCCGATTGCGGCCGCGATTGGAATGTGCACGTCTGGCAAAGTCAAGATGGTTGACTTCAAGTTCATGGACGTGCCCGGAACGATGCAGCATGTCTCGATCCCGGCCGACAAGCTCGACGTGGAGAAGTTCACCGAAGGGCACGGCTTCGACGGTTCGAGCATACGCGGCTTCGCGCAGATCAACGAGAGCGACATGCTCCTGATGCCGGACGCGAGCACGGCGATCATCGACCCGGTCTACAAGGTGCCGACGCTTTCGCTTGTGTGCGACGTCACCGACCCAGTGACGAGGGAACGCTACTCGAAGGACCCTCGCTACATCGCTCAGAAGGCAGAGGCGTATCTGAAATCGACCGGCATCGCTGACGTCTCGTACTTCGGCCCGGAGCTCGAGTTCTTCGTCTTCGATTCGGTCCGTTTCGATCAGGCCCAGCACTTCGGCTACTATTACATCGATTCTGAGGAAGGCATCTGGAACTCGGGCCGGCCGAGCGACAACGGCTCCGGTGCGAACCTGGGCCACCGGCCAAGGAACAAGGAGGGATACTTCCCCGCTGCGCCCGTCGACACGCTGCAAGATTTCCGCTCTGAGTGCGTCATGCGCCTGATGGACTCGGGGATCGACTGCGAGGTGCACCACCACGAGGTCGCCACCGCCGGACAGGGCGAGATCGGAATGAAGTTCCAGACCCTGACGAAGATGGCGGACGAGGTCATGCTCTACAAGTACATCTTGAAGAACGTAGCGAAGGAGCACGGCAAGACCGTCACCTTCATGCCCAAGCCCCTCTTCGGCGACAACGGAACCGGAATGCACGTTCACCAGAGCCTCGGACGCAACGGCTCGAACGTCTTCTACGACCCGAAGGGCTACGCGCTGCTATCCCAGACGGCGCTCTACTATATCGGCGGACTGCTGGACCACTCGCCGGCACTGCTCGGACTGACGTCCCCGTCGACGAACTCGTACCGTAGATTGGTCCCCGGATTCGAGGCGCCGGTCAACCTCGTCTACTCGATGAGGAACCGCTCCGCTGCGATCCGCATCCCGGTCTATAGCACAAGCTCGAAGTCGAAGAGGATCGAGTACCGGCCGCCAGACGCGACCTGCAACCCGTACCTCGCATTCGCCGCGATGCTCATGGCCGGGCTCGACGGCATCAAGAAGAAGATCGATCCAGGCGCTCCGCACGACATGGACTTGTTCGAGCTGCCCCGCGACGAGGCGGCAAAGATCAAGCAAGTGCCGGGGAGTCTCGACAGGTCGCTCGATGCGCTCGAGTCGGACCACGACTTCCTGCTCAAGGGTGGAGTGTTCACGAAGAACCTACTCGAGACATGGATTGACTACAAGAGGCACAAGGAGAACGACCTGATCAGGCTCAGGCCTCACCCATACGAGTTCTTCCTTTACTTCGACGCTTGAAGTGGAGGGTATCGGAAGAACGGCGGCGCGTCGGTCTGCATCAGTCTCGACGAAGCCGTCGGGGAGAGGGCTGCTCCCTGGCCCCTCCCCAATCCAATTCTTTTCAATCTCTACTTCGCAAGTTTCCCGGCGAGGTCCTCCGCGGCGAGCATCACTACGTCCTTCACCGGCGAGGTCGGGGGGCAGTAGGCGTGCTCGAACGTTCCGACGAACTCCTCCGCGGTGACGCCTTTCAGGACCGCCGCTGTCAACCAGTTGATCCTTCCGTTGATGTCCTCGCCCCCGACGACCTGTGCGCCCACGATGCGGTGCGTTTCCGTCTCAGCAAGCAGCTTGACGCAGAGGTGCTTCCCTCCGGGATAGTAGCGGGCACGGGTCGAACCCTTGGCCTTGCCTTCGGTGAGCGAGATGCCATAGTATTCCGCGAGGCTTTTCGATATGCCGGTCCCCGCGACCTGGATCTCGCCGAGATAGCTGATCCAAGGAGATGCGACGCGTGAGTACGCGGCATGACCTCCCGCAGCGTTGATGCCAGCGACCCTTCCTTGGCGTACCGCCGCAGAGCCGAGCTGATTCATCGTGGGGCCAGGCGTCGCGGCGCTCTCACACGATATCACATCACCGGCGAGGAAGACGTTCTTCACCAGGCGCCCCTTGCTATATGGCTGAAGTGTCGGGCTGACCCGAACACCACCCAGTAGTCCCACGTCGAGGGCCATCTGGTTGGTCAGGTCCAGGTTTGGCCGCACGCCTGTGGCCATAATCACCATCTGGCAGGC
>JBEKAR010000076.1:0-7850 GCA_050015815.1 Methanomassiliicoccales archaeon | reverse complement strand
ACTGTGTCCTGACCCCTCTTCACGTCGTAGAGCGTGATATCGCTAGAAGTTCCCTTCTTCCCCAGGTCCTTCGAGAATCCGATGGGGCCGACCACCGCCACAGTTAGATTGGGCATCGAGTCTTGAACCTCCTCTGTCGGTCTTTAGCCCTTCGGTCGGGTCACTTCCTCGAGAACCGGGCCATCGCCTCTCCAGACTGGATCACGTGCCCTTTCATCGCCTCAAGAAGCTCTTCCTTGGTCGAGCCAGGTGGAAGGTTCAGGTCGGCGTCCAGGACGTACAATTTGAGGAAGTAGCGATGGGGCGAACCCTTCGGGGGGCACGGCCCCGAATAGCCAATGCGGCCGAAACTGTTGCTGCCATGGACTGCGCTGATCTTGCCTTTGACGACGGCGGATTTCGGGAGGTTCTCCGGCAAGTCGCCTATCGGCCTTATGTTCCAGATCACCCAGTGGACGAAAGTGCCCATGGGTGCGTCCGGATCGTCGAGTATGGCCGCCATCGAAACGCCCCTCGCTCCCTCGACCTTGACGGCCGGAGACACGTCTTCGCCACTGCAGGTGTGCTTCATCGGGAAAACATCGAAACCGAGTCTGACGCCGAGCTCTTCCGTAATGATCGCCGATGAACGATTCGCTCGCACGACGTATCAGCGCTTCGGCCTGACAGGGAGGAGTTTGCCGTTCTCCGCCCTCTCCTTCAACCGGGTCTGCACCTTCTCTCCTTCTAGCTCCCGCAGCGCGTCCGAGGCGATCCACATGGCGGTCTTTGACGGCAACCCTTTGATCGTCCTTGCCTCGATGATGGCGGCTCGGTTGAGCGCGATGTTCCTCTTGCCGATCTGTCTCAAGGCCCAGTTGATCGCCTTCCTGACCATCGGCCGCTCATCCACTGACGCCTCGCGGATCAGCGGTAGCAGTCCATTGAAACGATCGTCGGCCGCCGTCCTGTCGTGGCTGGAGAGCGAGGCGATCATCGCGAACCCGGCACGGCGTACGAACTCCTCCTCCCTCTCACACCAGTCAGGCACGACCTCCCAGGCGTGCGGGGTCTTGTCGAAGAGATGCAAGCAGGCGCAGTCGCAGACGCCCCAGTTGTCGAAGTCGAGCGCCCACTTCTCCATCTGCGGCCTCGTGACCTTCCCTGGCTCATCGACCAAGGCGGCAAGGATCCTTGCGTCGTAGATGCCTGTGGCCCAGAGCTCCTGCGCGATTATATGGTCCTTGCCCACTCTCTTCGCGATCGCCGTCAGATCAGGCATTCTCAGCCCGAGGACCTTCTCGCTTCTGATGCCGAAGCGCGCCATGCCCTCGACGTTGGCTTGGCTTCGCTTCGACTCCATGATTCCCATGATCTCTTCGCAGGTGAGTGGCATGCGCATCCTCTCGGCCAAAGCGTCCCCGGTCAGGATTTTGGAGATGCTTGCCAATTCTTAAATAATGCCGTCTCGAATCGGAGCAACCGGGTCGAGATTCGACCAGCAAGGTGAACATATGTTTGATGAGATACATGACAGGCCGGGGATCCCACTCCTCGGCGACAAGTTCCCGGACGCAGATGTCGTGACGACGCAGGGACCGATGAAGCTCCCCGACGCTTTCAAAGGCAAGTGGTTTGTTCTCTTCAGCCACCCCGCGGATTTCACCCCTGTCTGCACAACCGAGTTCTACGCCTTCATGAAGAGGTACGACCGGTTCCAGAACATCGGATGCGAGCTGATCGGTCTCTCGGTCGATCAAGTGTTCTCGCATATCAAGTGGGTGGAGTGGATCAGAGACAACCTCGACACGGAGGTCAAGTTCCCGATCATCGCCGACCAGGGCGACCTCGCGAGGAAGATGGGAATGATCCACCCAGGCAAGGGCTCCAACACCGTCAGGGCGGTGTTCATCGTCGACAAGGACGGTGTGATCCGGGCGATGATCTACTATCCCCAGGAGGTCGGGAGGAGCATCGACGAGGTCCTCCGGGCAGTCGAGGCGCTCCAGACCTCGGACGAGAAGAAGATGTCCATGCCAGAGGGATGGCCGAGGAACGAGCTGATCGGGGACGAGGCGATCATCCCGCCGCCCAAGAACGTCAAGGACGCCATGGCGAAGAAGAAGGGCCCGAACTGCTACGACTGGTGGTTCTGCCACAAGAAGATAAGCGGCCGGGTCTGAACCCGGTCCGCCCCTATTTCTCTTTTCATCGCCTGGGCCAAGGTTACAGTCCTGGTGACAGACCTGAGGAAGACGAGACGAAGGGCAGGAACACGATCATCGAGTCTTTCACCGTGAGGGTGTAGTCAAGCTCTTGGAGCACGCCTGGCTTCTCGGCTTCCATCGTGACCAGGATGAAATCGGCCAGATCGTTCACTTCCTCCTTATTCACCATGGCAGGCAGCCTCGGCACGTCCTCGAAGTTCAATCGCGTCGAGTACTTCGGCGGATTGGCCGTGAACGTGGTGGCCAATCGGCTGAACGTCGAAGGGTCGAACTCAGAGGCCGGGAAGAACACGAAGATCTCGCCGGAGCTCTTCTCCTCCCCGCGCGTCCAGTTGGCCAGCTTGAACATCGTTCCTCCGGACGTCTTGACGTGGTTGATGACGAAGTCGCAGTAGACCCTCCAAAAAGGCACGTAGACGCGGCTCTCGAGCTGTGCCCCTTTGGCGAAATCGGCGATCTCGTAGTCGATCACCGTGACACCTCCCTCGCGGACATGGAGGGTGCCGCAGTTGGAGCACAAGAACAGCTGGTCCTTCGCCTTCATCTGGATCGGGTTCCTGCAGGATGGGCAGGTCACCTGAACTACCTTCACCGGCCCACCCCCATCTCCCTCGCCGCCTCGGTGAACTCCTTGATCGTCTCGCCCACGCTCGCCTGCCTCTTGCCGAACTCGCCCTCGGTTATCTCCGAGCCGTGACGGAAGAAGCGGTACGTGAAGTACAGCACGCCCAAGCCGACCGCCAATCCGATGATCGCGAAGTAATACGAATCCGACGTGTTCGCCAATGCCGCCGCCAGGATTCCGCCCCCGGAAGCGATCCCGCCGACCGCGGAACCGGCCGTCATGGCAAAGCTCTGGAACAGCGGATCGCCCGGCGCCCTGCCGGAGAGTATCCCACCGGTCACCCCGTCCACGGTGTCCACGTACATCCGGTCGCGATAATTGTACCTCACGACCCAGATCGGATAGTAGATGATGCTCATCGACTTGGGGAACGCGTGGAGCCTCTCGAAGGTGATGTGTGGCACGTGCGCGCTATTCCTGCCCCATGTGATGGCGTCGGCCTTGGCGTCCTCGAGGGCGTCATCCTTCGACGTCGTCGTCTCGAACGTCGGGATCAGGTCGAAGTCCCCGATCGTCCTCTCGCCCTTCGAGCTCTTCAGGGTCTTGATGCCGAGGTCACCCGGATCGCAAGCTATCTCGCCGTAGCGGAAGTCGTTGAGCACCATGACCTCCTTCGGCACCTTCTCGGTGTAGGTCTGCCCCTTCGGCCCGGAGTGGGTGCGCTCCTCATAACCGCAGACCCAGCCGGCCACCCTGACCGTGGTCGACCAGAACGGCAGGTAGATCGGGTAGACCTCGTCGATCTTGCCCGTCTTCTTGAGGTCCCTCGCCTTCCACCCCTTGTGCCACCAGGCCTCGGAGACCTGGATAGCGTTCTCCCTAGTGATCGTGTTCTTGAATGCGATCGTCTGCACTCCGTTGTCGCCCTCGACGAACAGCGTCGAGCCGCAATAGTTGCAGTTGATCGTGTTCTCCCCTTCCTCGATGCTCAGCGCGCCTCCGCACGCCGGGCAGCTCAGTCCCACGGAAAGATCGCTCATCTCACTTCCTCCAAGCGACGAACAGGGAGCCGAAGAATACCCCCACCAGCGTCACGGCCATCAATCCGACCCCGAGAGGCACGTTGACCGCTGTCAGGATCGTCTCTCCGAAGAATGCGACGAAGCCGACGCCGCCCATCATCATGTATGCGCCGGACCCCCGGCTCGGGAACTCGGCGGAGAATACCTCTCCGGAAGAGCCATCCACCACGACCTCGTATTTTTTTCCTTCGTAGACATAGTCGAGATGCCAGATCGGGAAGTAGACCAGCGCCTGCTCCAAGGGCTTGCCGGGAAGCTGGTCGAAATACGTGATCATTTCGATGTCCGGCTTAATCATCTCGACCCCGCCGACGTCGTAGCTCGAATCGAATATCTTCATATCGCCAGCGACGACCTTGAGCCGGTGTAGTCCCGGAAGGGTGGTCGAACCGGCGGGCTCCACCATCACCTCCTCCTTTCCGTTCACGTCGCGCTTGAAGAAATAGACGGGGAAGTACTGCCTCTTGATCCCCGCGAGCTGGGCGAGCTTGTCGAGGTTCTTCGCTTTCGTGCTGCCGGCGGCCCACCGGCGGAACGTCCCCACGGCGTCGTTCTCCTTGACCATGTACGGGATGATGTAGTAGAATCCGGCACCCGAGCGGTCGATGTATATCTGGCTATCGCAATAGGTGCACTTGACGAACTTCGTTCCTGCCTCGAACTCCACCCTGGCGTTGCACTTCGGGCACTGCACCGTGGCCATCCCATCCCCTCCCTATGTGCTCACGCCGGCTTTCCGCACTCCGGGCAGAACTTCGCGCTGGCCGCCATCTCCGCGCCGCAGTTCGCGCATCGCTTTGTCGCTGGCGCCATCACCGTCCCGCAATTGGGGCAGAACTTCGCGCCCTCGGCAACCTTCTCTCCGCATTTGGGGCAGGGTACGAAGGTGACGGAGATCTTCGCGCCGCATGAGGCGCAGAACTTGTTCGTGGTCGGGTTCAGTGTTCCGCACTTCGGGCAGGCCACCTGGGGAGACTGCGTCGCCTGCTGCTGCCCCGGGGGTTGGATCTGACCCATCATCTGATAGCCCATGCCAATGCCAGCTCCTAGCCCCACTCCGACCCCGGCCGCCCCCCCTGACGGATTCTCAGCGGCCTCGCGCATCGCCTGCCCAGTCTGGTACTGAATGTAGTTCGCACCGACCACTGACATCGAAGCGCGAGTGTCGACCGCCTTCTGGACCTCGTCCGGCAAGCTCACGTAGAGGCCCGAGACCTTGTCGATGCTAATACCGTAGAGATCAAGGTGGTCCTTCTGCTTGCTCAGGACGACCTGCTCGATGTTCGTCAAGTTCGCAGCGAGATCGACCACTCCCAGGCCCTGGGTCTTCATGTCGCCGATGGCATCGTAGACTAGGATGACCATCTGCTCCTTGATGCGGTCCTCGACCTCCGCCGAAGTGGCGAAGTTGAGCGTGCCGACGAACTGGTTGACGAAGTTCTCCGGGGAGGAGAGCTTATATCTGAACTCGCCGAAGACGCGGAGCGAGACGATTCCGAAGTCCTTGTCCTTGAACTGGAACGGCTGTTTCGAACCGAACTTGCCGTCAAAGACCCTCTTCTGCAGGTAGATGACCTCGGCTTGCTGTTGCACTCCCGAGAGGGCCTTCATCAGCTTGCCAACGACCGGCGCATTGAGCGTAGTGAGAGCGTAACGGTCTGGACGTTCGAAGTAGTCGAGCACCTTCCCGTCTCGGTAGAAGACGGCGATCTCGTCCTCGCGGACGACGATGTTGTCATTCCACTTGATGTTTCGAGGCAGGCGGTACATGATGTTATTGCGCTTGTCCGCATCCTGCCACTCGAATGTCTCAGCACCAATCGCGCTCATTGGCTAGTCACCTCCGTGTTGGTAATGACGACCATCCTCCTCCCGAACTGGTCCTGGAAATCGCCGATGCCTTGCCTCAAGGCGTCCATATCGGCGTCGGCCTTCGTCAAGTCGTTAGCCTTTAGATCGCGCTTCAGCACATCCACTGATTGGCCAAGCGTCCCAATTAGGTCGATCATGCCTGCATCGTACTCATAAAGGCTATTGAGCTGGGGCTCCTTCACCTGTATGTCGGCTCGAATGCCAGAATATCCCATCTCAGCGTGAGCCAGCAGACCCTCCACTTTCTTGAACGTGCTGATTATGCCGCCGAGCCTCTCGAGTTGCGGCGACATGAGGTCCTTGATGAGTGGACGGCAGTCCTCCAGGCCGCGGCGCTGCAACCCGAGTTGCTTCGAGAGCTGCGCGCGAAGCTTGCGGTCCGAGTCCCTAAGGTCCTCCCTGAGCCTATATCCTCGGAACCCCGGCACGAACAACTGAATCTTCTTCAGAAGGCCGCGGTCCTCCTCTACCCTGTCTCGAATGTCAGTCATGATGGGTCCACCCGACCTCGCATCAATATCCGGTCCAGCTCTTAAAAGTGTCGTCCTGGCCGAGTCCTTGCCGCTCGAGCCAGTCCCAACTAGGCGAATTCTTTCTCGCTCATCCTAGCAAGGATATAATAGCCCAAGGGATGATTCAGATTTGTCTGGCAAGGTGATGGGTGTGGATCAGAAACGCATAGCTCTCGTGGGATACGGCAACGTTGGCAAGGCTCTCGTGGACATGCTCTCTGAGGTCGACCCCCAGGGGAAACGATTCGTATTCTCGGCGGTCTGCTCGCGCTCCCTCGGCGTGGCGGAGCTGAAGGACTCGCCCGCGAAGCTCGTGGAGAAGAAGCTCAAGGCGCACAAGGGGGACGCGGGAGCGTACAATCCAGAGGCGCGAGTGGCTCAGGTCAAGTCCTACCTGAAGGAGGGCGACTACGACATTCTCGTCGAGGCGACCTCGGCAGACTACAAGACGGCCGAGCCTGCGAGAACGTACATCCTGACCGCCCTGGAGCGGGGGATCGATGTGGTCACGTGCAACAAGGCGCCGATCGCCCTGGACCTAAAGGGCCTGAGAGAGGCGGCCGCCCGATCGAACGCGACGTTCAAGTTCGAATCGACGGTGATGGACGGGGCCCCGGTGTTCTCAGTCTTCAAGGGTCTGCCGCCGGTGAGGCTCCTCAAGGTCAGGGGCGTGTTCAATTCGACGACCAGCCTCATCATCGACGTCATGCGCGAGGGCAAGACATTCACTCAGGGCCTGAAGAGGGCGAAGGCCGTTGGCGTCGCAGAGACCGACCCTGACAACGACCTCAGCGGGATGGATTCGGCGGCGAAGCTGATCATTCTCTGCAACGCGCTCGGTGGTGTGCAGGTAGGTTTCAACGACATCAAGACCGAGCAAATCACTGAGGATCTGCTGAAGGAGACTCTCGGAGCGGTCAAGAACGACCGCTGCGTAAGAATACGGCAGGTCGCTTCGGCCGACTTCCAGAAGAAGGAGTTTAAGGTCCAGCTCGAGGTGCTCCGGCCCGAGGACATGCTGTTCTCATGCAACGGTGCGACCAACGCCGCCATCTTCTCCATGGACCTGTTCGGCGAACTAGTCATCGCGGAGCGCGATCCGACTCTGAGGGAGACGGCGTTCGGCATCTACAGCGACATCGTGGACCTGTATAGCAAGGACACCTGCTACTACTGACCGAATCGCCGAAGCTACCGAAGAACTTCACCGATGAGTACACCGGCGATCCGAACAACTTCTTCGTCATGGCGGGCGAACTGAAGAATGCCTATCCCAAGGCTAATCTAGGCAAGGACATCCCATGGGGAGCGGTCGGCGTCTACACCTACTTCGACGGGATCGCGACCGTGCTGAAGCAGCTCATGGCAGGCTCGAGGAAGTTCACCCTGGCCAATCTGGCGAGGGACGACATCTGCGCCTTTGAGCGAATATGCCAGCAAGGTGACCGGAATCGAAACCTTCGATGCGATGTCGGCAAGGGGTCATGCCAGGGATCCTGGAATTCTGGGACGTTGAACTTAGACCACACCCAAACCCCTTCCATTTTCACTCCCCCCAATGGACCCATCAGACTCACGCTCAGCAACACTTATCTAGTGACCATGGGGATAC
>JBEKAR010000075.1:0-7918 GCA_050015815.1 Methanomassiliicoccales archaeon | reverse complement strand
GTGTCGAGAAGAGGGTCGTGAGCAGCCGGGTGAAGGCGAAGCTTTGAACGATGTCCGATGAGATCGTCGCTAGGGCGAAGCCGAGGGAGACCGACATCAGGAACATCAGCAGCAGGACGACCATGATTCCTGTGAGCTGGGCCAACGTCACGGGAATGTAGAGGTAGAAGAGTATAGCGAGGATCGCGATCGCGGGCGAGGAGTAGACGAGCTCCGAGATCGCCATGCCACCGACGTATACCGCCGCAGAGGTCGGGGAGCCGACCACCATGTCCTGCAGCTTGAAGTCGTTCTTCAGGTGCGACAGGTCGGATTGGAGCGAAGTGCCGCTCGAGAACATCGTCATGATCAGTCCGCCGAGGATGCCCACGCCAACCAGCGAGCCGCCGCTCACGAAGACGATTAAGATGAGGAACGAGATCGGAGCGAGGACCGTGTTCAGCAGGACGACCGGGTAGTTCTTCATCTCGTAGATCGAGTTGACCAGGATCGAGGCGAGGAGCTGGCTCCGGATCCGTTTCATAGCTCCTCCTCGTGTTGCTCTGGCCCGATGCCCGATCCCGCGACGACCTGGTAGAAGATGTCGTCGAGGGTGATGGGGTTGACGGAGAAATGCACTCTCCGCTCGATGAGCAGCTTCGATATCAGGAGCGCCTCATCCTCGGTGGTCATGATCTGAACTCGGCCGTCCTTACCGACGGTCACTTCCCCCTCCATCGGCGGCAGGTCGATGCCCTGGGGGAGCCTCAGGCTGTACTGGTGGTTCATCCGTCCGCGGAGCTCCGCCATGCTGCCGAGCGCGAGTAGCCGCCCTTTGTCAAGGATCCCGATCCGGTCGGCGACCTGCTCGGCCTCCTCGAGATAGTGCGTGGTGAGGAAGATGAAGCGCCTTCGCCCGAGATCCTCGAGCAGACGCCAGAGCTCCTGCCTGGAGATCGGGTCGAGGCCCGTGCTTGGCTCGTCAAGGAAGACGAAGTCCGCGTCCGCCGCGACGACCATCGCCACCAGGACCTTCCTCTTCATTCCGCCGGACAACCTACGGTTCAAGACGTTCGCTTGCTTCTCGAGCCCGACCCTGGCGACCGCCTCCTCCGCTTTCGACTTTGCCTCACCGTAGCTCAGACCACGCCAGAGAAGGTAGGAGGAGATCGTCTGCGCGGGCGTCATCCATGAGATGGTCCGCCCTTCCTGCGGCACGACCGCGATCCTCTCCCTCAGCTTCTTCGCATCGGCCATCACGTCGAGGCCGTCGATCGTCGCTCTCCCGGAGCTGGGCTCTAGAAGGGTCGACAGTATCCTCGCCAGGGTGGTCTTTCCCGCACCGTTCCTGCCGATGACGGCGAAGATGCCGTTCGTCGGTATCCGCAGGTCGATGGATGAAAGCGCCTGCTTGCCGCCAGAGTAGACCTTGTTGATGCCTTCACAAGCGATATCGCCCGATCCTGTCGTGCTGTTTCACCGTCGATTGAAGGGCTGGAACGCATCAAGCCCGAAATAGAGGTATCGCAGATACCGCGTGTCTCCCATTGTCGGGCGAGGCCGGTCCCATCGTCCTCGTCTCCTCAGCACGACAATCTGGCTGAACCAGATCGTCGAGGAGGCCGAGTCTGTCCCCTCCGTCTTCACCGGCCTCTGACCGCAATCCTTAGGTCAGGGCACCTCCTTCGCAGTCGTCCGGTGGTTCCATGGACGAGGTGATGGAGAACATGTACGGACGGAGGTCGGTCAGGAGCTACAAGGACCAGGTGCCGACCGAGTCCACGATCAAAGAGATAATCAAGGCCGGGACATTCGCTGCGAACGGCGGCAACATGCAGGGCCTAAGGTTCGTCGTCGTCACCGACCGCAAGCGACTGGAGAGGTATTCGACAATCGCCAAGGGGCTTACCGTAGCTGGAATGAAGCAGCAGTTGGAGGCAGCTCCGGAGGAAAAGAAGGAGTGGATGCAGAAGATGATCAAACACCTCTCGGATCCTACGACCAACATCTTCTACAACGCGCCGATGGCGATCTTCGTCTTCACCGCGCCTAACTGCCTTACGCCAGTCGAGGACGCGTCCCTCGCCGCCGGGAACATGATGCTCGCCGCCTGGTCGATGGCGATCGGGAGCTGTTGGATCGGATTCGCAGGGCCGTTGCAGTACAGCCCGGAGTTCATGGCTGAGGCAGAGGCGCCATCGCACGACCGGCTGATCGCCTCGATCATCATGGGCTATCCTTCGAAGGCGCCCGGGAAGGGCCATCGCAACGAGCCCAAGATCAAGTGGCTCAAGTGAAGCGGCGAACGCTTACGATTAAAGATGCCTCGCTCCAATAGAACGGCGTGTCCGAGCCTAGGGTGTTATCAAGGTCGGAGCTCAAAGGCATACCTCCGCACGATCTGGAAAGGTGTTTCAGTATCTTCTTCTCCAGCTCTGGTCAGATCAGGTCGTACGATGGCAAGACGCTGCGGCACGTGCTCGACTGCGGCGACGAGTTGTACATCGCCGACATCGTGTCGAGCGGCGAGGTAGATTCTCCCGCGATCGACCTGACGATCAGGGGTGAGGGGAAGGCGAGCAGGGAACGGTTGGAGTCCCTCATCGAGCTCGTATCGCAGATGACGAACCTCCGACTCGACCTCAGGCCGTTCTACGAGCGCTTCGAAGACGACCCAGTGATGGGTAGGCTTGCCTCCGAGCTGGTCGGTGTGAAGCCGGTTCGCACTCAAACCATGTACGAGGCGCTCGTCGTGGCGATTCTCGGGCAACAGATATCGATGATTGCGGCTTCCTCGATACAGCGCAAGCTTGTCGACCGGTTCGGCGAGAGCGCGGTGCTCGGGGGAAAGCGGTACTATGCCTTCCCCCGGCCAAAGCGTCTGGCCAAGGCGACGATCAAGCAGCTGCTTGAGTGTTCGCTGAGCACTCGGAAGTCAGAATACATCCGCGACATCTCGAGGGCGGTGATCGACGGGGAGCTCGATCTCGAGTCCCTGGCCGAGGTAAAGGACAGCGAGCAGATCATCCTCAGTCTCACCGACATACGTGGCATCGGGAGGTGGACCGCAGAGATGGCCGCGATCAGGGGGCTCGCCAGGTACGACGTCGTTCCGGCGGACGACGTTGGGCTGAGGAAGAACGTCGCTCACTTCTATGGTTTGAAATCAGCGAGCGGGGACGACGTGAGGCGGATCGCCGAATCCTGGGGCGAATGGAAGGGCATGGCCACATATTACCTCCACGTCGCATCGCGCTTGGGACTGGAGATCAACGCAGAAAATGCATGAGCGGCCACCGTGACTGCCTCATCTCCTCGCCTGACCTCGTCTCGCGAACGACCTTCCCACCACCCATAGGACGACCGCAAGCACGGCCAGGATGATGCTGGTCTGGAGACGCACGAGGAAGTAGTAGCCGGCGACGAATCCCATTACAAGTCCTATCAGCCCTAGGGGCCCCGCGAGCCGCTAGGCACGGACACCCCTGAGGATCGGATAGACGAAGATCAGGATCGAGACGACGGCGAGGATCCCGACGACGATGTACGTCGCAAGATGCAGCAGATGCTGCGCCTCAGTCGTGAGCTGACCTGTCACCTGCTCGAGGAACCCAGATTCACCCAGGCCGGCGCTGAGCAGCAGTCCCCAGATGAAGACTGATGGCACCTGTCCGAGGTGCAGCCGTTCGTCGCCACGCTATCGTCTTGAATCAAGATAGGCCGCCCTCAGAAATACGTTGCCACTCCCGTTCAGCAAGGTAATTATACCATCCACTCCGAGCCGCACCAGGAGTTCGGAACGATGAGCGACGAGCGCTACGAGATCATCGCTGTTGAGTGTTTGAGAGTGTCCAAGAAGGATCAGAATCCGGAGATGATCGAGCAGAAGGTCGAGGAGCGTGCCCTTGACAAGAACACGCAGGCCGTGCTCAAGAAGACGATGCTGGATGGCGTCGAGACGGTCTGGGATAGATTCGAGAAGCAGCAGCCTCCGTGCAAGTTCTGTTCCACCGGCATCTCGTGCCAGAGGTGCGCCATGGGTCCATGCAGGCTGATGGGGGGCGACCGTGTCAGAGGAGTCTGCGGCGCCGATGCGAACTTGATGGTCTCGCGCAATCTGCTCGAACACCTCGCCACTGGCTCAGCCGCTCACTCCGATCACGGGCGCGACGTCGTCGAGACGCTGCTCAAGATGGCCCGGGACCAGGCGCCGGAGTACGCAATCACCGACCGCGAGAAGATGATGCGTCTGGCGAAGGAGTACAAGATCGACACGACCTTGCCAGACAAGGCAATCGCGGAGAAGCTCGCACTTGCCATGCTCGACGAGTTCGGGACGATCCGCGGTTCACTGGAGATGAGCAAGAGGGTCCCGCCCGGCACCTGGGAGATATGGACGAAAGCGAACATCGTACCGAGGGGCATCGACCGCGAGGTCGTCGAATCGATGCATCGGGTGCACATGGGCGTCGGCATGGACTATCACGATTTCCTATCGCATGGAATCCGAGTGTCCCTGGCGGACGGCTGGGGCGGCTCGATGTGCGCCATGGAAATATCTGACGTGCTCTTCGGCACGCCGGGCATAAAGAAGTCGAAGGTCAACCTCGGGGTCATGAAGAAGGACGAGGTGAATATCTCGCTTCATGGCCACAACCCGATCCTCTCAGAGATGATCGTCAGGGCGGCCGACCTGATGGAGATGAAAGAGAGGGCGAAGAAGGTTGGAGCAAAGGGCATCAACCTCGTCGGGCTCTGCTGCACCGGCAACGAACTCCTGATGAGGAAGGGGGTGCCTCAGGCGGGGAACCACCTCGACCAGGAGCTGGTCATCACTACCGGGGCGCTGGAGGCGATGGTCGTCGATTACCAGTGCATCTTCCCCACTCTCGCCAACACCGCCGCCTGCTACCACACCAAGGTCGTGTGTACCTCTCCTAAGGCAAGGATCCAAGGAGCGCAATACTTCGAAATCACGCCCGAGAATGCGTACGCGCAGGCGAAGAGGATCGTCGAGATGGCGATTGACAACTACCCTAACCGCGTCCCGCAGCGCGTCTTAATTCCGGACTCCCCGGTGGAGGCGACTGTCGGCTTCTCCGTGGAGGCGATTAAGGCGGCGCTCGGAGGCAGCCTCAAGCCCTTGCTAGACACGATCCTCTCAGGCAAGATCCGAGGTTGCGCCGGCGTCGTCGGTTGCAACAACCCGAAGATCAAACAAGACTCCGGTCACGTGGCGCTCGCGAAGGAGCTGATCAAGCGCGACGTCCTAGTGGTGGAGACGGGCTGCGCGTCGATCGCGTCCGCCAAGGCGGGCCTGCTGAAGCCGGAGGCGATCGAGATGGCTGGCAAGGGCCTGAAGGAGGTCTGCGGCTCTCTCGGCATTCCGCCGGTGCTGCACATGGGCTCGTGCGTCGACAACACCCGCATCCTGAACTTGTGCGCCGAGCTCGCGAACTTGGCAAAGGTCCGCATCGACCAATTGCCGGTCGCAGGAGCCGCACCGGAGTGGTACTCGTCGAAGGCCGAGACGATTGCGACGTACTTCGTCGGCAGCGGGATATCCGTCGTCCTCGGGGTCATGCCGAGGATCGAAGGCAGCCCGAGCGTGGTCAGAATGCTGACGCAGGAGCTTGAGGGCGTGGTCAACGCTCGCTTCTGGGTCGAGCCGGACCCGAGGAAGGCCGCGGCGGTAATCTGGGACCACATCGAGGAAAAGCGTCGCGCCCTGGGCCTCTGAGCAGCCGATCTCGCTTAGGCATCCGTCTCGACGTCCTCGTGTTACTCATGGACCGCTTTCAGCGTGCAGCCGTTAACGAGATTATGTCGGTTTCCTACTCGCCGGCCCGCCGTTCCGTGACGTCTAGGACGCGTCGCTTGCCCTGGGCGGCGTATCCGCGGTGGAGGCCTCATACTGAACGTGGAACCGTTTGTGGAAGCGCTTGAAGAGAGCGAGCACCGGTCCACCGAGCGCCAGAGCAAAGATGACGTTGCCAATGACATGCAGCGCAAGGAATGGTAATCCGTAGACGAACGTCGGGATGAAAAGGTTCGGGTTTGCCCCATAGAATGTTATCCAACTGCTGAAGTCCATCAGCTCGTTGAAGGCGATTCCGAGCACTATGCCGAGGATGACTAGGTCTTTCACTCCGTAGCCGGGCCATCTTTTGCCTATGTAGCCCGCTACGATTCCCACCATGCTCCATGCGACCATCTGCCAGGCAGTCCAAGGCCCTTCACCGAAGAAGATGTTCGACACCGCGGCGGTCATCGATCCGACCATCGCGCCTGCAAGGGAACCGAAGACGAGGCCGACCGCGATAATCAGAAAGGTGCATGGCTTGATGTTCGGGAGCGCTGCGAACGGGATCCTCGAGGCCGCTGTAATTGCAGCCAGGATCCCGATCAGCGCCACCTCCTTCGACGTCATCGCCGACTCTTCGAACTTTGCGAATATGACCAGGATTATCAAAAGTACAAGCAGGAATGAGAGGAATGCGGCATACTGCGCCACCACCGCGTTCAAGAAGATGGCCATTAGGATAAGGATGGCAGCCATGACGATGGAGGCAATGGTCAGGAGAGTGCTCCACTTCGGCCTCATCTCAGGCCTCCATGCATAGATCCGGCATCATCGAATGGACGTTCTCCATCGATATGTTATCCAATCGGCCATTCTTCAGGTACAGCACTCTCGTGGCGTGTTCGGCGACGAAGCGGTAATCGTGGGTCACAAAAATCGTCGTCATTCCCTGGTTTCTCAGGTCCATAATGATCGATGCGAGCTTCGCCTTGTTGCAGTGATCAAGCCCCCTTGTCGGCTCGTCCAAGACGAGGATTTGAGGCATGCCGACAAGGATCGATGCGAGAGCCGCTCTCTCCCTTTCACCACAACTCAGGTCTCTGGGGAAATTGCTCGCGAACCTCTCCATGTTCAGGACCTTCAGAGTCCAGCTCTTGCGGTCCTGCCACTGCGATGGGTCTATCTTTAGGTTCTTCAGGGTGAAGTCGAGTTCCTTGTCTAGCGTATCTTCGAACAGGTAGTTGTTCGGGTTCTGGCCGAGATATCCTATGCGGTTGGCGAGGCTAGCGGTTGTGGCTTTCGCGATGTCGCGCCCTTCGAGCTCGACGTCGCCGCTCTGTGGCCTGAGGAGTCCGTTGAGGTGTTTGAGCAGCGTCGACTTCCCGGAACCGTTGGCCCCAATGATCGCCAACACTTCACCTTTTCGGACCTCGAGGTCCAGGTTATCAAGGACGTGGCCGTTCCCGTAGCTGAAGGTCACACCCCGAGCGACGATTATCGGCTCAGCAAGGTCCTCCGTCTGAGGGTTCTCCTGCATCTCCGCCATCAGGCCGTCCTCGATGAGCCGGGGACGGACCGATTCCGGGCTGCCGTCCAGCTCGATTCCGCCATCCTTCATGTAGACTATGCGCTTGGCGAACCGGATGCACCGCTCCAGGCGGTGCTCTACAAGAATGACTGCGACCCCCTGCTCTTGATTGATCTTCCAGAGATGCTCGAGGAAGAGCGCCGAGGTCTCCTCGTCCAACTGTGAGGTCGGCTCGTCCAGAACGATGTACTTCGGCTTCATGGCGATGATCGAGGCGAGCGCCACCTTCTGCTTCTCTCCTCCGGAGAGCTCAGGGATGAAGCGTGTGAAGAAGCGGCGCAGGTCGAAGTAGTCGGCATAATGGCCGACGCGCGCCTTCATCTCACTCTTCAGGAGGTTGAGATTCTCCATGCCGAAGGCGAGCTCGTTCTCCACGTTCGTCATCACGAGCTGGTTTTCCGGGTCCTGAAAGACCATCCCGACGGTGCCTGCCAGCTTCGATGGTTGCGTGTCCCTGATATCCACGCCGTCGACCGTGACGCGGCCCGAAATCGTGCCGCCGTAGAAATGGGGGACCAGGCCGTTCATGGCACGGCAGAGCGTCGACT
>JBEKAR010000074.1:0-8735 GCA_050015815.1 Methanomassiliicoccales archaeon | reverse complement strand
CCATCTGGCCAAGATCGCCTTGATGACTGTTCCGCCGCTCTGTGCCCTGCTCATCCTGTCATTCGATTATCTGAATGACCGGGCGTTATTCGGAGCCATCATAGCCGGGGTGTCGGCGCTGCTGCTATTCGGTGCGTTCCTGCTCTACCGGGGTATAGAAGGGAGATGGGGCAGGGAGTCGTTCTCGTTCTGAGACTTGGTGAGCTATCGAGTACCAAGTGCCTAGAACGACCCGTTCCTCGCCACAGAAGCCCGATTATGGGGCCATTCAGAGATCGCTCTTGTCCCGATTCTCTTTCCTTCCATCATTTCACGTGTCCTCTTGGCCAGTCATCGAATGCGGCCTGCCCCGCATTTCTGGCGGCAACCAACGACACAAGATTTGAAAACTCAGTGAGAGCTTCTTAACGGAGACATCCTATTCATTCGCGGGAGTCATGAGCGTCAAGGTAACCGTATTCGACGGCGCTGACTGCATCGGTGGCAACAAGATCCATCTGGATTTCGACGGACACGGCCTTTTCCTCGACTTCGGATTGAACTATCATCGACTGAGCCAATTCTACGAGGAGTTCCTGAATCCGAGGCCCACGAGAGGAATCCACGACCACCTCCTGATGGGCCTGATTCCCAACATCGACTGCTATCGCAAGGACCTGATCCCGAGCGACCTGGACATGTCTGGAGCCCAGAAGCTCAAGGTCGACGCGGTGTTCATCTCGCACGCGCACATGGACCATGTGGGCAGCGCGGGCCTCCTCGACTCCTCCATACCCTTCATCTTGACGCCGACCACCGCTGCGATTCTGAAGGCGATGAGGGACTCGTCGATCTCAGGATTCCAATACGAGGCCTCGTACGCCTCGCTCCGTTCTCCCACCGAAGAAGACGACCGAGTCTTGGGGTCTTCATCCAAAGAGGACTATCAGGGCCGGAACTTCCTGTTGCCTTCGGCCTGCCCGGACTCCCTAGGCGAATTCATGGCTAGCTGCCCGGCGAAGACGAAGGAGATCGCCGGCGGAGGCGTGGCAGACTTCAATTCATTGGGCTTGGAGGCGAAGTGCTTCGAGGTCGACCACTCTATCTATGGGGCGTCGGCTTTCGCGGTGGAGACGTCCTCTGGTTGGGTGGTGTACTCGGGCGACATCCGAACACATGGCCGATTCCGGGAGAAGACCGAGGCCTTCGTTGAAGCGGCAAAGGCCCTGAACCCCCGTCTGCTGATCATCGAAGGAACGAGGGCGAGCAGGGAGGACCGCGAGGAGTCTGAGGAGAAAGTCAAGGAGACCTGTCTCAAGACCGTCGAGCAAGAGAACGGCCTCGTTGTCGCGGACTTCTCCCCACGCAACTTCGAACGATTGGACACCTTCGCCGAGATCGCCAAGGATACGGGAAGAGAATTGGTCATCCTCGGCAAGGACGCCTACATGCTCGATGCCTTGGAGTGCGCGGACGGCGTGGACCGCATGAAGGATTTGCTGGTCTACGGCGATCTCAAGTCCAAGCGCAGCGGGTTCGAAAGCATCGTCGACGAGAAGCACGGGGACAAGTCCGTGGATCCCTCGGCTATCGCCAATAGTCCAAGTCAGTACGTCGTCTCCCTTTCCTTCTTCGACATGGGCAAGCTTCTGGACATCAAGCCCGAAGGAGGCACGTACATCTACTCAAGCAGCGAGGCCTACACAGAGGAGCAGGTAATCGACTTCCTGCGCCTGGACAACTGGCTGAAGATGTTCAAGTTCGACGTGAAGGGCTTCGAAATCGTCGATAAGGACGGAAAGCTCGCCCCCGAGTTCATTCCCGGTTTCCATGCCTCAGGACATGCGTCTGCGTCCTCGCTACTAAAGATCATCGAGAGGATCGAGCCGGAACAGGTCATGCCGGTGCACACCGAGCGGCCAGAGTTCTTCGAAGAGAAGTTGGGCGCTAGAGTCATAGCACCTCGACCCGGCATCGCTCACGACCTGTAGAGAATGACGAGGCCACTATGGCGTTCGTGGCCGGATCATGTCGTTCGCGCTGAACGTCGCCTCCGAAAGGTCTCAATGCGAAATAGAAGGTTGACTAGGAAGTCAACCGGAAGGAGGGCTAGGAATACTACCTGAATGATGACAGTTCGGAATCTATGAGGGATGATCGCAAGTCAACAATTGCAGCCGTCATAATCGTAATGGTGCTCCTCTCCGGTTCTCTATTCGTATTCTCGGTTGGGCAAGACCAGAAGCTGCCTTCCGGAATGCTCCCGGCATTTGAGAACTACGGTCAAATGGAGCGATTCGTTGACCAGGCCAGTCAGAGGGGCAACGCCTTGAACAACTTGCCAACCAGCTGGACTAGCCAGGCCAGCGGCGATGTGAGCCATTCCACCACGAACATCCAGGTTGAGGGGGTGGACGAGGCGGATTGCGTCAAGACCGATGGGACCTACTTGTTCATCGCCTCGGCCGATGCGGTATCAATCGTTCGCGCGTACCCCCCGGAAGCGATGCAGAACGTTTCGAAGATCGATTTGAAGGGGGCTCTCGGCCTCAATTCCAGCTCCTATGTCTGGATCGATGGGATCTATCTTCACGAGGATAGATTGATGGTCGTGGCTGGCATATCCGAGCCTAATTACTATTCCAACGGCTCGATTCTTTCGCCCATGATCTGGAGGGTTCCTGAGGACGAGACCTTGGTGTGCCTCTTCAGCCTGAGCGATATGCAACAACCGCTCCTGCTCGGGACCTTCGGCATATCTGGGTATTCAATTACATCAAGGATGATAGGTGGATTCCTGTATTCCGTAACGCAACAGAGTATCTGGACCCAAATGGGGCTAGCCAGGCCAACGACGTTCGGTCCCAATGGGACGACGGACCTGCCAGCCACGAGCATCCGTTTCGACCCGCAGTCCACCGATCCGTCTTCGTTCATCAATGTCATGGCAGTCGATGTCATAGGCCTGAAGTGCGAATCGACCTCCCTACTAGCTGGGTACGCCTCGACCATCTACACGTCGCAGGACGCCATGTATCTGACCTTCCTGAAGTATTCAGCCATTCCGATGTACAATTCTCTATCAGCAGGGGGAGAGACAACTAGCATGGCCCAGGCGAGTGTTGAAGAGTACAATACCACGATCTACAAGCTCTCGATCGACGCGCTTTCGGTAAAACCCGCTGCCCAAGGAGATGTGCCAGGCTACATGCTGAACCAGTTCTCCATGGACGAGAAGGACGGCCGCCTTCGGGTGGCCACCTCATCCGGCTGGATGGACCAGCAGAGCAGCTCCGTTTTCATCTTGGACCAGCATCTCAATGTGACCGGAGAGCTCAGGAACATAGCCCCAGGAGAACGAATCTACAGCGTCCGCTTCGTAGACGATTCTCTCTATCTGGTGACCTTCCGCCAGGTCGATCCGCTGTTCGTCATTAACCTTGGCAACCCCACATCACCAATCATACTCGGCCAGCTCAATGTATCCGGGTTCTCCTCCTATCTACAGCCCCTGGACCAGGATCATTTGGTCGGCATCGGCATGCAGAACGGCAGCCTCAAGCTCTCGCTCTTCAATGTGACCCAATCGTCGTCCCCACGGGAAGTCGGCACCGTAGTGGTTCCGGGATGGTCCAATAGCCAAGCAATGTGGGACCACAAGGCAGTCCTCTTCGACGCACAAACCGGGACTCTGGCCATTCCGATAACAAGCTATGACCAGGGCGGGAACTACAGCTCATCCATCATGGTTTTCGATGTCAATTCGACGCATATCGCTGTCCGGGGCAAGGTCCTAGCGGGACAGATGGAGTATCTCATGCGTGCTCAGTTCATCGGCAACTTCCTTTACAGCATTTCGGACACGACGATTCGCGTCAACCTCATTTCTGACCTGTCTCAGGTCAATGAGTTCGTCTACCAAGAACGCGCCCCGTCCTACTTCCCGTTTCTGCTCAGTGGCGGGGAGGTCGTCGCTGTCGGAGCCATGCGATGATGGATGCTGGACCGCAGAAGGGGTTAAGATTATCATCCCCCTTCTCGTCGTGGGGCAAAGGGCCCAAGATGAAGGTCGAGCTCGATAAGAAGGCCTTGTTTGCGCTGGCCTCGGACAGCCGCATGGAGATCCTCAAGGAACTGCAGCCATCGCGCCGCACAGTTACGCAATTGGCGGAGGCCTTGGATATTGACAAAGGGGCTGTGCATCGCCACCTCAAGAAGCTGGAGGAAGGCGGGCTAGTGGTCCGTTATGATGAGCACGGATTCGTCTACTACGGTCTGTCTTGGAAAGCCAGGGACATAGTCTCCCCTGGCGAGAATACGAGGATCATCATCACTTTCGCTGTGTCGGCGTTGATGGCCCTATCGACCATTGGCGCCGTCTTCCTGGGCTTCAGTCAACAAAGGAACGCGGGGGCGGGGCAAAGCAGCCCGACCACTACCGGTAACGCCACTGGCCCCCTCATAAGTAGCGGCGTCAGCTGGGAATGGATCGTTCTGGCGATTGTATTAGGGGCGGCGGCGGTCGGCCTCGCATACCTGGCTTGCCGGTGGATATGGAGGCCCAAGCAGGATTCGGGAATCGAGAAGGAAATGGCTCATCAGTCTTTCAGCAAATGAGCTGGAAGCGGAATGCGCCATTTCCAAAGGACTTGTTGTTCGTTCTTGACGGAAGCTCCCGTGAGCATTCTATCCTTCAAGGGCGCCCCTCTTCGAAGACACTCGGCGTCGACGGCGAATCAACGCATCTGACCGGCGTCGCGCAGCGCCTTCGTTATCGTGTCTACAGCTACCTCGACGTCCTGTGGCTTCCGCGCTCCGGTGCAGACGAGCTTGCCCGATCCGAAGAGCAGGAGCACCACCTTTGGCGTGTCAAGGCGATAGACGAGGCCGGGGAACTGCTCCGGTTCGTACTCGACGTTCTCCAGGCCTAGGGTGATTGCTATCGCGTTCAGGTTGATGTTCTGGCCCAGGTCCGACGAGGCGACGATGTTCTGCACCTCGATCTTCGGCTCTGTCTTGACATGGATGCCGGCCTTCTGCAGCTGCTTGATCACCTTTTCGATGGCCGATTTCACCTGGTCCAGGCTCTTCGCGCCAGTGCAGACGACCTTGCCGCTGCGGAAGAGAAGGGTCGCGGTCTTCGGCTCCTTCAGTCGGTAGATCAGACCGGGGAACCGCTCCGGGTCGTACTCGGATCCCTCGAGGGAGTGGACGATCGACGGAAGGTCAAGCTCAATGCCCAATGAAGTGGAAGCCACTACGTTCTCGATCTTGTATTTCGAAATAGGAAAGCCCCAAAGTCCTTATTTATATACCCATATTTAACGGAAACTGTCCGAAAGGGAACAAAAGTCGCTCTACGAGGGCTAGGAAACGGTTTCGTTCGAGGCGGATAAGGCACGAAGGAGCACGCTTATAGTCGATGATCGCTTGGGCGAGATTGCATCCAAGGCGGCATCGTATGGTGATGGGCCTTGGCCGGCATTCGGGATGGGTCATGGCGGCGAATCTTGATCAACCTCGGTCAGGCGAGCCTGGGAAGCCTCCGAAGGAATCGATGACGAATGTAGATGATCCCAATCCCACAACGGCACGGCTCATAGGTTCTCCATTCCCGTCGTCTTCGATTCCCAGATCGGAGGGCGAACCTCACGGGTGGACGAACGAACAGAGTGTAGCGCGATACTGGACCGACATAATCGATCGGGAGACCGAGCGCCATAGGGAGATGGCCCGGGCTCATTTGTTCCGCTCCGTCGCGTACGGTGCGGTCATATGCTTGGCGATCGTGCTCGTCGTCGCCGTGTTGCCTGGCTGGACGTTGACACAGCAGGATGCCATAGGCCTGTTCCTCGCGTTCTTCTCATTCGCGCTCCTCTACGCTGGCGCGGAATCGATGCTGGACTCGTACCGACGCAAGCACCGCATGGCGCTGAGCAAACTCGAGGAGTTGAAGCTTGGTAAGTACGACATGAGGCGCCAGGACGTACTGCGGCTGGCGATGTACGAGCTCGCGCTCAGCGGACGGTTGGCCGCTTTCGTGCTCGGCTATCCGTCCCTGGACCTCTCGCAGTTCTCGGTCATGACCCTGGCCGTGATCACAGGCGTCCTCGCCATGGCGGCTCTCAACGTGACCCTGATCCACGATTACGTCACCGGCGAGAAGTTCGTCATGAGCATCCTGAATTCTCTAAGTGAGAAGGACGCGGCCAATGCCAGGTACGCATATGCCGCGATGTATTTCGGCCTCGCTGGCTTCTCGTTCGTCACCACCTGGCAGGTCGGCGCCTCGCTCGCCACGGTGCTGCTCGCGCTGGACGTCCTCGTCGTCTTCAACTCTGCGCAGTCCTTCATCCACCATTTCGGCATCCGCTCTGAGTACCGGGCCATGGGGAAGCTGACCGAGGAGTTCCGCGATTGGGTGATCAAGGAACGGCCGTCATTCGATTCCGCGCACGCGGCCTACCTCCGGCTCGAGTCGGGCGAAGCTGATTGGAAAGGTGGGAGCGCGGTTCGCGGAGTCTGACCCGCTGCCAGAGAACGGATTGGACTAGGTGCATAGCGAGGTGAACCAATCAGAGAGAAGAGTGCGGTCCCCTTGCAGGAGCCTATTCCTATTTCGCTCGGGTCAATGGGAGCTGGATCCCCAACGCCCAGACGAGGATAACAACGTTCAGCGCTTTTTCCGCATCTGTCCATCGAGGTTTCCGTCTATTCCGATGGTGCCCTCGCATCTGGCGAACGACCCGGGTCGTGGTCGAGGTCCATCCTTCGACACATCGGGCCAACAGCCTTTTCTGCGAGGACGGTCAATGTTCAATATCAAGATGAAGGGATGGACATGGTCGATTCAGGGGTGACGTTCAGTTACAGTCGCGATATCAAAGGAGCGCAGGTGGCCGAGGTCTTCGACGGCATCGTATCCTGGCTGAAGGGAGAAGGTGCCACGGTGGACAGGATGCAAAAGCCGACGGAGATATCCGCATTGCACGGATCGCTCACGGCAACGGCGATATGGAAGAAGAATGCCGAGAAGACCATGACGTTCAAGTTGAGCGAGAAAGGCGACTTGGTGCACGTCGATCTCAAGATGGCGCCCGCATCGACCGAGTTCGGGTATGACGTCTACGGCTACCAGAAGAAGATCCAGTCCGGCTGGGGGCAGCTCGCCGAAGAGCTCTGGACGAGACTGGAAGCGCCGAAGCAGAGCGGGTGACCTTGAGAGTCGACCGTCCCGCGGAAAGTGAGAACGGGCGTGAGGCAAGATGAAGTGTCCCAAGTGTCAGGCGGAGATGGTGCTTCGCTACTACAAGAGCCCCGAGGAGGCGATGAGCGAAGTAGTCAGGTACCTGCCGAAGGAGTTCATCAGTAAGCCTGTCTGGTTGTGTCGGAAATGCCTCAACGTCGTCGGCGGCTGGTGACTCCTAGGTCTGCTTGCTGCGCAGCTCTTCGCGCATATATCTCCACATCTTCCTCGGGTTGACGAGGTCGAGGAAGTAATCCAGGTCCTCCTTGCGGAACTCCCTCAGGAGGTAGAGCGCCGCAACGAAGACCGCGTAGGCGAAGAGCCCCATCGCGATCAGCGTCACCAGGCTGGTGATCGGCATGACCAGGCTGAGAAGGGAGACAGCAATGGCGGTAACGATGACGGCGAGAAGGTGGATCCCTAACCTCAGGTTCGGTGCCGTCCTCGTCAACCTGTGGACTATCCACCTGGTGAGAGCGAACCCTACGATCCCCACAGCGAGGTACGCGATCGCCGCGCCCTCGTCCGCCAGCCCGGCCAACGGGACTCCGAAGATGCTCTGGGGTATGAGAAGGAGGGACAGGATGATGCTAAGGGCGAAACCAAGGAACGTTAGCTTGGCCCCTATGTCTGGCCGATTGACAGCGTAGATCTGTGACCCGTGGGCGCTGTTCAGCATGCCGATGAAGGTGGCGAGAGCGAGCAGCCGCATATCGTCCCCCGCCCCGGTAAAGCCGAGCAGGATGTGGGCCACCTGGGATGGGAATAGAACGATGACCGCGGTGACCGGCAGTCCGATCATCGAGACATAACGTTCGGCCTGGTACGTGAGGCGTCGGATCTGCTCAATCTCGCCATCTGTGTGCATTTTCGAAAACGAGGGGAAGGTCATCGCCGAGACGGCGGTGCCGAAGAGGGCGAAGACGCTGAGGATGGCGAGGCAGCCGGAATAAAGGCCGACGCCACCGAATCCTGCTTGACCCGACGCCCCGGCCAGACCGATTACCACCACGAAGATTTGGTTGGTGACGCCAGCTACTATCGTGATTATGGCGATTGGCTTGGCGAAAGCAAGGTAGGAACGGAATAGGTGCGTCCCGCGCCATTTCGGCCGGTCGCGCCAGATGAAGAATAATGCGGCGAACAGCACGCCCAGCGCGCCGAGGACGAAGGCGTAGGCGATGCTGATCACGCCGAGCGAGCCGAAGGCGAAGAAGAGGATCAGAGGGACGCGGATCAGCGGGTCCGCGAGCACCACCAGGTTCGCCTTGAGCGGCTCCATCGTGCCGGCATAGGTAACTGTGACGATGGAGGCGACCTGGTAGAGGACGTAGTAGAGCAGGAAGAGCAGGACGAGGTTCAGCGTGACGCTAGAGATCGTGCCTCCAAGGAGCTCGGTCCAGGTGAGGAGCGAGAGGAGCGTGACGGCGACGAATACCGCGATGAGCGCCAGTTTGACCGCGGTGAACGTACTGATGCACTCGTTGATGTCCCTGCCCTCGGAGACGCG
>JBEKAR010000073.1:0-8744 GCA_050015815.1 Methanomassiliicoccales archaeon | reverse complement strand
CCAAGGAACTGGGGCGAAGGCTCGCGCTAGGCAAAGACTAGAATTGTTGCCTCGGAGGATTGGGCGGACACGGCCTGGAGCGGTCCAGTTCCACTATCATGCCGCGGACGTAGGTGATGCCGCCGATCGCCACTACGAATGCAAGTATCAGGCCGATGAAGGCAAAGGTCGCCTGATCCACCGGTACTATCGTCCCGAGGATGGCGAACAGGTTGAACGACGCGTGCATCAGCATCGCAATACCGAGATACTTGACCCAACTGACATGTCTTCCCTCGAGCGCGAAGAGACGAGCCCTGGCGATGCCGTATCCCGCAATCCCGGCGGCGCTCGCATGAAGGAGGGTCGAGGTGAGCGCACGAATGACCGCGGTCAGGGCGAAGTCCTGCGCCCCTCCGCTGATTGCGGCGAGCAGGTACAGGATGTTCTCGGACGCGGCGAAGCCCAGTCCGACCGTCGCGCCGTAGATGAGGCCGTCCTCGGGCTCGTTCAGGCGGCCATGGACGTAAAAGACGCCCGTGCTTTTCATCGTCTCCTCGATGAGCGGGGCGATAATCACGGCGAGAAGGAATGTCTCAAGCACCGGGTCATAGGGTTGGAAGCTCCAGAAGCCTTTGGCGAACGGACTGCCCGGCGAATACAGAACCGAGATCACGGCGCTCTCGAGTACGTACGAGACGCCGACCGAGACGCTCGCGCCGAAGATGAAGACCGCCAGGAGGGAGGAGTAGGATTCCCTTTGGCATATCTCCTGGTTCCGGATCCACACCATGTAGATGAGCGGCGGGACCACCGCGGCGAGAGCCGTCGCGATGTACCAGAAGATCATGTCGGCCATTTGATGTCGCTAGGCGAATCCGCCGGTTATTAATCTTCGCGCTTTGGGCCGGTCAGAGATCCGCGGATCAGGACCAAGCACCTTTCGTCATTGTTCGCGAGAGACTCGAGGAGCACGACCCTCGCGTCGGACCACGCACCCTGAGCCAGGGTCAGAGCGAGCGCTTTCGTCAAAGCGCACGCGGCGGGCGCGTGCCGGGTGCCGTTCCCCCACGGACAAACCTTGCCGCTCAGGACGATCTCTCTGTTCGTCGCCCGTCCCTCGAACTTCCCGCCAAGGTCCGCGAAGAGCTTGGCGATCGCCTCAGCCGCTCTCTCCGGCGTAGCCTTCCCCTCACCGCCGATATATAGCTCCCTCAGTTCCTTCGCGACGTTCGCGGGAAGCGGCGGCATTCGCGCTGGACCGTCCTCGCCGACCGGCGTCATGATCGTCGGGACGAGTCCGACCAGCACTTCCCTCAGCCTGTCCTCCGGGCTGCGTCCGGTCGGAACGGTTGGTGCTTTCGCATTTCCATTTCTTCTTTCGTGCGAGAAAGAAGCGATCGCCAGGACACGGCCGCCTCCGTCACGGATAGGTGAATATGCCACCTCGACCTCGACCGGCTGTCCGTTCCTTCTCAACCTTGTTTCGTTAAGGGTCTGCACCTGCTCACCAATCGCGATTCTCGCCATGACGTCCTTGACGTTCTCTCTTTCTTCATCAGGGATCAGGAGCAGGTGCCTTCCGAGCGCCTCCCTCTCTCCAAAGCCATAGAGTCTCGTCGCCGCCAGGTTCCAGCCTGTCACCGAGCCGTCGAGCGAGTAGGTGATGACCGCGTCGTTAGAGCTGTCTATCATCCCTTCGAGGAACTGCCTCCTCTCCTCGCCCTCGGCCAGTGAAGAGGACCGCATCATCGCCGCCCCTGCTTGCGTGCCGACGATCGTCATGAGCCGCCTGTCCTCCTCGGCGAATGTCTTGCCGCTCTTCGCGGTCAGGATTATGATCCCTATCGGTTTATCGTCGTGGATGAGCGGCACGGAAGCCCATGATGATGGGCCGTTTCCGTTGCCGGCGTTGGCGAACGAAACGACTCCACGCTCCGCTTCTTTCGCCAATGGGTGTGAGGCCGGGAGAACGGAAAAATCGTCGAGGAACTTGCGCGAAACGCCTGAATGCTGCCTTAGCTTCCAAGCATCTTGGACCTTGAGGTACACCGCCCCAGACTCGGCGCGGAAGTGCGTCATGCTTAGCTGGAGGAGCTGCTTCAGCGTCCCGTCGAGTTCGGTCGCCCTCGAGACCTGGACCACGAGATTGTTGAGGAACTTCAGTTGGTCGACCATCCTGCGGTTCTCGACCTGGAGCCGCTGATGCTCCATCGCGCCTTCCAGAGACGAGAGGAGCTGGCTGAACTTGAACGGCTTGGTTATGTAGTCGTACGCATGCTTCCTCAGTCCCTCGATTGCCGAGTCCAAGGTAGCGTCCCCGCTAATCAGGATGACCTCGATGTCTGGCGAGAGCGCCGCAATCCTCGGAAGCAGTCCGGTTCCAACGGTGTCTGGAAGATGGATGTCTAGAATGACCACGTTCGGGGCCGATTCGGCGACGAGGCTCAGGCCCTCCTCTCCGCTGTTCGCCGACTTCGCCTCGTACCCTCTGCCGTCCAGGAGCTCGACTAGGACGCCGCGTATCTCGGCATCATCATCGATCACCAGTACCTTGGGCTGCAAGCTCTCCCTTCTGCCCTGAACCAATCCGATCCGCGGTTGATGGGCCTTGGTCGCGCAATCCGAGTTGAATTCCTTTCCCTCTAGATAATGACACTCCAACGCCTCTCAAGACGGACACCGAAGCTGGGTTTCAGTCGGTCGCGAGGTATTTCGGCTTCTTGACCGTCGTCGGCGCAGGCGAGGGGAATCTGGTCTCGACAGGGGAGCCTGGCTCCGACTCGATAATGTCCTCGATGATCGGTGTGTACGGATCGACCATGACTCCCTTGAATCCTTGAGCCTTGAGTTTCTCCACGTCCGATTCGACTATCCCTCCGCCCACGATCAGTTCGGCGTCGAGCCCTTCCAGGGACGCGAGGAATCCCTCCCTCACTCCCGAATGCAGGCCAAGCGCGGGCAGGTCGATGACCGCCACCTCCTCATAACCGATCTCGGCCAGTCGTTTCACAGTTTCGTGGAGGTCATGAGGTCCCGCGCGAGCCGTTCCCCAGATGACCTTTTTGTCGTAGTAGATGCAAGGTACGCAGCGATCTGACAGGTCGTAGAGTTCCTTGAACAGGCGGATCGACGAGGCGGTGATGGTGTCGGCGAGAGCGTGGGACACCTCGATCGAGAACGCGTCGAAGATGTCCTGCTCCGACCTGATGCCAAGGTCAAGCCAGACGTCGTACTTACGCTTGACCAGCTCCCTCATCACCGGGAAGTTGGGTCGGGCGAGGTTCAGCCCGGCGAGGTCGAGCATCAGGACTTCCGTCGCGTTGTAGCGCTTGCCGGCGACCGCGGCCCAGTAGCGGTCGAAGGCAACGTGATAGTCCGTCCTCTCAAGCTTATGGCCTGACCATTTCACGCTGACGACCTCGACCGTCTTCGCGATCGGCAGGTCCATGCCCGCTATGCTGACCAGCGGTATGGTGTCGATCGGCAGGATGGGGATGTTCAGGAACCCGGTCTTCTCCCGCTCCTCCTCCGCCCTCTTCATCGCCTGCTGCCGGAAGGATATCCAATCCTCGACGTTGGCGAAGGCAAGCGGCACGGCGGTCTTGCCGCACTCCTCGCAGCGATACGTTCCGATGTTCTCGTCCAGTTGGGCCATCGGCCCGCCGACGAGCACCGTCGGGACGAGGTCCCGCCCTCCGCAGTTCGGGCAGGCATAGATCGGGAGTCGTTGCCTCATTCAGCTCACCGAAGGCCAGCGCGCGATATAACTTCTTTGCAAAGCGACCCTAAGCCCCGAGGAACCTCTTCGCCTCGGCGAGCATCTCCTTGGCGCGGAGGCTGGTGCGGATATCGACGGACGGAATCGCCCCCGGAACGATGAACGTACGGACGTCGTCGAACCCGAGGTTCTTCACCAGGAGCTGGAAATAGCGGATGGTCAAGTGATTGAATACCTTGTCTCCGTCAGTCATCCCGCAAGTGAAGAAGACGAAACCCTTCTTGCCCGGCTTGAGCCTTGACTTGAAGGTGCCGCGAGTTTCGGTCGGCTCCATGAAGACATAGAGCCGGTCGGCAAAGCATTTCATTATTCCGGTCTCGGCCCCCATGTAAATCGGTGATCCGAGGATGAGGACGTCCGCTTTCTGGATATCTTCCTTGATCCCGGTCATGCTATCCTCGATGGAGCAGGTGCCGGTCCTATAGCATTGATAGCAGGCCCGGCAGTCCCCCACCTCGAGGTCCACTAGGTCGTAATACTTGACCTCCGCGCCCTTCTCCTCAGCCATCTTCGTCATCTCCTTCAGGAGCCGAGCCGTGTTCCCCGACTTCCTCGGGCTGCCATTGACCGCTACCACCTTCATGCGAGAGCCCGAGCACCAAGGGTCGCGCTCGCTCATTAACTATGCGGCGAGCTCACAAGCCCAATATGCGGGGATAAATACATCCTGGTAGCATCGATTACCGATGGCGGAAGGAGCTTCAAGGGTGGGGGTTTTCGTCTGCAACTGTGGCGGAAGCATCGGTCTGACGACGAACGCGAGGGATCTTGCCCGCAGATCGACTGACCTTCCCGAGGTCGCGTACGTCGAGACGATGGAGTATGCTTGCCACGCCGAATCGAGAAGGAGGTTGTCACAGGCTCTCAAGGAGCAGAAGCTGGACCGTGTGGTCGTCGCCGCTTGCTCGCCCCACCTCTATCTCAGGGAGTTCGAGGAGGCTGCGACGGAGGGCGGGGTCCCTGCCTGCATGATGGACCTGGTGAACATTAGGGAGCAGTGTGCCTGGGTCCATTCCCACGCGCCCAGGGAGGCGACCGAGAAGGCGTACAAACTCATCGCGATGGGCGTCGCCAAGGTGTTCAATGCGACTCCGGAAGAGTCTGGCGCTTCGGCCTCGGTGAAGCCCGATAGCTGCTCAGGCTGCGGTGTCTGCGAGGCGACGTGCCGCGTCTCCGCAATAAAGATGATGCTTGACCCTCAGCGTCCGGGAAAGCGTGTGGCGGTCGTCCAACCGAGAATCTGTGAGGGGTGCGGGGCCTGTGTCGCCGCTTGCCCGAGCGCCGCGATGGACCAGGCTTGCTTCTCCAACGTCGAGATCGCGGCGCAGATAGACGCCGCAACCCCGCCGGTCACCAAGGAGGACGAGAACTTCCCGAACGTGGTCGTCTTCACCTGCCACTGGTGCTCCTATGCCGCCGGCGACCTGGCGGGCATCAAGCGCCTCCAGATTCCGACCGGATACGAGTGCATTCGGACGATGTGTTCCGCCCGGGTCGACCCTGAATGGGTGATGAGGGCGCTCTCGAGGGGCGCGGACGGTGTGCTCATCCTCGCCGGCAAGCCTGGTAGATGCCACTATGAGGTCGGGAGCATCCGGACGAACCGCAGAATGGTTCTCGTCAAATCGGTCATTAAGCAGCTCGGTTTCGACGAGGGCAGATTCCGGACCGTGTTCGTCGACCCTGATGAGGCCGAGGCCTATAAGAAAACGATACAGGAGTTCATGGAGAACATCAAAGAAATCGGGCCGAACCCCCTCCGAATCCCCGAGCCTGCCAGGCAGACGGTCGACTATCAGTTCCAGGGGGTGCCGAAGAGCGCGTCCGGGTACGTCAGGACGGAGATCCAGACGCGTGAATAGGACTGATCCGGTCTCGGGCAAGTGGAAATGTACGTCAAATGACGAAATGTGTTCGGTAATCGAAAGGAATAGCCTTCAAATCGACAAATATCGTAGTGTAGCTGCTAGATTTTAATATAGGACCCCTGTATTGTCTGTGGCCATGCGGCGATCGAACACCGCCAAATGGAACGGTGCCCGGGCGATGCCGGCGTGCGGCAGCGGCGACTTTTCCGGGAATGGGTTCCTCAGTTGCGAGATTGCGAACGAACAGCGGGAGACAGGGAGAGGATGAGCATGGGCGAACAACCAAGGAACAAGGTCTGGATCGCGAATCCAGCACCCCTCGGATTGATGGCGTTCGGCGTCACGACCGTCCTGCTGAACCTCCACAACGCCGGACTGTTCGGCCTGGGAAGCATGATCCTCGCCATGGGGATATTCTACGGCGGTCTAGCTCAAGTGTTCGCCGGCCTCATGGAATACAGGAACGGCAACACGTTCGGCATGGTCGCTTTTACTTCATACGGCCTCTTCTGGCTCTCATTGGTTGGACTCATCGTCCTGCCCCAGATGGGCATTGGGACCGCCACTGAGCCGACCGCGATGGCGGCGTATCTGTTCATGTGGTCGATGGTGACCGCCCTGCTGTTCTTCGGGACTCTGAGGACCAACAAGGCGACCATGTTCGTCTTCGGGTCGCTAACCCTCCTGTTCCTTCTGCTGGGCCTGGCGGACCTGACGGGGAACACGGACCTGGGTCATATAGCTGGCTTGGAAGGAATCGTCGTCGGGTTCGCGGCCATATACACCGCGATAGCGCTGATCTTGAACGAGACTTACGCTCCGCGGGTCGTCCTGCCGGTCTGGCCCGCGAAGCCGGTCACTGGGAACAAGCCAGAGCCGGAATACGAGGAGGTCTAGAGGAGCGACGTACTTGGATTGGCTGATGGCGGACAAACCCTTTGCTTCATCCTTCTCTAGCCATCAGCTATAGTGCTCCGAATGCTCAAGAGTTCTTCGACTTGCGCTTGAAACGCTCGAGCACTTCCCGGACTGTGCCTTCTTCGTCCATTATGATCCTGATGTTCTTCGAGGCGAGCTTTCTCTGGCCATGGGGCCCGACCCATCCCGTGATGACGACGTCCGCTCCGAGCTTGATCGCCGTCTCTGCGGCGAAGATCCCGGCCCCGACCTCCGCGTCATGGCCCTCGTTCTTCACCGCCTCGAACTTCATCGTTTCCGGGTCGACGACGATAAAATAGGCACAGTGCCCGAACTCCTCATCGAGCATGTCGTCGAGCGTTTGGCCTTCGGCGGTGATCAGCACTTTCATTCCTTTCCCTTCTTTTCTGTCTGCTTGAGTACGTTGTCCACGACCTTATTGAACGCGACAGATGCAGGGGACTCCGAGTCGGAGATCACGATCGGCATGCCGTCGTCGCCGCTCTCCACGACTTTCGGGTCGAGTGGCACCCTGCCGAGGAACGGGACCTTGAGCTCCTTCGCCGCCTTTTCCCCTCCTCCGACCTTGAACAGATCTATCTCCTTGCCGCAGTGGGGGCAGATCAAGCCGGACATGTTCTCGACGATGCCGAGCACCGGTATCTTCAGCTGCCTGGCGAATCCGACGGATTTCCTTGAGTTGAGGAGCGCGACGTCCTGTGGCGTGGTGACTACGACGGCGCCATCCGCCTCCGGAATGAGCTGCGCGATCGTCAGCGGCTCGTCCCCCGTGCCCGGCGGAAGGTCGATGATCAGATAGTCCAGGTCTCCCCAGCGCACGTCGGCGATGAACTGCCTGATCGCTCCCATCTTCATTGGCCCCCGCCAGATTACCGGGTTGTCGGAGTCCTTGATGATGAAGGCCATCGACATCACCCGCAGGTGCGGCGGGACGATGATGGGCATGAGCCCCTCCTCGTCGCCGGTCAGCACCGCATCCTCGATGTGCAACATCTTCGGGATGTTGGGGCCGTGGATGTCCGCGTCCATTAGCCCGACCTCGTAGCCCTTCATTGACAGCGCTATTGCGATGTTCGTCGCGACCGTGCTCTTGCCCACGCCACCCTTTCCGCTGGTGACCATGATCTTGTGCTTGATGTGCATCAGGCTCTTGATCAGCTTAAGGTCCTCCTTCTGCACCGTCTTGACCTCGATCCTGTCGATGCCTTCCATCGTCCCGAACTCCTGGCAATCGTCAGGATGCAGTCTGCCTGTTATATCTTTTCTTCCGCCGTCGGGGTCGACTCTTTGCGTCCGAGAAGGCGGGGTTGGCGAGGGCACATTAATGAACCCTCGGCTGGAATTGAAGACGCAAGGCTATCCTCGGTTCGGAGGACGAGAAGTTGACGGAAGGACTCGCGATTGAGGTACATTCCCTTTCAGCCGAAGCGAGCCTCGGCCCCGTCTCGGAGGGTCTCCGCTTCCTCATCGGCCTCGGATTCGAGGTGCCACGTTCGTGGCTGATCTCGCGGAACGCTCTGAACTCGTCCGAGTCGACGCAGGTACTAGCTCGGATCGGTGGGATATTGCCTGCGGAAGGGAGGTTCGTCGTAATTCGGGATGCTCCCTTGCCTCGATTTGCAAATGATAGAGTCTCCCCCCCCCGGAGGAATCGGACAATCATTCATGGAGCTCGCTGATTACCGCAACGCGCAAATCGCCACACGATCTGATCGTTCAAGAGGTGGGCGATTCGGACGTTTCCGGCGTCGCCTCATCGGTCAACCTCTTCACTGGGGCCGATGAGGTTGTGGTTGAGTTCACGCCCCGGAGCAAAGGACCGACTGGCGGTCATGAGGGAGCAGAGGAGATTGGCGAGCTTCAAGAGATTGACGGCGCACTGCTGGATCACGTCGTCGAAGGGACGAGGCTCGCCGCCGCTTCCCGGGGCTCGCCGCTGTGCCTCTGGTGGAGCGCATCCGGAGGCCGGGTCAGGTGGCGGAGGCTGCTGGACGTCGATCGCCCCTTTTCGTTGCCCGCATACTCCTTGCGGCGCTCTGATTCGCTTCTCACTGGTTCAATGAAGCCTCTCTCCTGGTCCGTTGATTCCGACCTGGTCAGCGTCGGATGGTCGAGCGTGCTCAGTGACATTCTCGGCATCGCTGTGGACCCATCACACTTGGTCAGGCGTTTCTACG
>JBEKAR010000072.1:0-8751 GCA_050015815.1 Methanomassiliicoccales archaeon | reverse complement strand
GTAGAGCCCCGACTCCAGGCGGAAGCGCGTCGCCGTCAGGAAGACGGAGAGGTGGAACCCGTCAAGCACCTTCGCGAGCACCACTGTCCTTTCGTCCTCCGAACTGGCGTCCCTCAACAGCTTCTCCGTGAGAAGCAGCTCACCGAAGGTGCTCGCGCACTCCGCTACGCATGGTGTGATGCGGCAGTTGCTCGGCGCCTGAAATCTCGAATAGAGGTATGAGTGCATCGAGTGACCGAGCTCGTGGGCGAGGGTGTTGACGTCGTCGAGAGCGCCGTTGAAGCTCTGAAGTATGAAGGCGGAGCGACCTTTGAGCCAGTCGTCGCTGAACGCGCCGTTGTACTTCCCCGGGCGGACGTCGGCGTCGATGTGCCTCGAGGCGAACATCTCCTTGACCCACTCGCCCATCTGCCCGTCGAACTCGGAGTAGGCCGAGGTCACGATCTCCTTCCCTTCGTCCCATGTGTACCTGCGCGAGGCCTTCGAGGGCAGCGGCGCGAAGATGTCGTAGGACGAGAGCTTAGGGAGTCTCATGAGCTTCGCTTTCCTCGTCATCCAGTCGTCGTTCAGTCCGGTGTTCTTTTCGATCGAATTCATCAAGGCGACGATGCTGCCTGCTTGGACGTCGTGAGCGACGTAACTCGCCTCCTCGGGGGACGAGTATCCTCGCCCCTTGCAAGTGGCAATATGGTCAGAACAGATCGCCCTGAGCGCATGCGACCAGACGATCTCATTCTCGCCGAGCGCCTTCCCGAGCACCTGGGTCGTCTGCCTGCGCACATCTCTGTCAGGGCTGCGCAAGTTACCATACATCTGTCCGAACGAGAGCGAGACCTCCTTGCCCTCGATGGTCATGGTGAACGTCCTGGTCGTAAGCCAGCTCCTTTGCAGCTGCTGCCATTCGATCGCCCCGCTCTTGTCCTTGTCGAGGATCACCCTTTCCTCCGCCTCCGACAGCAGGTGCGGAGCCGCCCTCGCGAGCTTCTCGAGATAGTGACGGTACGTCGCTAGTTGCTTTGAACTGACGACCTCCGGTTTGGACATCAATCGCTTGCCGAGCTCGATCTCCAAGGGAGCGAGCGCCTGGCCGACGGCGGTCGATGCTTCGGTCGAGGAGTTGTTCAGCGCGCCGGCGACGGGGTCCGCGGTCTTTGCACTCGCAGAGAGACGACAATAGAGCCAGGCGCCTTCGAACTCCATGAACATGGCGTCCCGGGCCTCGATGAACTTCCTCAGAGCGTCGGGGCCGAGGCGGCCGAGCCTGCCCCGGTACGAATCAACAAACTCCGATGCTCTGACGGGCATCTCCTTGAGCAACGCCTTGATCGCATCTGGTCCTCCAAGCCCGATCTGTTCCAGATCCCACTGAGGAGCTTCCAAAGGCACACCGGGCGAGCGATGGATTTCGGAGGGATAACCTTTCTCGTGACAAGCGCGGGATTCCACATCCGGGGATACAAGTCCCCGATGCGCTCCTCTTGTGCAATTGAACTCCTCGTGACGCGCCCGCAGCAATCGCCAGGTGTTTCGCACGAAGCTTCAATCGGCAGGAAATAGGGGACCACAACGATGAAAGGGGACCTGCTCCTTCGCGTAGATGTGAACGAGGCGAAAGGCTGCCTTGGCATCGTCGGCTGCCCCATCCTCGAGGACGAGATCGTACACTCAGTCCTGAGGGACACGGACATTGCGAACGTCGTTGTCATCGAAAACGATGACTCGAGGAACCTATTGCGGAAGCTGAGGAAAGCAGGAACCAAGGCGAAGGTGTCGTCGATCAAGGAGAGCGAGCTTGACGCCCTCCCACAGGATGGTTTCAACCTTCTCGTCCTCATGAAGTCGATGGCGTTGCACGAGGACCCGCTGATTCTACGCCGTGAGGTGGCCAAGGCGGTCGAGCTGATCGGTCCCAAGTGCCGCTCCATCATGCTGTTCTACGGTCTGTGCGGCAACGCTTTCAAGCACCTGACAGAGATCGAGGCGGAGACGAAGCATCAGCTCACATTGCTCACCGACGAACAGGGCAGGCCGGTTGACGACTGCATCGCCGCCGTGCTTGGAGGGACCGACGGATACTACAGTCTGCTCAAGCGGTATCCTGGCGTTTTCTACCTGACTCCCGCTTGGGCCGAGAACTGGCGGGAGCTGATCTTCAAGATGGAGCTGACGCGGGGCGTGGACAAGGGGGATCTCAGCATGCTCAAGTGGATGTTCGATACCGCCGGCTACAAGAAGGCCTTGACATTGGACACTGGACTTGGGGACTGCGAGGTCTTCGAAGAGAAGGTGGAGGACTTCGTGAGGGAATTCCATTTCGAGAGGGCTTCGCTGGAGAAGGAGTTCATAACCCTAGAGGCGGTGGACCGCTCGTACGATCGCGCGAAGAGCAAGTCTCGTCGATTTCACTAGGCCGGACCACGACGTCTGGACCTCGGGGCGCGACACCGGAAGTGAAGTGAAGGCTCTCGAACAGTCACTTGGTGCCTTCTGGAAACAGGATCCTTCCTGATTCTGTGTATTCGATGGCACCTAGCTGTCTGAAGAAACTCAGCGCGTCTGTGACGTTCCAGTACTCTGCGAGTCTGCCATCGACTATGCGGTAGATGTCAACGGCCGTCATCGTTATTCTCTTGCCGGTGGGAGCCATTCCACGCCAATCACCTGTATTCGTCCCAGTGTATGATAGACGAACCCATACCATTTCCCCTTCTGCGATGATGTCTTCGATCGTTTCATGCCAATCTGGAAAGGCCTTGAAACCCATGTAGATCACTTGCTTGAGGCTTTCGCGGCCTCGCAGCTGATTGGTGTGATCGACATAATCAGGTGCAACATATTCGTCAAGTCGCGCAAGGTCACGCTCGTTGTAGGCATCGATGAACCCGCGGACGATCGATTTGTTCTTCTCCAATGACATGGTGAAATCCCCTTCCATTGCCACTGGTTTTCGTTGGTACTTAATGTTGTGCAGAAGCGACGCGATCTTATCCTCTCACATCAGAAACTGCACAGACTCTGTTCAAATCGCTAAGCGTTGAGCAGGCACTGGCTTATCACAAGGAGGGTGCGATTGACCGTGCCCATATAACGAACCTCCCTGCGGGGATTGTCCGATGAAGGGCGGCTCCTGATGGTGGGTCTGCCCGGACTTTCAGCATCATCCATCCAGACGATCATTGATTCGCGTCAGCGACGCCCTTTCAGACGCTTGGTAGTTGCGGTCATGCCGAGGTTCAATTTCCTCACCATGTCATCATCGCAGACCGATTCCTTCGGTGGGACATAGAGCGTGGAGGCAGGCGCGATTCTCGCCTTCGGAAGCTCGGCCAGCCCGACCTTCTGGATTGATGGCCCGGCGACTGGGTACGGGAACGGAGAGGCTTCGTACACGACGACCTCGTGATGGGCTCCGTAACGCTTCTGCAGCACATCGACGAGGAGGCTGATGCCCGAATGCGAATAGAGATCATCTTGATAGTCGGGTGCGCCTATCGCCCCAATCTGCCAGATAATCAAGACGCTGGACGGATCGAACCTACGCTTGTGCACCAGGAAGTCCGTCGCCTCAAAGCTCTGGCATCCGCATTGCCCGGGATCGACGCCAAGATCTGCGAAGAGGCAATCCTCGGCTGAGATTCCGGGCAGCATTCTGGCCTCGTACCCTTCGCTTCTCGCCCGTCTTATCGCCTCGTTGCCCGGTGTGACGAAGACGCCTGGATGGCCGTAGAAGACGGCGCATACCTTGAATCCTTTTCGAACGTGGTCCATGATGACCTGGACCATCTGCTTGTAGGTCTCAAGCCGTGGCTTCCCGCTCTCGTACAATGAGTTGAGAGACTCGGCCTTTGGATTCAGCGTCTTGAGCCACATCTCCGTAGGATAGTCGGCGACGACATGGAATACCCTCTCAGAGTCTTGTATGCACTGGAGAGCCTCCTGGGTCATATGATTGACTAGCTGTATCCCTGAGCCGACGACAACCAGGGATCCCCTTTGCAATTTCGCCATGGAGCGCTTTGAATCAGCTCTTGCGGGTCACCTTCTTCTTGCCCTTGTGTGGTACGGGCATTGGGGGCACTGGGACAGGGATATATATGACGAACATCGCAACGTGCCCAAGACCTAGCCTGTCTGCGAAGATCTTGCGTATGGCGGTGACGTCCCCGGAGGAAACGGCATTCGCCATCTCCTCATCGATGCCTGCTTTCTTCAGCACGGCCCCTGGGTTCTCCGCATACTTCTTCGCGAGTTTCGGATCTTTTGCCAGGCGAACAAGTAGCTTGGCCAGCTTCTCACTCTCGTTAACTTTCCTCTTCTCCACCATCTATTGCTCCTCCCCGAACGAATTGCCTGCAAATCGAAGGCGATACGAATGAAAAAGCTTTTCGCTGCGAGGTGACGGACTAGACCGCAACGCATGCGCGCTTGGCTAGCATCTTGATCCTCGCCTCGCAGCCCATCCTCTTAGCAAGTTCCATCGCCTCATCGAAGCACTCCTGCGCCTTCGAGAGCGACCCTCTACGCGCGAGAGCCATGCCATATCTTGCGCGGGTGTTCATCATCTCGTAGGGGTGTTCCAGCTCACGATTGCGGTTGATCGTCCTCTCGTACGTTTCGTCGCTCTGATCGAAAGCTCCAATCCTCGCGAGCAGCTCGGCTCTGAGGGTGGAGAGATCCGACTCAAGCAGTGCCCGGGGCCACGAATCGAACGCAGAAACCCGTTCCAGCGCGGCCTCGTAATGATTCTCCGCATCGTCTTGGTGACCCAGCTCTGATTCGTAAAGTCCCAGGTCGATCTCGCACATGGCGGCATGGAACAGGTTCTCGAGTTCGATGGCATTTCCCAGAGCCTTCGATACGTCCTTCTCGGCCGATTCTACGTCGCCTTCCAGCTCTAGGGCACAAGCCCTCTTATGGAGTGCCAGCCTCCAGTACCACATCATTCCTAGCTTTCCTGCCAGTTCAATCGCCTCGGAAGCGTATGTTTTGGCCGGTGCCGTTTCCCCTGCCATCGCGCAGATGAACGAGGCCAGCAGCTCGATCATCACCACCCTTTCTGGGTCTTCCCGTTCTCTCGCGAGCTGAAGTTGGGTCTCCGCAAGCTCCTTGGCCTCCTTCAACCGGTAGGCTTGGCGGAGCACAATCACCTGCAGCTCTCCGCATCTTAGGATGCCTATCGGATCGCCCAGCTCGTCGAAGAGATGCCTAGCCCGTGCGATATGGTCGAGCGCATCATCGACCCTGCCGTCGTTGCTGCAGAGGTCGGCCCTTCGATACTCCACGTTCGCCAGCACCTCCAGGTTATCGTCCGAGATCGCCTCTGCCTCATCGAGGAGCTCGAACGCCCGTATTGTCTCTGCCAGTCCTGCCTGGTCCAGGCATTCCGCGGTCTTGACCAGAACTCGCGCTCTCGCGGCGCGGTCCTTGTTCAACTCGAGAAAACGGTCATAATATGAGTACCATTCCTTCAGGTTCGATGCGTCGTTCTTGAGATCGCCCAGGGATTCCAGCGCCTCCAATCTCTCACGGACGTGCTCTTGGTCTTCTTCTGTTCGACCCAGGACAACCAAGAAGTACGACTTTGCCTCTCTGATTGCCTTTCGGCGATAGCAGTACTTGCCCGCACAGAGCGAGTATCTTATGCATCTCTCATTGTCGTCTGCTTCGTTGAAATGCCATGACAACTGAGCGAACAGTTCGTCATTTGGGAGCCGCCTCTCCAATGCTTGGCCGATCTTCTGATGAAGGTCCTTCCTTCGTAACGTGGAAATCTCGTCATAGATGACCTGCCTCACCTTCTCGTGGGAGAATACATAGACGTCCTGCTCCTCCTTGATCAGATTGTACTCCTTTTCCATCATCTCAAGTGCTTCGAGAAGTCGATCACTGTGGACGCCTAGGCTTTCCTCGATCAGACGTGGCTCGAACCGCTCGCCAACTACAGACGCGGACTCCAGTATCTTCTTGGCCTGTTTCGGAAGGTGCGCCGTCCGAGCCAGTATGACCTCCCTGACCGTCGAGGGTGTCTGAATTCCCTTCTTCAAATGGAGTCTCCAGATCCCATCATCAAAACTCGCCTGCTCGCTGGTGAGGAGGAATCTGAGCATCTCGACCGCGAACAGAGGATTGCCTCGGCTCTCTCTGGCCACGAGATCGAGCAATGACTCTTCGACCCTCCCTCCCAACTTGAGGGGGACAATCTTCTTCGTATCGTCAGGTCCAAGTAGCTCGGCCTCGAGCTCTTGGCACATCCCCTCTCTCCTCATTGTCCTCAGACATTCTTTGAGGGGATGGGGTTCGCCAGAAGGGAAAGGATGGAGGTCCTCTGGCCGGTAGGTGCCGAGGATTAGCACCTTCAGTACTCTTGTGTTCCTGGCCAGGAAGTGGACGAGTGCGATGCTCGCCGAATCCGCCCAATGAAGGTCTTCCAGCCTCAGGATCAGGGTTCTCTCTCTTGACAGCTGTTCCAGACAATCGAGGACTGACAAGAGCAACCTAGCCTCGTTGGAGTTCGAGGCCTGATCGCCCTTCAGGAAGGGATTAGGGGTCTGATCAGAGAATGCTTCCATGAATGGCAGGTAGGGGCTCTGGGCTCCGGGAATGCTCCTGCCTATCAATACAGCGCATCCGCTCTTGGCGGCCAATCTCTCGAATTCTTCGCAGAGGGTCGTCTTTCCGGACCCTGCCTCGCCCGAGATGAGCACGAGGCCTCCTTCTCCGGACATGGCCCTCCCCATCCGGCTCATCAATAGCTCCAGTTGGCTCTCTCTTCCCACGAGTAGAGCTACTGATTCCACATCTTTCCCCGGTCTATCATCGACCTTTGGAGAAGATAAGGATTCCCGTCGCTGGGCAGACCATTTTCAGTCTCTCCATTTCGCTTTGTTCGTTGCGCGGCACACTCAATTCCTTCCCCCCTTCGCGTGAGATAGTCGCATGCGCTGCCTCCCTAGAAGCCAAGATGCTCTCGACCGGCGTGTAAAAGGCCAGCTCGCAGGCTGGCGCCAGAATGATCCCGGGCATGACCGGCCATCTTCTCTCCCACCCTCTTCGTCTCAGCCACGACCTCATCAGGCGCCTCACGGCAGTTGAGAGCGCGGTGGTCGATCCCAACCACCAGACCGCACTGTCCCATAATCTCGACGATACTCTCACGCGACCGCGGCTTTTGGTGTCAACAACCCCCTTTTGGGCGTTCATTGAATTGAAACCCTCTCCTATTCCAGGACGTCCGCCATGGAGAGTTTCTCAAAGCTTCTGATGAGACGGACGGTCTAAAATACCCTCAACACCATCTTCAACGAACAAGGAAGGTTGATTACGGGATTGGAAGGGGAAGCTGCGGCGAAAGGTGGCGCGGAAACAGAACTCGCCGGATCGCTTGTAGCAACAGTCAAGAGGGCCGGATTTCGAAAGATGTTCGTCCAGCCCGATTTAATCGTTTCGGCGCTCTTCCTTGTCGCAATGCTGTTCGTCTACGACTTTGGCAACGCGACGCCCTCGGCCATGACCTACTTGCTCGCTATTGCGATTAGCCTTAGCGCGGCCCTGCTGGCCCTTGTGCTTGCTTCCTTCGCTCTCTTCATCAGCAGTGGTGGCCGGACGTTCATGCAGGAACTGATCAAAGACGAAATCTACGATGAAGCATTGGCGCGTTTTACGTGGGCTCCTGTGATAATGGCCACTTCAGTGGTTCTTGGCATGGTCGACTTGGCTTTGTCCCTATCCCTCCAGTCTGGTCTTCACAGCACGGATTATTCTGGTATGCTGACGGTAGCACAAATCGGGTTCTACGCTACTGTCTTTCTAACGTTCTACGGTGTGCTGATGGTTGCAACTTTGACGTCCAGCACGTTGAGGACTATAGCCGAAAAGCGCAAACGTCTCTAGCTCCTCCACAATATCTTTTGCCACGGTTCATGAGCAAGTGCAAGCATCGTCGGCATCGAGCCATGTAGTGTGAATGGACGAATCGGGATTCTGTTCAGGTGTCCAAGGAAATAACTAGCTCATGCCCGAAATTACCCCGGATCGAGCAGCATATCCTCGAGAAGCATACGAAAGCTAGACCAAACGCTTTCCACTTCCTTCTTCAACTCAGTCTCGCTTTTCTTTTGCGACGAGTCAACCACATGTGGATGAAGCCATTGAATGGATCCACCTTCCCGAGACCAGCTGGGGCAACCCTGGGCATTCAGATCCGCGGGGACTCGCAGCAGTTCAGCCGAAGAACATCTTCATTTCGAAGTCTCGACGAGATTGCTTTGGCAATCGCGTCGACGTATAGGGTCAGGACGGGAAGAGAAGTTCGTCTCCTAGGAGGCACACAGTGAATCTGCCATTCCGCGCGGGAGGCTGGGCCTATGTCTAGGTTCACATTCTCTAGGATGTGACACTTTCCAAGCCAGATGTTCGATTGATGCATCAATCTGCGAGGATTGACTTCCCGAATGCCAAACTCCTGCCCTTTTCTTTCCCAACGCGGAGGCGGACATTGGCGAAAACCCAACACCCTTCCAAGGCACTCGTATCAGACGACGGAACCTTGAATGATTCAATCGTCTTATTTGGGGTCGAGGGCGCTTCTTCCTTTTAGTACGAACTTCGTCATTATCTGGCACAAGCGCCCACAAAGCCTGTAACAATGTGCCAATCCGCATGCTTATTGGCCCGATTGGGTCAAGGGCCATATAAATAGGATAGGGTCGTTCCTCCACAAACAAGCGGAACATGGGAGAATATCAGCTAGTC
>JBEKAR010000071.1:0-8774 GCA_050015815.1 Methanomassiliicoccales archaeon | reverse complement strand
ACGGCGGAGATTGAGCCGGATCCTATTGTCGACTATGAGATCTGCAACAACTGCGACAAGTGCGTTGAAGGCTGTCCAGGAGGAGCGATATCCAAGGACGGGACTCCGGGGAGGCCGATGTTCGACGCAGGGAAGTGTTTCCTCACGAATGCGGCCGAGGGTCGCACTCTGAAGGCTGCCTTGGACAGGGGAGACAAGGCCGTCTCCGACTACCTGATGAAGACTATCTTCATGCAATCAGAATCGACTCCCGCGACCTGCGTGTGCGGCAAAGGCTGTCTCGCCGACTGTCCGATCGACAGCAGGGCCAAGAAACTGAAATGAGCTCACTCGGCAAACAACGCTTGCGCGTCTACCAAACTGAAACCCTTCATTTTCCTTTTTCCACTTAAAGAGTGATCATGCTTGATGTGATGGCTAAGTCTAACTACTAGGAGTTAGGCATGAGTTGGAGAGTCAGACTTCCAACTAGGTCTAGCAAGGTACTTGCTCTCGCGCACTCGGACGTGCGCACGACGGTCAAGTACCTCGGCAACAACGACGACAAACAGGCCGATGCGATGGTCAGAGTCGCCCAGTACCGAAAGTCCCTGATTGTACCCCAAAAGGTACAAAGTGAAATCAGTCAGAGGGATGAGTGGGCCCAAGGAGATTTGGACTCCTGACCTCCCGGTTATCAGCCGGGCGCTCCACCAGGCTAAGCTATGGGCCCGAGTGAGGCGGAGGATTACCTGAATCCACTTAAATCTTTGGGGGTTGGAAAGCCAGTGGCTCGTTCCCCGCGTTGTGCAAAGGAATATTATGTGCGACTTCAGATAGAGGGACGAGGAAGATAATACTTGAACCCGCACGAGCGCCTGCTTGCCTGCCTGAGGCAGGAAGCGATTGACCGGATGCCGGCCGCCTGCCCACTTCAGACCGGGACGCTCGACCTCATGCGTCTGACAGGGGCTTCTTGGCCGCAGGCTCACTTCGACTCGGCCCAAATGGCCCACCTCTCCGCGGGGGCGAGCACGTACGCCGGATTCGAGAGCGCACGGATCCCTTTCGACGTCGTGGTGGACGCGGAGGCGCTCGGAGCGAATCTAGGCGGGGCGAACGAGCATACGGCGCCGTTCGTCATGGTTCCCCGGATCATCGAGAAAGGCGACATCGGGGCTCTCGACGTTTCTAGCCCGGAGACTAGAGGCAGGGTGCCGATGCTCCTCGATGCGATCAGACGTCTGAAACGGCTCGTTCCCGACGTTCCGGTGATCTGCGCCCACCACGCGCCTTTCACCCTTGCGGCGCAGCTCCGCGGAGAGGAGAGGTCGATGATGGACATCGCGACCGACCCAGATTTCTTCTTAAGGCTCATCGAGGTCACGACACGATGGAGCGTCGAGTTGAATGGTGTCCTGACCGACGCCGGAGCGGAGGTCATCACGGTGATGGACGCCGAGGCAAACAATTTCATCCTCGGGCCGAGGGAGTTCGAGCGCTTCGCGCTGCCAGGGGAGAAGGCCGTGGCCAAAGCGATCGCGAGGAAGGGCGCCTGCTCGGTCCTCCACATATGCTCCGACATCGGCCTCACCACCGAGATGATGGTCTCGACCGGCGTCAACGCTCTGAGCATCGGTCAGGGAACAAGCATCCGAGAGACGAGGGCGAAGGTGCGCGACAGGTGCGCGATCATCGGGAACGTCAATCCTGGAACGACGTTGGCCGAAGGAACGCCCGCAGAGGTCGCCGCGGACACATTGAGGTGCATCCACGAGGGCGTGGACATCGCCGCGCCAGGGTGCGGCTTCTCTCCGAGGACGCCCCTGGTCAACATGATCGCCATGACCTCATCCATCCTCAGCCATGGACTCGTCTGAGGGCCCGCACCACGTTTAATAGCCGACCGCTCAATCATGCTCCGATCCAAATGACCGGGGGCCTGAAGAATCGGGGCAGGACCAGGGCCGACACGGACGAGCGCAGGAAGGCCGTAGAGGAGTTCTCATGCAGTAAGCTGGACTGCATCTCGAACTACACCTTCGATCCGCTTCTCGCCGAGAAGAACGTCGAGAATATGATCGGGGCGGTCCAGGTGCCCCTTGGATTCGTCGGACCGATCAAGGTCAACGGGGACAGCGCAAAAGGAGAATTCCTGGTGCCGATGGCCACGACCGAAGGAGCACTTCTGGCGACGGTCAACCGGGGCTGTTCCGCCCTGACCCTCGCCGGCGGGGCGACCGTGCTCATCGTGAAGGACGAGATGACGAGGGCGCCGGTCTTCCGCGTCAGGGACATAAAGCATGGCCACCAGGCCTCCTCATGGATCGCGACCCATTCCTCGGAGATCATGGCCGCGGCGGAGTCCACGTCGAAACACGGCAAACTGGTGGGAGTGCGGACCTTCGAGTCGGGCAGGAGTCTTTTCGTCCGGTTCTCCTTCTCTACTGGCGACGCGATGGGGATGAACATGGCCACCATCGCCTCCGAGAAGGCGGCGAAGGTCATCGAGGAGGGGACCGGCGCGAGGTTGATCTCCGTTTCTGGCAACATGTGTGTAGACAAGAAAGCGTCAGGGGTGGACTACATCTTGGGACGGGGCAAGACAGTACTCGCCGACGCGACTCTCTCGAAAGAGGCCGTCAGGGACAAGCTAAAGGCGACCCCGGAGGAGATCGCAGAGGCGGCTTTCCGCAAGGACCTCGTCGGCAGCGCCCTCGCCCTATCGATGGGGCAGAACGCGCATGTGGCGAACATGCTCGCCGCGGTCTTCATCGCGACGGGGCAGGACCCGGCGCAGGTGGTCGAGGGAAGCATGGGAATGACCACGGCCGAGGTCGTCGATGGTGATCTTTATGTCTCTTTGAGGCTCCCGGCCCTAGAAGTCGGGACGGTCGGAGGCGGGACAAGATTGCCCTGTCAGAGCGAGGCGCTCTCGATCATGGGTTGCCTCGGCGTCGGCAAGGCGAAGAAGTTCGCCGAGATCGTCGCCGCGGTAGCTTTGGCGGGGGAACTCTCGACCCTCGCGGCGCAGGCGACAGGGACGTTGGCCAGCGCGCACCAGGCGCTCGGCAGATAATATAAATACGCTCAGTCTCATCGCAGAAGACCATGCCAGTCATCACCTTCAGCTATCGAGATCTCGTCTCCTTGCTGGGGAAGGAGGTTCCGGCCCAGGAGCTCATCGCCACGATTCCGATGATGGGCGCGGACTTTCACCACTACGATAAGGTGGCGGATGAGCTAGGCATTGAGTTCTTCCCCGACCGGCCGGACCTGTTCTGCGTCGAGGGCGTGGCGCGGGCATTGCGCACCTTCCTCGGGTTCGAGCGCGGCCTGAAGGTCTACCCGGTCGAGAAATCGGGCATCAGCATGAAGGTCGACCCTTCAGTCAAGGACGTCCGTCCTTACGCCGTCGCCGGAGTGGTCCGCGGCGTGACGATGAACGACTACCTGATACGCTCCCTGATGGAGGTCCAGGAGAAGCTACACCTCACGCTAGGTCGCAAACGGCAGAAGGTCGCGATCGGCATCCATGACCTCGACAAGGTCACCCCGCCTTTCGTATATAAGGCGGTCGACCCGGAATCGATATCTTTCGTTCCGCTCGCGAAGGACGTGAAGATGAACCTCCGCGAGATCCTAGAGAAGCACGAGAAGGGCGTCGACTATGCCTGGGTGCTGAAGGGCAAGGAGAAATACCCGATCATCCTGGACAAGCGCAAAGAGGTGCTCTCCTTCCCGCCGATAATAAACGGAGCGCTTACCACGGTCACCGAGAGTACGAAGAACTTCTTCATTGATGTGACTGGCACGGACACGATCGCGATCAACGGGGCTTTGAACATTGTCGCGACGATGCTCGCCGAGAGAGGCGGCCTGATTCAAAGCGTACGTCTGACCGGCGCGGCGAAGGGCTCGACCCCCGATCTCAGACCAGCAAAGTGGGATCTGGAGCAGGAGGCGACCAACAAGTGGCTCGGGCTGAAGCTCGCGCCACAAGGGACGGCCGCGTGCCTCGAGAGGATGGGATACGAGGCAAAACCGCTCAAGGAGAAGATCAAGGTCCAGGTGCCGAGGACGAGAATCGACATCCTGCACCCGGTGGACCTGATGGAGGATGTAGCCAAGGGTTACGGATATGCGAAGTTCGGGACGGCGCGGCCGGAGGTCCAATGCCTTGGGGCCGAAAGGAAGATAGAGAGAGTTTCCGACCTGGTGCGCCAGATGATGATTGGCTTTGGCTATTACGAGGTCATGACACTCACCCTGACGAGCGAGAAGGAGCAGTTCGACGACATGCGACTTCCTAGGTCGGAGGTTGTCGAGGTGCTCAACCCGATAAGTGAGGAGCATACTTGCTTGCGAGTATCTCTCATCCCGTCCCTGCTGGTGGTGCTACGCAAGAGCAAGCACCGCGACCTGCCTCAGCGCATCTTCGAAGTCGGAGATGTGCTCGATGGTATCAAGCGCCGAAGGGAGCTCGCCGGTTTGGCAATACACACCAAGGCATCGTTCACGGAGATGAAGTCGCTCGTCGAGGGAGTCATGAGGGACTTGAACCTGCAACATGAACTAGAAGTATGCCAGCTGCCGTTCTACATCGACGGAAGGGCCGCGACCGTGAGATCGAAAGGGGATATCATTGGCCACTTCGGGGAGCTGCATCCCGAGGTCATTACGAAGGCAGAGCTCGGATACCAGGTGATCGCTTTCGTACTAGACCTAGAAAGGGCCACGGCGGGAAAGCTAGAGCGGATCATTTGAGCGCTTCGCTGTTATGCCGATAGGGAAATCGTACATTTCATGCCCAGGTATCAGAGTTCTGATCACGGTGCCGGCCTTGAGAGCCGGTGGTGCTCTGCGCCACGGGAGCTCGAATCTCCCTCCTCGGCGCCACATTCCCACGATTCGCATGTGACTCTTGGTCCTCAGGAATTGTGACGGTCTCGAAACGCCGATGGAATTTGGAAGACCCGGGGGGTATTCAGCGTTCCGACTCAAGTCGTCCCCATGGGTCCGACGACTAGATTGAGATTAAGCCCGATAAGCAAGGAGGCGTTGTTGTCAACTGCCCCATCCAGTAGCCGGTCGGTCGGCCCTCCAGCATAGTCACGCATGGGGTCTAGGTCCTCAGCGTAGGAGGGGACGGAATCTTTGAAAAGGAAGAACCAGAGCTTGAAATGTCCGGGAACGTGGATGGAGAAGGTGTAATTCTTCTGGAATTGTGGGATTGAGGGGCCATCGAGGTTTGCAGGCGTGCTATTCAGGACGATACTCCATTGATCGAAGAAGAACATGTTTTGGATGACGGTGCTATTGTTTACGAAACTTGCGTTTACCAACCATACCTGGACGATGTACCTCACCTGACGGTTCTCGTGATTATTGATGCCCACGATCACAGAGGCATTCTGATCCATTGACAGGTTGTGAGGATAACCGGTGGCGTTGCCTCCCGGACCCAGAATATAGAACTCCGTGAACTTCTCGCCTTCTCGAGGAACTGCAACAACGTATGCGAGTGCGGCAACTGATGAGATCATTGCCAAAGCAAGTACGATTGTCAGGGTTCGATCGATTCCATCTTGCCTTCCGAGACTTCGCTTGGCTGATTGCCACAGCTCAAAAGGATCGAATGGCAAGTACGGAGCATCGATGTTGCTCCGTTTCCATAGTGACAAGAGGCAAAAAACGATGTTGAAAAACACCATGCTTGCCAGGACAGGGTCCAGTCGAAGGCCGAATGGAGTGTATGCCAGCCCGAATCCGATCAATGATGTGGCAACGATGCTAAGGGCGAACGACAGGGCGACTCTCTCGACATTGCCAATGCTCTTCTCCTCAATGAACAGGAAGGCAATTAGCGAATAGCCGGGAAAGAAGAACAGGAAAGGGATAGCGAGTATCGTTCTAATCGAGGTGTCCGGAACGTAGAGAATGATTAGGGGCAATGAGACGCTGAAGAATGTGATTGCGACCAGATCCCATGATTCCAAGGCCTTGTGGCTCATCTGCGTTCTTAACCAAGATGACGATATTTATGGTTATGCAGGGAAGAACTCCCATGATGCAGCGAAGAGGCTGCCCAGTGAACGAATGTGGAATCGGAGCGCCGGTGGTCCAACGTTCAATTATAAGCTCCCTGATGCAGCACGCTGTAGAGTCTCCAAGCCATCAGATTGCATTTCGACCCACACACTTGCTTTGGATCTTTGAATTCGACTATCAGGGGAACGAGGTCCGAACCAACTAGTACAAATACATTTCCCGCCGGAACTGTTATCTACTTGGATAATCTGGCGGGCATGGCTCAAGTATTTATACCATTTGTTGTAATTATGAAGACCCGCAATCAAGTCGCCAAGCGAAATCCAATATCAAGGGGGAGGAAAGCGGAGAATGGCCAAGATTGCATGGGCCCGGATTGCCGAGGGAGACCTGCAGTCCAGGGATTCGGAATCTCCTAGCGAGACGAGGGAAGACGCCTTCAGAAAGGGAGACAATCAATGCTAGATTCCCAAGGAAACGGAGTTTACTACCGCAGGCACTGGTCGGAAGCCGCGGAAGTCGAAGATGACAGCTGGACGGAGGAGGGCGTCACATTTGGCTGGGGTGACATTCATCCCGATGATCGGCCGAGAATCTCTGAAGGCCACCCTCGGACTTCAGTTGTTATTCCTGCGTTCAACGAAGAACTGACAATAGGAAGCGTTGTCCTGGGGGCCAAACTGATTTCTGAGCAGGTGATAGTGGTAGACGATGGATCGACGGACAAAACTGCAGCCATTGCTGAGCTGGCCGGCGCAAAAGTCCTGAGGCTTGAGAAGAATTCTGGCAAGGCCAATGCGTTGATGCGCGGTCTCCGAATGCAGGAGAATGCGAATTGCGATGTCGTCGTCCTCATGGATGGCGATGGGCAGCATCGTCCCGAGGATATCGTTTCAGTCATTGCCCCTGTGATGGCTGGGGAGGCAGACCTCGTTATTGGGTCAAGGTTCCTCTCAAACGGTAACCATGTGCCGAAATACAGGCGATTCGGACAGAGCATTCTAAACAGCATGACCAACTTGGGGGCGAAAGTACAGGTTTCAGATACCCAGTCCGGACTAAGGGCGCTGAGCCACAAAGCTATCATCAACCTAGACTTCGCTTCCGAGGGATATAACATTGAATCGGACATGATCGTTCACTTCGCAGATCGAGGACTAAGAATCAAGGAAGCACCCATTTCGATTCGTTATGATGTTCCCAATGGCCACAAGAAAGGCTCTATCTCCATGGGGATTGGCCTCGCGAGCAATCTGGTTTCAACAATCGGCTACAAGCGTCCCTTGGTCGTCTTCGGGATTCCAGGAGTCATCTTGATACTCGCTGGTATCTTGGTGGGGATTGGCACGATGTTGAATGTACATCTTTTCAGCACATGGACATTCCAGTTGCTTACGGGAGCTTCCATGCTGGCAATCGGGGGGTTCATGTTCGTCTCCGCATTGATTCTGAATTCGTTGTCCTTGCTAAAGACCAGCATGAAGAGAATGAGGATTTGATTGCAGAATCATCAATCAATGCAAACCTGGCGATTAGCCTCTGGGGGTGAGTTTGACTTGATGAATCGAATTGGTAAAGTTGGAATATTCATCAACACTCCCGCCCAGTATCATTTCTACAAGAACATCGTGGTGGAACTGGACAAGCTCGGGATATCCTCAGTCATCTTATATCGAGACTATGGGGAAACTAGATCCCTAATCCTAGAGAACAACCAGCGCTATTTCGAATACTCTCACAAAAGATCTTCTCTCGTTGTCAAGAGCCTGCTGATGCCGGCTGATATTTATGCGGCATGCCGCTATTTGAAACAACAGAGAGTCAACCTGGTCACAGGATTCGGCATGTACGACAGCTTTTCTGCGTCGATGCTCGGAATCCCTTGTGTGGTGTTCAGCGATTCTGAGCCATACATCAATCGGACCTACTCGCTGCAGTATAGGCTATTCATGCCATTCACCGATGTGATCGTAACACCCGCATTCTTCAATCAGGACCTAGGCCCCAAACAGATTAGAGTTAACAGCGTAAAAGAGACCGCATATCTTCATCCTAGGTACTATTCGCCCGACAAGTCAATCTTCAAATTCCTGGATCTGGAAGAAGGAGACGCCTATGCCATTCTCAGATTCAACAGCTTCGACGCAGGCCATGATATCGGCATTTCTGGTTTCGATGCAGAAGACAAACTCGAACTAGTGAAGAAGATAAGTCCACGGATGCGTGTGTTCATTTCTTCGGAGAGTAACACAGACACGCGGTTGTCGGACTACCAGATCAAGATACCGAAATCAAGAATCCATGATGCCATCGCGTTCGCATCCCTAGTTATCACCGACACTCAGACAATCGCGACAGAAGCAGCGATTTTGGGGACTCCAGTGATTAGGTCAAATGCCTTCGTGGGTCCGAATGACATGGGAATATTCAAGGAGCTGGAGAAGCGGCATCTATTATTTAATTTCAGGGACAGCAGACAGGCAATCGAGAAAGCGGAGGAGATCTCGAACGATATCAGAAGGTACAAGGAAATGTGGGTTCACGAAAGTGAACGATTCTGGACCGAAAACGACTGCATTACGGATTTCATGGTAGATTTGATAGCGAAGTATCCTGAGTACAGCAAACGATTGAAACAGCAGGAATAGAATGGATCCTCTTCCAGACTCAATCATAGGGTCAATCAACAGACTCCTCAGATGGATAGATCACTCCTATGTTGGATGGGATCCGTTCGATGGCTT
>JBEKAR010000070.1:0-9055 GCA_050015815.1 Methanomassiliicoccales archaeon | reverse complement strand
CCCAGGCTCTCCATGACCAGGCTCATCTTCAGCGCGTTCATCGGCGAGGAGAAGAGCAGCTTGACGTGTGCTATCTCGCCGGGTAGAAACCTCCTCGCCACATCGTTGAGGATGGAGGTCGTAAGGTCGTACGAATCGATCTCGCTCTCGGCCTCGAACTTGTAGCTGCCGTTGTACCAGCCTAGTTCAGCCTCGGCTTGCGCGTAAAGGTTGTAATCAACATCGACAGGCCTCTTGAGGCTCTTGTCCCTGGAAATGACCAGCTCGGCTATGTCCTTCAACCCCTGCCCTGTGACGGCGGAGCAAGGGATAACGCGGGCACCGGCGTTCATCTCCCTCACGATGTCCACCAGCCCCTTGACCTCGCCCTCGTCCAGGAGGTCTGTCTTGCTGAGGACGATGACCTCTGCCTCCTGCACCTGGTGCTTCCTGAGGTACGCGCCTAGCGACCCCTCCTCCTCTACGCCCTCTGATATTCTCGTGGCATCGAGCAGAATCACAAGGGGGGCGACGTTGAACTCGTTGGGGAAACGGAACTTGAGCGGCGCGACGACCGTCGCCAGCAGGTCCATGCAGCTTCCCACCGGTTCGGCCATAATAACGTCCGGCCTCTTCGCGTCGACGAGCTTTCTCGCCGCTCCGACGAAGTCGGGGAACTTGCAGCAGAAGCAGCCCTTGAGAACCTCAGCCGTGTCGATACCCATTTCCCTGGCGAATTGAGTGTCGACGAGGACCTCTCCTTGGTCGTTCGTGATGATTGCGACCGACTTTCCCTGCGACATGAACTCTTTTGCCAAGTTGGTGAGAAGCGTCGTCTTCCCAGCGCCGAGGAAGCCTCCGATGATCGCGATCCGCGTGGCCATGGTCCGCACCCTTGAGGTCAGGGAAGCGGAATGAGCTGATTAAATTGTTTGCATTCTGACTCAAATAATCAATCATCCACGCCGATATTTGGATTCTGATAATCGAGCCAGATGAAGCTTTAATGTTTATCAGACCGCTCACAAGAAAAGATGAGGACCGGAACATGAGCGAAGATGAGAAGCGACTGTCGTTCCTGAACCGGTACCTGACCGTCTGGATATTCCTCGCCATTTTCATCGGCATCCTGCTTGGTGCCTTCGTTCCGGGCATCGCCGAAGCGCTGAACGGACTTACCGTCGGAACGACCTCGATCCCGATCGCGATTGGCCTGATCCTGATGATGTGGCCACCGCTCGCGAGGGTCAAGTACGAGAAGCTGGGCCACGTGACGAAACAACCGGAAGCCAAGAGGATGTTCGCCACCTCGCTGGTCCTGAACTACCTCATCGGTCCGTTCCTCATGTTCGCTCTGGCCTGGATATTCCTTCCAGACCTTCCGCTATTCAGGATCGGCCTCATCCTGACGGGCATCGCTCGATGCATCGCGATGGTCATAGTCTGGAACACACTGGCCGAGGGCGATTCGGAGTACGCCGCCATTCTCGTCGCGCTCAACTCTGTCTTTCAGATCGTCCTCTACTCATTCTACGCATACTTCCTCATCACCGTCGTTTCAGAATGGATCTCGCCAGGTTCAGGCACTGTGATCAACATCGGGATTGTCGAGGTCGCCCAGAGCGTCCTTGTCTATCTCGGGATACCGTTCTTACTGGGGATCCTGACGAGGTACATCCTGCTCTCCCGCAGAGGGGCCGACTGGTACGACGGCAAGTTCGTGCCCGCATTCGGGAAGGTCTCCCTCTTGGCGCTCCTCTTCACGATCATCGTGATGTTCTCGTTCAAAGGCAGCTATATCATCGACCAACCGCTGGACGTGGTGAGGATCGCGATACCGCTGGTCATCTACTTCTTGGTCATGTTCTTCTTCTCCTTCTGGCTCTCGATCAAGGAGAAGTTCGACTACCCGCACGCCACGGCACAGAGCTTCACCGCCGCAAGCAACAACTTCGAGCTCGCTATCGCCGTCTCGATAGGCATTTTCGGGGTGCAGTCCCTCGTCGCCTTCGCGGCCGTCATCGGCCCTCTCATGGAGGTGCCGGTCCTCATCTCGCTAGTCAATGTTGCGTTCTGGATAAGGAGAAGGTACTACGGACCGGACGGAAAGGTTAGGGAAAAAAGAAAAGAGGGTCCCGGGCCTCGCCCGGAATAGCCCCGTTCGTCCTAATTGTGCCACCAGACGACGGACCTAGCATGGATGATGATATTCGCGCCCGCCAGGAGGACGAGCGAGAGCAGGAATACCCCGAGGTCCTGGTAAAGCGTCAGGCTGCCGGCGTACCAGTAGAGGAACGCCGCTAGACCGGTCAGCCATGCGACTCCGGTCACGGCCGAGGCGATGGACCTCCGATCGGTCCATTCTCCCCTCACGTGCGCTCTTGCCCTCATCCCGACGCTAATCCACATCGAGGCATTCACCGCAGCGAGCACGATCAGGCTCACGATGAACAGCGCCACGTTCTGCCAGAAGCCGTAGCTTCCTGCATAGAAGAACAGCCAAACTATGCCGAAGGCAAGCCAGAGCGTGACCGAGAAGACCGATGCACCAATCCTCCATGCCATTCCTCTTGCCCCGATCTCGCGCATCATATCGTCCTTGACCGACGAATCCATATCTTCCATTGGATCACTCCACGGACGGGTTCTCCCCGCCCTTGAATGTCAGAAGCGATGGTCACTTTACTTGGGGCAACCGAGCAGATGTGACCACTTGTTGTCCACCAGAGGCGATCCTCGAACCGATCAAAAGCGTTCTAGCGCCCAGGCCGATGTCTTCCTCACGTACTCACTATGATCGCCGAGGAGAGACTTCAGCTTCGCCTCTTCGGATGGAAGCCTCACGTGGCGCTTCTCAGCCAGCCTTCCCAGAGCCCACGCAGCCATCCCTCTGACCTGAGCGGATTCGTCGTCGAGCAAACGCATCATCGCCTCCGCCTCGAAGATCCCGCCCTGGCCCGCCCCGGCTGCTTCGCCGATCGCCCAAGCGACATTCTCCCTCGTCTCCTCCTCGGGGTCGGATGCGAGGACCACGACCGCTTCGAGAGGAAGCTCCGCCGCTATCTTGTTCTGAGCGAACTTGCCAACGAGCCACGCCGCTTTCATTCGCATTTCCGGATCGGCCGAACCGAGAGATTCGCATATCGGAATCGGAATCGGCCCGGACCACGCCTTGACACGCAGTAAACCCTCTAGCTCATTCATCACTCTCAGGACCTCGTCACGGTCGATCGAGCGCAGACCCTCTTCGATGCGTGCTTCTTCCTGCATTTCAGGATTCCCGGCGCTTGACGGGCGGAACGGGCCGTTCCTTGAAGAATTCACAGGTCGGATAGTCCCTCTCCTTGACGCACATCTCGTAGTCCTTCTGTCCGAGAACGTCGTGCTTGATCCGCCTTGCCTTGCAGGACGCGCAACGCCCGTCCTCGGCATGCCAGAGGCATCTCTTCCTTTCCTGGCCGCCAGCTGCCATTCCCCTCTCAATCGACTCAACGGGATATAGAGGTTGCATTCGAAGGATCGTGATGACGGGACCAAGTCGATCAACGGCGCCCAGCGTCGGCTCGACCTTCCGGTTCACTATCCCTCACCCTTGAGACGAAGGACGTCGTCTACTTCTCGAGCCCGACGCTGCTGATCACGCTTCCGGAGTTCGCGTCGACGACCAGGGCGATCTTCTTTCCTTTCCAGTCGTATCTGGCGAACCAAATCGGGGCGTGCAGGAGCTCCGTCTCGGAGACGTCGACCTCGGTATGCATCTGCTGGATCATGTGGTACTGCTGGTGCGCCTTCTCCGACTGCAGCTGGTCGACGAGCGACTTCGCCTGGTACTTGGCCGCTTCTTCGCCGACGTCCCCGTTCAGCACCTTGACGCCCTTGGGGACAGCTTTCAGATCGAAGAAGGTCCTCTCCTCCAAGTTGAAGCGATAGTCCCTCGGCTGCGTCTCGATCAACGCCTTGAGCGCGACGATGGGAAAGTTGAAGTTCCCGGCGAAGTCGAGGCTCTTCACTGCCCCCCTGCCCGCGCCCATCGCCGATCCCATGCCTGCCCCCATCATGGTGCCGGCGACGAGGGGGCCACCGTAGAATCCTCCCCTCCTCCCGCCTCCCATGGCAGCGCCCATCAGCCCGAATAGCGCGGCTGTTGTCGCTACCTTCCCCGCTTCGACCGCGATATCGCTCGCAACTATCGATGTGCGCGCGGAGACGGAGACGATCCAGTACGGGACATAGCTCAGATTCATCTCCTCCAGGGTGGCGGTCTCCTGCAGGTGACGGTGGAGGATGCCCTGGTCCATCATGTCGTGCATCCTCGCGATCACCTGCTCCTTCTCGGGAAACTTGAGGGGCAGCATCGTCTGCTTCTGGATGCTCTTCCAGCCGGAGCCGACGAGCGAAATTGTCGTGCCGCAGTACTCGCAGGTGATGATCATTTCCCCGAACTTCGGTGCGATCGGCGCTCCGCAGCTCGGACAGTTCAGCGCCTTCGCTTCCGTCGGAGCCACCACCGGCTCGGCCGGCGCCGCCGCCTTCTTCTCCGCCGCGATGTTCGTGCCGCACTTCATGCAGAATACCGCATCATCGGGCAGCTCCGCCCCGCACTTTGGACAATACGTGGAGCAACACCTTCTGGTTGTGGCGGTCCAAAGCCAATACGACCCTTAATACGTTTTCGGGAAGCGCACCGTATCCCTTCAAGGTCAGAGCCCGGGCATGGAAAGGTAGGTTGATATCGTGACCCACGCGATTACCCTGCGTTCACGATGAAGCGAATCGGCTGGTTCACGACCGGAAGAGGACCGGGCTCTCAGAACCTGTTCATGACCATGGTCGACCGAATCAAGTCTGGCCAGATCGATGTCGACCTCGCTTTCGTCTTCATCAATCGCGATGTGAAGGGCAACCTGTACCGCAAAAGCATCATCGAGACCGCAGAGTCGATGGACGTGCCAGTGATCATCCTTCCCTCCGAGCGCTTCATGCCTGAGCTTAAGGAAAGCAACCCCACAGAGTGGAGGGATGCTTATGGACAGGCGCTCCGGGCGAGCATCTCGAAGTATCCCATGGACTTCGGCGTCCTGGCCGGCTACATGCTCGTGGTGGACCCCGAGACCTGCCGACAGTTCACCATCATCAACCTACATCCAGCCTTGCCTGGCACCTACAAGGGCACCTGGGAGGAGATCGTCCAGAAGGTGGTCGAGAACGGCGACGACAGGTATGGGGCAACGGTCCACGTCTGCACGCCGGAGCTCGATTGCGGCGAACCGATAGCATACGATTCGTTCCCTGTTGCGGACATCAGAAAGCGCCACGTATCGAGTAACGAGCTCGTTAAGGTGATACGTGCGGAGGAGCTGAAGCGCGAGGCATACCTGTTGATGGTAACAATCAAAGCGATAGTCGATGGCGAGGTCACTATCAAGGACGGCAGGCTCTTCAACGGAAATGGCAAGCCACTGACCGAGCATCCGAACCTCGCGGACAGGATTGACGCGGCCCTGCGGAACTGAGCCCGCCCATTCAGAGGATGGATCGGCGATCGAAAGCATCTTGGAGAAGGACAAGCGAGGCGCAGAGAATCGAGAAAGTCTCCGAATCGTTGGGCGCTGGGAACAACAGACGGATTCACTTGAGAATGGTCATAGCGGCTCGGTACGACTCCTCGACAACCCTCAGTGGGCATCTCACGTTTACGACATCAAGCTCTAAAAGCGAGGCGAACTCCCTGACCTCCTTCTCGAACTCATCCGCGTTCCCTAGCCCAGTGTCCAGCTTAGCCACGCGTGAGTAGCCCATGCACTGAAACACCATCTTCACCCCCTCAAGGTCGTTCGGGTCCCTCAGCAGCTGGGTCTCGCACATGTAGTGGCGCCATTTCTCGGCCCACATGGCGTTCAGGGGATACTCTCCATGCTCACTTCTGAGGTATGCGAGGTACTCCTCCGTCCCGCCGAGCTCGGCCCCGACGCAATCGTCCACGATCAGGCTCCTGTCATCACGCAGGATTGTGACCGGCACGGTGAAATCACTGGTCAACCGTTCGATGTCCCTGAATGCGTTGCCGCAGAGCCCGTAGAAGATCAAGATTGAACCGCAGATCTTCTGCATCTTCATGGCCTGGGCGAGCACCTCCTCCCTAAGCTCCGCCTTTCTCTGATGGAGCCCAATCGGCATCACCTTGACGATGACCTTGGTGCCGATCCCGGGGACCTTAGTCCCGGCTTCCGCTTCGGCCTTCACCTCGACCGTCTTCGATGGCGAAAGCACCTCTAGCCTCTGCGCCAGCTCGCGAGACTCCGGCGTGTCGATCACGATGACCGACGAGACATCGCCATCCATCGAAATGACGTGCGCAATCTCGTTCATCAGCACCTCACAGCCGACTATTCCCAAGACCCTGCCCGGCTGTTCGGCGTCCATGTCTCACCTACCGATCGGCGGCCCGCGTTCCAAACCGCTTCGTTGCGTCTACCATCGCCTTCAGTTTCTGCAGCGGAGTCTCGATGGCGAGGCCGCAGCCCGGGGAGACGGCGTCGACACCGGACGAGATGCAGTCCTTCGTCTTGACGGCGATCTCCTCGACGCTCGCGCGTAGCAGCACTTCAGTCGGACTGAGGTTCCCGATTACAGCGCTCTTGCCTATGAGAACCCGCTTGGCCTCCTTGACGTCGACCTCGTAGTCGATGCTGATACCACACGCACCAGTCTCAGCCATCAGCGGCAGGTTCGCCGAGGCGTCGCCGCAGATGTGCAGGATCACCGGCACGCCGATCTTCTCAAGCTCGAAGCACACCCTGCGGTGGAATGGCAGCGCATATTCGCGGTAGAGCTCCGGCGGGAGGAAATCGGCCGAGGCGTAGGAATCGACGAGCGCGATGACGTCGGCCCCGGCGTCGGCGGCGGCGGTGGCATGTGCGATCGCCCAGAGTTTCGTTTTGTGAAGCGTAGCGCGGAAGAGCATAGGATCATCGGTCATGAGGCGCGTCGCCTCCTGTTCTCCCAGCAACTCGATTGCCAACATGTGCGGCGCTACCACACCGCAGATCACGGGCAGCGTCGGTGCCCTCTGCTTGAGTAGCCGGATCGCCTTGAGGACCACGGGCACCATCCCGTCCTTCTGCGGGTCCGGAAGCTCGACCTCTTCGAAGCCCTCTCTTCCCTTGATCGTCCTCTCCAGGATCTGAGGCCTTCGGACGAGAGCACGGTCCTTAGTCGCCGCGCCAAAGGCGGACGCGTCAACGGACACCTCGAAGGGCACCCTGATGCTCTCGATGCCGGCATAGCGGTTGGCGGCGAACGCCAGCCGGGCCATCTTCTCTGGGTCGTGGTGAGCGTCCGGCCAGAACGCCCCGCTCTCCTTCATCAGGGCAATCGTACCGGTCTGCATCGGGCAGATGCAGGGCACCCGATCGACGTCCTGGAGCCGGAGCACGCTCAGAAGCCTATCAAGCTCGTTCAACTACCCCACCGATCATTGCAAGCGCCTAGAACGAACGAGGTAGTTGTTACTTTTCACTAGTGATGACGAATCGTCACTCGAGCATCGCCTTGAACTCAAGGTACTCTTCCTTGTAAGCGAGCTCGCAATCTGGATTGATCGCCTCGCACAGGCCGTTGAAGAACGCCTCGTATTGGAGGCACGTCTCCTCCCGCGCCCGCGATGCCTAGTAATATATCCCTGCCAGAGAATGATAGCCCGTTCGAAGGGAGACAGCTGGTGGGGTATGACTGGCGAGGTCGACACTGACATCCAGAGACAGATACTGAAGAGCCTGAGGGAGTTCTACCCGATCAAGGTCGACGACATCGTCCTGATCGCAGCGGTCCAGAAGAACGTCAAGGATGCCTCGGTGGAACAGATCGGCAAGGACATCGCCCTGATGAAGGAGAAGGGCTGGATCGAGGAGACGATCGTCAAGGCGCCGTTCGGAAAAGCGGAGACGTACCGATACAAAATTACATCGTCTGGCATAGAGCACCTCCAGCAGCTGGAGGAGAAAGAGGTCAGGGTCGCCCTACCAGCAAAAGAGATTGAATCTCGCCTGGTCGAAACGTATGACCGAATCAAGGCGGACATGGAGCAGATGCGCCTGAACCTCGAGAACAGCCAGAAGACGCTAGAGAAGGAAATGACCGATGTCCGCGGGAGGATCGCCGATCATGACACTGTCATCCGGACTTACTTCGTAAGGGTCATAGAGACGTTCGGTGTGTTCGTTGGCATATTCGCAGTCGTGGTCGTCTCAATGCTGTCAGGCATCTCCACTGCAGCCGATGCCATAAAAGCCGGAGGCGACCCGACCATCTTCTTCCTTTACATAATTGGTATCGCCGTGACAATAGCGGTCGTGATTCTCTCGTTACTTTACGGAATCAGGAAGCTCATTCTCATTCCACCGAAGTCCAATGAATGAACATTGGACCTTCCCATTCATGACCAAACGCCGTCGCTGGCACCCCGGCGGTGCATCCCGCTTTGAATGGCACCATTCTCGCCGGGGTGCTCCACTCCGGCTGTCGCCCGAATCCTTTCACCCACGATCGACGCGATCAGGATTTCACTGAGCGACAGCATCACACACGCGTTCGTTGACCAATTGTGATTATCCGCAGAGGCTGTGCGCGAGTCGGAGCTTGATTTGACGATCGTTCGCTTGCCGATATTGAATGACGGCCCGCGGACAGGTAAGGTCAGGGCTGGCTTCATGGGCCAGGGGGAAGTTGAGACAAGGATCGCCAGGGCGGACATCGCGGACTTCATCTTGAGGCATATCGAGGATCCGAAATACGTCCGGCAGGCGCCACTCATCAGCAACTGCCCCCGCCTATTCGCCCTTGGCCAGACCGTACAACAGGCCGGACTTGGAAACGACCCTGACGTTCTGGAAGCCCGCCGTCAAGAGAACCTCTTCTAGCTCATCGGACCTCAGACCCGGTTGTTTGGACATCTTCCTGATGTCTTCGAAGAATATCCTGGCGAAGAGATTGTCTGTCTTCTCGATCTCAACGACTAGGACCTGACCACCACGTCTCAGGTTCGGTCTAAGCAACGCGAAATAGCTTACAAGGTCTT
>JBEKAR010000069.1:0-9071 GCA_050015815.1 Methanomassiliicoccales archaeon | reverse complement strand
TATCCGAACATTCCCTTCGGTATCGCTCCATTGGGCTGGATCGCTGTGCCCGCGAGCGTCTGCTGGTTAAAGGTGTTGAAGTCGAAGGCATAGTTGAACGCCTTCCTCACATTTATGTCGCTGAAGAAGTTCGACGGTATGTCGTTCAGTGTCGGGTTGAGGCCGGTTGTGTTGATGTTCTCGTTCAGGCCCATGAAGTTCACGTTCAGCGACGAGGAGTTCGTCATTACCACCTGTCCATTGCTCACATAGGGGTACAACGACTGCTGGATCGACCTCGGGATAATCGCACAGTCGACTGCTCCCGTCTCAAGCGCAGTCAGTCTCGAGTTATCTGTGGCGTACTGTGCTAGCAAGACGTTCTTTATTGCGGCAGGAGTCTGCCAGTAGCCATCCCAACGCGTGAGCGCGATCGCCGTGTTAGGCGAGTAGCTCACGAACTTGTACGGACCGGTACCGACCGGGTTCGCGTTCACGTAATTGAACGCTTGCTGCGAGTATGGCCCGTCCGCGCAGTTCGCCATGACGTTGGTCTGCGACACTATCGAAGCAGCGTTGAACGCCAGTCTTGCGTTGAATGCAGGGTCATTCTTCACGAGGTGGAATGTCACGCTGGTCGCGTTGTTCACCGTGATCGCGTTGTTTATCAAGTTCATCGGAACGCCGCTGTCTGCCGTGATGTTCTTCTGGTCAGACGTGTACACGCCTGCTCCATACGAGTAATAGTTCGGTATCAGGTCCTCGCCAAGAATCCATCCAGGACCAGCCGGGTCGTTGAACCGCAGCTCCCTCGCGATGCTGAAGAACACATCCGACGAGCTCATTGTGCTGGTGCCGTCCTGGAACATCACGCCAGTCTTGAGGTTGAACGTGTAGTTCAGACCGTCCGCGCTGATGAGGCCGTTAGCGGCAGACGGAACTTGGGTGCAAAGCACAGGTACTAGTTCATCGGTATGCGTCCCGTTGTAGAACACGAGTGTATCGTAGATGTTCTGTAGTACCTCGCCGCCGGCGGTCTCGTAGTCCCTGGCAGGGTCGAAGTACTGCGGGTTGCCGCTGATCTCACCCATCACGAATGTATCGTTCGTGCCCGGCTTGGCCAGGTTGTAGTAGATCAGGTTCGAGTAGAGCGGGTTGTAGCCGAATCCCGTGACGTCGCTCCTCATGCATGTGAGGGCGGACCCCTGAGATAGCCATATGTACGGGCATAGCTGCTGCGCCAGGATGCTCATATTCTGGAATTCCGCAGCGCGGGTCACCGGGTTGAGGTCCGATCCGGCTTGCGTTACGAGGGCATCCAACGTCGCGTTGCCGAAGCCTACCTCACTCGGGAAGTATCCAGTGGAGAGCAAGAACGGGACCGTGTAGTCGTTGGGGTCCGCATAGTCAGGCGCCCATCCCAACCAGAACGCAGGCATCGCTTTGCTCGTTACTTTCGAAAGGTAGACCGACCACTCAAGTCCTGTCACCGTAATGTGGATCTTGCCGGGATTGAGAGCTTCCAGGTTGGTCTTCAGTAGCTCCGCTGCCGTTTCTCTTGCCGAGTTGCCAGTGTTGTAGTATAGTTCCATGCTAAATCCCCGGTCAAGCCAGTTCGTCGGCTTGGGCGCGGGTGGTGTACTTTGGCTGGACAGCAAGACTGCTGCTACCGCTGCGATGACGACGACGATCACAATCACAATTGCGATCAACATCGTCCTACCGCCGCGGGCAGCCTTAGCGCCAGCGCTTGAACTGCCTTCCATTCACTTTCCTCCTATCTCTCCCTGTGATGAAAACCATCCAGGGAAGTTGAATTGATAACTATCTCACACTATAAAAAGAATTCTGAACTGAGACGCCCGATTTTCCGACCATCCAGATATCGAATTCTCTGACCTCTCCCAATCCTATCGGGATTGCCATTGTGCTATATTGACATGCCCCGTCCTGCCACGGCACGAAGCTTCGTTAGACTTGGTCGGAATCGAAATCTATCCGTTCCTCCACCTCCAACCTATGCACGCTCTCATCGCGGTCACGGTCCCGGATGCCGCTATGGCCGAATCGATTGCAAAGCGCTTGCTCGACCTTCGTCTTATCGCTGCGCGAATTCGTTCGCCGCAGCTCGACCTACCGGTGGAAGGAGGAGGTCGAGAGAGCTGACGAGGTCCTCCTCATCGCAAGTTCGAGGAGAGGACCTCGACGAGATCTCCAAAGAGATTGAGAACCTTCACCCATACGAGACCCCCTGCATCGAGATGATTGATGTTAAGCGCACGAATCGATCCTTCCTCGAATGGATCACGGAGTCCACAGAACGACGCCGGGCGGGTTCAGATCATAGATGAGCCTCTTCGCCCAGGCGAGCTTCCTCAGCTTCCTGTCCAGATCCTTGCCTCCCTGGGGATTCGGATTCCGGAAATCGAACCCTAGGAGGTTCACCTTCCTCGCTCCTAAGTGTCTCGCGAGCTCCACCGCCCTATCCCCGTCCGTGAACCCGCCGAAGTTCGAGAGGTGTCCATGAGGTCTGACCTGGGTCGTCGGAACGATTGGACCGACGAGCCTGGGGACGACGTCCAAAATCTTGCCGAGGTTGTCGCTGTGTCCGAGCACGACCATCACCGCACCACTCTCGTTGGCGAGCGCCTGCGAGCCAATCTCTCCGTCAAGGTCGGTGACGATGATGTCTGGCCAGATGCGGAGCCTCATCAGCCTGCTTGTCGCTCCATCCGCAACGAGCAGGGTGCCACGAGGCGAGAAGCTGTTCAGATCATGCTCGAGATTTGGACCGTCGCCACACACGGTGACCTCCGTCCCGATCATCGTGGCGAGTCGGTCCACCTCGACCAGCCTTCTATCGTCGACGAGCGAATCGAGCATCGTCGCTGACTCATCGTCCGCCTTTGACGAGAAACCGAACTCCATGGCTATCTGCTCATAGAGCGGTTCCCATTCGGAGAAGCGCATGCTCCACCTAGTCCGGCGTTTCCAGCGCCTCGGGGGCCTCGACCTCGGACGTCGTTCCGACCGCCTGTCTCCTCAGAGTGAGGTTGAGCAGCCCTCCGAACGCAGCCAACAGGAAGCCTGACAAGATCTCCAGGATGATGAAGACCTCATTGTAGTGGTGGAAGTTGAGGAAGTACATCGTCGCGTCAATCGCCCCCTGACCGATGAACGCGATCGCGAGCACCGATAGCGTGAGCACGATGTAGGTCCACTGGACCTTCCCGTTGTGGATGTACTGGCTGATCAGCCTGCCTGCGGTATACGAGACGCCTGCGAACATCCACATCCAAAGCGCCGCGCCCATGAAGAGGAGCGCTTGGAGAGTGAAATCGTCCGTCTGCGCGCTGCTCGCCGCGTCCAGACCGTTGGTGATCCCGCCGATGATCAGGATTAGCGATGTGACCGCGAAAGGTATCATCAGAGAGCCAGAACGGACGGCCCGGCCGGCGCGGACGAACCCATGACTGACCTTCTCCCCCACGCGGTAGGCGTAGAATATCAAGTACAGGCCGATGACTATCGCGATTACTCCAAGGCCCATCTCCGAGATGATGCCAAAGTTGGGCGTTTCCATGTATTGCAGTATTTTGGGGAATACGGCGAACAGACCTAGTACTAGGAAGACGAGGCCGATCGGAGGCAGGACGCGCTTCCTGATCTTGTCGTCCTTCATCATCTTCGTGATGATGTAGTAGGTGCCCTCGACGGTAGGCGCCTGCTTCACGAACACCCGTCTGACCGAGTCGACCTTGACCCTCGACGAGACCATGGGGAAGATGTACTCGTCTTCCGCCCCGTCGCTGACGAGCACCACGCGGTCGGGTTTGACCATCTCGAGTACGTTCTCGAGCTGGGTCGCGAGCGCGAGGTCGCTCTCATAGCCGACCTTGACATCGCCGCATATCGTCGCGATCTCCGCGTCGACGCCCTTCTTGACCATCTCCTCGTAGATGCTGATCGCCGCGAGGATCGTGTTGATGTCCGAGTCCTCAGGGTCCTTCACCCCGAGCGCTAGCGCGGCGTCCATGTTCTCCTGTCTTCCGATGAACGGGCTGTTCAGGCCGGCCTTTGACCCGAAGTCGTCATCGCGATCGACGCTGAGGACCAATACTTTCATTCGTAATCTCTATCCAGAATCACCTTATTTTAACCTTTTCACGGGATTCGCGATTAGCCCCGTCGTAAGGCGACATGTTCGGCTGGGTGCGGGATCGCGGTCATTCACTCATAATCACCCGGGCTGGGTGTCAGGCGCTCGCCATTGAAGAACAAGCATTATTATTGGGCATAGGGGTTCTTGGCACTTGGATGGAGAGAAAGTCCGGGTTCAAGGAGTGCCCAAGGTGCGGGCTGAGGAACAAACTGGCCGCAGTCCAGTGCGACTTCTGCGGCTGGGAGTTCCATGAGGCCTCCGAAGAATGGAGCTCTCATGTCAAGGTACTGGACCGGCTCAACCGCGACGTGGACTCGGTCGTTCTCGACGACGAACTCTCCAGGAAGATAGAGTCTACCATCGTGCGGGGTCCGAGAGAGGCCACGCCGCCTTCGCCGAAGCCGGTCCCGACCGTCGACGAGATAGCGACGATAGAAGCTGACGCAGAACTCAGATCGGAGGGCAGGAGGTGGTCCTCGGAGCACCGCCTCGAGGCCGAGATGGCACCTGCTGAGAGCCACGAGGTGAAGGTATTCGTCGACACGATGATAGGAGGGCCGACGCCCGGGCCTGCACCATCGCCCGCGGACATCGAGATCGGAGTCGCGGTGACCGAGAGCCCAGTCAATGATCTTCGGCCCGACCAGCTGATCGAAGAGAGGTCCGAGAAGGCGCTTGCCCTCTCAACCCGTGACGGCCTCGGCATGCCTGCCGGGCTAATGGGAGGAGGGGTGGTCGTTTACGCAATCGCCCTAGTCGCCTATTCGAACACGGCCATTGGCCTGTACCTCGGATGGGGGCTGGTGATATTCGGCGCGCTCGTTTTCACGCTAGGCGCGAACTGGTTTTATAGTCGCAGGGCGAAAGGAATGTCCGGAGAAGAGCGGATGATCGGAGGCGAGGCCTCCGCTTCCAACGAGGTCGTGATCTGCCCCAACTGCAACGAGCTCGTCGGCCAAAGCGTGGATTCCTGCCCGAACTGCGGGGTCCGCTTCGACCAAACATAGATGAGGGAATCAATATGAAGATAGTCTGGCATGGACATTCCTGTTTCGAGATTGAGGGTCGCTCGACGGTCGTGGTCGACCCTCACGACGGGAAGTCCCTCGGCATCAAGGCGCCAGTGGCGCGAGCCGACATCGTCCTGATCTCGCATGATCATTTTGATCACAACTGTGCCAGAGCGATCAAGGGTGATTTCGTCACGCTCAAGGAGCCGGGAAAGAAGGAGGTTCGTGGGGTGAGGGTCCTCGGTCTGCCCGCGTTCCACGACGGCTCGGAGGGTGAGAAGAGGGGCGCGGTGACGATCTTCAAGTTCGAGATGGACGGAATAACATTCTGCCATTGTGGCGACCTGGGACACGAGCTGAGCGACCATCAGGTCCAGGCTATCGGCGAAGTCGACTTCCTGTTCATTCCGGTGGGGGGCGTCTTCACCCTGGACGGGAACGGAGCGAAGCGCGTCATCCAGAAGATAGCGCCGAAGGTCGCTGTTCCTATGCACTTCCGCTACGGCGGCCTTTCGCTCTCGATACAGACGCTGGACTGCTTCTTGAACGGGCTGCCCGAGCGGAAGGTCCTGAGGGTCGGAAACGAGGTCGAGGTCCAGCCAGGGGACATTCCGCTGGAAACGGAGTATTGGATCTTCTCGCCTTGATCACGATGATCAGATCAGGCCGAGCGCATCCTCGGCACGACCGAGCTCAATCGGCGTGCTCTTGTACCCGACGACGCCCCCTCTGGAGTTGGCGACCATGCACGCTCCGACGAGCGGTGCCCCGTAGTTGAGCGTTCCGATCGCCGCCGGGACCCGGAAGATGTTGCGGATCATCTCCATCTCGGATGGGGTGGTCGACGGATGGCATAACGCTCCCTTGTTCGTGACGATGCATGCCGAACCGACTGTCTTGTGCTCCGCTATGGCCCCCTGGCCGGCCCTGACCTGCAGCGTCTCCTCGATCGCCTGCAGCGCCTTCGACCCTAGGTCCGGATTCGCCAGCGCCCCTTCGTCGTTCACCAGGATGTTGTTGCCCGAGGCGTTGATCTTGTCGTGTATCCGGTAGACCGGAAGAAAACGTGAGAGGAATTCGACCTCGGTGTTCGTGGCCATATTGGTCACGACCGCCCCGTACGAGTTCAGCGACAGCAGAGTGCCGATCAGGTTCGTTCCTCCCAGGGTGCACTTCTCGACCCTGACCCCGAGCACCTCCTCGAGGTCGGTTACAAGGGCTTGAGGCGCATCGCGCGGGACGAAGGCGTAGTCGTCGTTCGCGGCGCAGTGCACTCCCAGGTAAGGGTTGCCGAGGTATTGGGACAGGCGTAACATAGGCTGACTGCCCGCTCACTCTTCCGGCAGGGAGACCTCGACCAGTCCGTCTTCGAACTTGACTGCCTTCACCCTCACTCGGGCGGGGGGTTTTTGGATGCCTCTGGCCCAGACCAACTCGTTGACCTTCTGGTCGATCCAGACGTCCTCCGGCTTGGCCTTCATGTGCTTCGAGATGTAATCCCGGACCTCGATCATCGCCTTCTTCGACTTCTTCGAACGGGGCGAGGCCTTCGTGGTCAGGAGGGGTATCGTCATGATCTGCTCTTCGTTCTTCTCTTCATCGGCCATGCGATCACTCCTTCAGCTTGTTCTGGCGCCACGTCCTGCGCTTGGGGTGGCGGGTGAACGTGCGGTTTGTCCTCATCATCACCCATGCCGGCACCCTGCGGTTCTGCTTCTCCTTGTGCAGCAATCGCGACTTCATCGCCGTGGGCTTGTTTCTCGTCATGAAAATCACTTCCTCTCTATTGTGATCTCTCTCTTCTGGGGGGCTACCTTGCGGAGAATCGCCTTGAGCGTCGCGTCATCCACCTGCTGGTTTATCCTGCCAGCCTGGACGAGCGCGATGAGCTGGTCCTCGACCGACCGGGCGACGTCCGGGTAGGCCATCTTCAGAGTGGCCAACCGGTCCCTCGCCTCGGGCGTGAGTATCTGGCGCATGATCGCCTGCTTCTGCTGGTCTATCTCATGTTGGCGTTCCGCCACCACGGCCTGCTGCTCCTGTTGGCGCTGCAAGTCTGACATGCGTCGACGCCTGAGTTCGTCCAGCTCGTTGTCCTCCGCCATCCGCCTCACTTCTTCTCCGGGACGGTGATCTCCTTCGCCAATCCGTCGAGCATCTTCTGTCCCTTGGCGGTGATGACGCGTCCCTTGTTCTTGTTCTTCGCGACGAGCCCACTGGCCTCCAGCTGCATGATGCACTTGCGGGCGATGTTGCGCGACCCCTTGACCGCCCTGTTCGGCCTGGAGCCACGATCGGCGAAGCCGCCGTACTCCTCGGCGAGGCGAGAGGTCCCGATCGGTCCGAGCATGTATACCTTCCTCAGGATCGATGCGGCGCGCGTGTACCACCAGTCCTTCTGGACCGGGGCCTTTTCAGTGTGTCTTCCAGTTCGCACGAACTCAGCCCACTCTGGCGGCTTTATCGTGTCGATCTCCCGCAGCTTCGCTGCAGTCATCGCTATCAGCTTGTCCGCGGGAACGTCGTATGCAGTAACCATTCTGACCTACCTCTGATTGAGCGTAACTCTTCTCAATCGTCGGACGACTCAGGCCGCTTAACTAGGTCCCATTATATATGTGTTGCGCACGCTTGCCGGCCGCGCTGGCGGGTGCGTCGAAGGACCCCGTCCGACCGGTCTTGAGCTCTAGGGGACTGGGGAAAGAACGCGGGACGGGGTTAAATACCACGGGTAGAATCTCCGGTACCGTGAGGACGATAATCGGCATCTCCGGCTCGTCTGGAGTGATCTACGGGGTGCGCCTCCTAAAGGCGCTGCCGCACGACAAGGTGCTGATAGTCTCGTCGACCGCGAGCAAGATTCTCGAGCTGGAAGCGGGAATCGATATGAGCATGATGAGCGTTCTCGCCGACGAGACGTACGATGACTCGAACCTCTTCTCGCCGACCGCGTCCGGCTCGAACGTCTTCGACGCGATGGTCGTGTGCCCCTGCTCCGAGAGCACGCTGGCGAAGATCGCAAACGGCATCGCCGACACGCTGATCACCAGGACGGCCGCGGTCGCGCTCAAGGAGGGACGCAAGCTCATCCTCGTCCCGAGAGAGACGCCGCTCAGCGCGATAATGCTCGAGAACGAGCTCAAGCTCGCGAGGCTGGGCGTGACTATCTTGCCCGCCTCGCCGGCCTTCTATCCAAGGCCAGAATCGGTGGACGACATGATCGACTTTGTCGTCGGCAAGGTGCTCGACCAGCTCGGTGTCGAGAATAATCTCTACAAGCGATGGGAGTAGGAAGTTAGATGGAAGTCCGCTACCTCCTCTCCTCCCTGCGGAGGCGCTGCAGCCTTCCTGGGGCCTACCAGTTTCACTTGCCACAAGAGCGAGATGATTGCCGGCACGAGGTAGATAGGCACAATCGTTTCTGGTTGATGAACGCCTGGACCTCGGTCGAGGGCAGATTTGACGCGGCCATCGAGGTCTCCTCGTACTGGACCGCCCCAACGCCTGTGGCGCGAGATAGACGGCGGGCAGGAGCAGGATTATCCAGATGGCGATTATCAGGCGATGACGCCTGACCACCACGTCGGTTATCTTCTTGAACACCAGGTCCGTCGCTCCTCACGAGTCCCAAGCACGCCCTCCAGCAACCTCCCCATCGAGATTGCCAGCAGGGTTCAAGGGGTAACGGACGGGCGGATGTCAAAAGGTTTGGCCCAAGGACACGTTCACTCGACGTAGATCGCGGGTCGTCTCGGCTGAGCCGACCTAGCCTTCCGGTGCGGATCCGGCGCGTCCGGGTCGTCAGCACTGTAGATGAGCACGTCGCAGCCGAGCTCAGAGGAGAGGAAGCTAGCGGCCTCGTTCAGGTAGCGCTGCTCGTCGAGGCTCACTCCCTGCCGCTCCACCTCCGACGGCGAGCG
>JBEKAR010000068.1:0-9135 GCA_050015815.1 Methanomassiliicoccales archaeon | reverse complement strand
CTCACATGCGCGATTGTTGTAAACATAATTACAACATTCATACCAAAACGAGTCGAACACAATGACGAACTCTGGGATCAAAGAAGGTGCGTAACGTGTCGGACATCATTTCGGTCGAAGACCTCGTAGCGGTATATTCTGACGGCACCAGAGCGCTAGATGGCATCTCCTTCCGGGTGAAAGAGGGCGAGTTCTTCGGCTTCCTCGGTCCCAACGGTTCGGGAAAGAGCACCACAATCAAAGTCCTCACCACGCTTCTCAGGAAGACCTCGGGACACGCTTCGATAGCAGGTTTCGATTTAGACCATTCGCCGAAGGAAATCAGGAAGATTATCGGGGTTCTCAATCAAGAAACGGTGGTCGATGTCGATCTGACTGGCAAAGAGAATCTCCGTTTCCAGGGCCGCTTGCAGCAGATTTTCGGAAGTGCCCTTGAGGACCGCGTGAAGGAGCTGATGAAGATGGTCGAACTTGAGGAGTTCGCCGACAAACCGGCCGGCAGGTACTCCGGAGGCATGAAGAAGAGGCTGGACCTGGCCTCGGCCCTGATCCACCATCCCAAGCTTCTCTTCCTCGACGAACCGACCACTGGCCTCGATCCCCAGTCCCGGGCCTCGATATGGGACTACCTGGGCAAACTGAACAAGGAAGAGGGCATCACCACATTCCTGACCACCCAGTATCTGGAGGAGGCAGACAAACTCTGTCGGCGGCTGTGCATCATCGATCACGGGAAGGCCATCGCCGGCGGCTCGCCCACGGAACTGAAGCAAGCCATCGGTCATGACACCATAACGATCTCGCTCAAGGACCCCGACGATGTGACGCTAAGGTCCGAAACAAAGAAGGTCCTTTTAGGGATCCGTGGAGTGGAGGACGTCACCGACTCTGACGGTGGCATCACCGCTCATGCTAAAAACGCGAGCGAGATGCTGGCGGACATCGTTACCGCTCTGGACCGCAACAGCATACGACCGGTAGCCATGAGCGTGTCCTCTCCGACGCTGGATGATGTCTTCCTGCATCATACCGGTAGGAGGATAAGGTCGGAGGAGCTCGCCGTCAAGGCCACCGAACCGTACCAAATGTGAGGTGAAATGCCATGACCCTGTACCATGACACAAGCTCGTTGGCATCAAGATGGATTACGAAGATCTTTAGGAATCCAACACTATTGTTCGTCCAACTCGTCACGCCGCTGCTGTTCCTCCTACTCTTTTCGCAGCTGCTGCAAAAGCTCACGATCCTGCCTGGGGTCACCGGGAGCTACCTCGAATACCTTACCCCGGGGATCCTGATGCTGAACACTGTTTTCGGAGGTTTGCATTCAGGCCTGTCGATCATCAACGATGTAAATTCGGGTTTCCTCAACAAGATGCTCCTGACCCCTGTGAAAAGGGCCGCGATCCTTCTAGGCCGTTTGCTGACGGACCTTCTGGTATTGATGATCCAGTCGATCATAATAATCGTAGTGGCGATACTGCTCGGTCTGACGATCTCGACGGGTCTTGGTGGACTCATCTTGATATTTGTGACCATTGCCTTTTTCGACCTCGCTTGGGCGGGGTTCTTACTTGCGGTAAGTCTAAAAACAAAGAAGGCAGAGACCGTTGATGCAGTAGACAATCTTCTGGCTTTCCCCTTGATATTTCTTAGTAGCGCTATCTTCCCAACGTCGATAATGCCTCAATGGGCGCAGACTGTTTCCGGATACAATCCGGTGAGCTATGCCTCCAATGTGGTGAGGGACCTGCTCCAAGGCGGGTTGACGTGGGGCACGTTCGCCACCGCATACGCCGTGATCGGCCTGATTGCGATAGTGACCTTTGCCGCCACCTTATACCAGTTCAGGAAGGTCATCAGCTAGGAGGTTGGGAGGAACCTTTTTGAATTTCATTTAAGATACGATGTGCCTCTCCATCAAATGCTTTCGAGGTGGAGTCAGCCGAGACTACTCATTGCTTTGCAGATTAGACGATCAGGCGGTCACTAGTTTTAAGTGTCTATGACAGATATCGATTATTCGATACATATGATGTCGGGTAGTCATGGTCCAAGGAAGAGAGGTGGGCTCAGGAACTGGATAATGATGGTCGTTGGACGATCTCCAAAGAACGGAGCCGAAATAATGGACACTATCGAGGAAATGAATCTCGGATGGTGGAGACCGTCTCCGGGATCGGTCTATCCGTTGCTCAACGAGCTGGTCCAATCAGAGATGCTGCACAAGCGGGATGATGGGCGATACGAGCTTACCGACAAGGCCAAAGCCGAGATAGACTGGTCCTTCGGCTTCACCAGACGGCGGATCTCATCGCCCGACGACGTATTGCGAGAGTTTGACAGTCTTGTCAACTATCTCGAGGATACGAGATCCTCCAAGAAAGTGGACCTTGCCCCATACAGAGAACAATTGAAGGCAATTGCAGATCGGATCAGTGCAGTGGCAGAATGATACTGGGGCTCTTCAGGAATACGGTGATTGAAGATGAGCGGCGCGGAATGGGACACCCTCGAACTGGCGGCCACTTACGACCGGATTAGCAACGCCCAGTTCCTTCTGGGTCGTTACCTGATCGACAGAATGGACGTCGAGGTCGAAGATGATGTGCTGGACGTGGGCTGCGGCACGGGACGACTAGCATCGGTCGTGTCGGAGATTGTAGGGCAAGCAGGGAGAATGGTAGGCTTGGACCCATCGCCTCAGCGCATCCAGGTGGCGAATGGAAAGTTGTCTGATCATCCTCGGCCCAACCTGAAGTTCGTGGTCGGCGCGGCAGAAAATCTGGCTGCTTTTTCCGAGGCCACATTCGACAAGGTGTATTTCTCTCTGGTTCTTCATTGGATTGCCGCGAAGGAGAAGGCGCTTGCTGAGGCCTACCGGGTTCTGAGACCAGGAGGGCGGATCGGAATAGCCGCGCCCTCCGCAGACAGCTCGTCCATTCTGAAGGAGATCATCATGGAACTGCTCTCAAGGCCGCCTTATGCCGGACACGCTAGACGGACAGTTTCCGCAACGGCACAGGGGTCTGCAATCATCAGGCGTATTACCAAGGCAGGGCTGGAAACGCTTTTGCTCCGGGCCGGGTTCGGCGATCTGGTCGTTGAGACGAAGGAGAGGAGGAAGTTCCATCAATCGGCGGAAGAGCTAGTGAGATTCTATGAGGCTAGCTCGTTTGGGAATTTCCTGCGGTTCATGCCGGACGATCTCCGTGAAGATCTGAAGAGAGATATCATACAGGAACTTGAGAAGAGAAGGACGGCCGACGGCATTGAGCTCACGTCCCAAGCCATTGTCGCGATAGCGAAGAAGTCAGGTTAGGACAGGATTCATCTGCTGCATGAGCGCGAGTCCGGCCGGGACCGCTCCTCCCTCAAGCCAGAAGTTCCCAACGGAATTCCATTCTTTCGACAGGAAAAAGGACCAGCTCCAAACCCCCTCACTCTTTCTTTTCTTTCGATTGACTGCAGCAGGAAAGTAAGTGGTAGCGATATCGCCGAAAGGTTCGCCGGGTCGAGCACGCACATCCATTGACCCTCTACTAGTAACATCAAGTGATTATTACCAACCTATCTTCCCAAGCAAGCCAATCCTTGAAGAAAAGAGGGAACAAGTACTTGATGCGCAAGCATGCTAGGTTGGTTTAGTCATCTCAGAAAGAGGTCTTATGATGATCAAGACGAGCAAGGGCGGCGCGAACAAGGATGAATCTCCTTCGCAGCTTATCGATGCGAGAATCAAGGAGCTAGGCGACTGGCGCGGAGAAACGCTAGCCAAGGTGCGCCGGTTCATCAAGGAGGCAGACCCAGAGGTCGTCGAAGAGTGGAAGTGGGTGAAGCCAACGTCTCCTGGAATGCCAGTCTGGTCCCACAACGGCGGCATCTGCACAGGCGAGGTCTATAAGGGTGTGGTCAAGGTCACCTTTTTCAAAGGCGCCTCGCTGGAGGACCCCTCTCACCTGTTCAACCAGCCCGGGACCGTCAGGCGCGCGATCAACATTAATGAAGGCGAGAAGATCGATGAGGATGCCTTCAAGAGCCTCATTCGTGCCGCCGTGAAACTGAATACTTCGAAGTCCAGTGCGCGATGACGGCTTGGATGGATGGATGCGTTTCGCCCTCAGGCGTACTCAGTAGAATACTCTCCCATGTCACGCACGCATGGACCGCGTACCACCGTCGAGGGCGACTCACCGGAAGAACACGATCATTCCTGTGATCGCACTCGGTGTTACCAGAATGGACTAGGGTGAAACGAAATCGAAGCTGTTCGGAGGGCCATCCCGAACGAAATTGGAACTGCTAAGCGAAGTGCCCGTGAACATGAAGTTCTGCCCCGAAGGCGGGTCCCCGAGGAAGCGGAAGTAGTCCATAACGTGCCAGCTGCATCGGCCTGCCAGTAAGCATTAAGTAGGGAAAACCGAATAATGTCGCAGTGCGCCTGGTGTAACAGCCAGGATGGCAAGAGGATGAGACATGGCATCTAGTGGAGAGACAAGGTTGTGCATGGGGTGCGGGCGGCAGATCCCGGTCGAGTACAACGTTTGCCCCCACTGTGGCAGGCCTCAAAACGTGCCTCAAGCTACGCCACAATACGCACAGGGGTCATCGAACATCGAGAACGATAAGATATGGGGGATAATCGGAACCTTGCTCCTTCTAATCAGTCCAATCGTTAGTGGGTGGGGCATCATAGTCGTCATCATCGGAACGGTGCTGCTCCTAATCTCGTTCAACGGGTTGGCGAAGGCCTACCAAGACCGAAGCATATTCCAGAACGTCCTCTACGGTGGAGTGATCTTCGTGGTTGGATTGGCGATAGCGGTAGCAATCATCGCCGTCGCTGCCGCCAGCCTGTTCTCATCGCTCGGGGGAATCATCGACCGATCGACTTTGCAGGGATCAGACCTGGTCCCGTTCCTGATTGCCCTTATCGTGGCCCTCGTCGTCGTACTGGTGTGTTCAATCGTCGGAACGACCTACATAAGGAAGTCTTTGAAGACTGTAGCTCAGAGATCGGGGACAACCTTGTTCGCCACGGCAGGCACGGTCCTGCTCGTGGGGTCGATCCTGACCATCGTCATCATTGGATTCCTGATCATCTGGATTGCGATGGTACTGCTCCTGGTGGCGTTCATCGAGCTGAAGACAAGCCGGTTCACCAGTGGCACTTGAACTTGTTGAACTCATTTTTCAAATTCTTAGGACCCAAGGGGCGGCCTGCCCCCACCTCTTTCTATCTGGCTATCCTCATGTTGTCTCTAGAATCGGGTTTCTAGAGTTCTGGAAATAGAATAGCCAGTTCGGGAATTGCAGTCTAGAATGCTGTTCCGGAGCGGATGTGGACAAGGGGGGATTTTGATTCCCGAGAATGACTGGCTCACCACTCAAGATTTCCAAAACCGGAAAACGTCTCCGATCCGAGGTTGCGGAAGATAGGCGAACGTAGAACAAAGACGAAACGCCTTACTTTCTTTCTTTATATTTCGGAGTTAAGACCGCTATCGGCATCTGGCTTAGTGCATTTCCGCTCCGAAATCTGGATTTCGAAGGTTTCGGTGTTGATATTGCCAGTTATCGGAGTCTAATCCGAAATGTCATTGCGGAGCCAGTTCTATGTTCGTTCTCCCCTCCTTTGAAAGGCGTTCGATACCCCTCAAGACCGCCCCGATTTCGTCGCCGAAGGCCGCTAGGAACGTTCCGTGACGCATGGACGGGTAGAGATTCATCGAAGACCCCGAGCCGTTCTGAGCGAGAGTTCGAGGGCTTTACCAAGAGCGAGATAAGAAATCAAGAGAAAGTGAAGAAAGGAAAAGGGTTGGGTTAATGGGTTTGCGCTTAGTGCAAGAAAGGAATTCCTCATCCCTTCTCATAATCATTTAGAACCCGGGACGAGGCTCGGAGAAAGAACTCTAATCTGGCTATTCATCGTTCCGTAGGCAAAACAATGAACGGAGTCGTAGCCAACACTCGGCAAACCCTATCTACAAGATAATGCGATGACGCCCTTCTGCCTTGGCCATTCTGGCAACAAGAAAAGACGTAGTGGTGCCTCGCTTTGAAAAAGGACAATCGCAGGTTGAATGAAGAGATAGGCTATCTAAACAAGTGGGTCCCGATCGCCGTCCTGATAGGACTCGTCGCAGGCCTCGGAGCGGTCATATTCACATACGCAATCAATCTCTGCACAACCATATTTCTTGGATTCGGTGCCGGCTACGTCCCTCCCTATCCCATCGGCGAGGGGAGTCCCAGCTACACACTCTCGCCCTACCCGTTCCTCATACCAATCATCACAACATTCGGTGGCCTTCTCTGCGGCATCATCGTCTACGGGCTCGCCCCTGAGGCGGAAGGCCATGGTACTGACGCTGCAATCGACGCCTTCCACAACAAGAAGGGGCTGATTCGTCCAAGGGTGCCCATCGTCAAGCTCATTGCAAGTGCCATCACGATCGGTTCTGGAGGCAGCGCAGGTAGGGAGGGGCCGTCGGCCCAGATAGGCGCAGGCTTCGGTTCGTTGCTGGGACGGCTGATGCACCTGAGCACCCATGATAGGAACATCGCCCTGGCCGTCGGCATAGGGGCGGGGATTGGGGCGATATTCAAGGCACCATTCGGAGGTGCCGTCCTCGCGGCCGAGATTCTGTACATTGGGGACTTCGAGATGGCGGCCCTTCCCCCCGCTCTAATTGCTTCGACCATAGGATACAGCGTATACGCGGCCGTATTCGGCTGGACGCCGATATTCGGAACCGCCGCCCAGTACGTGTACAACGACCCGATCTACCTGCTAGTCTTCGGTGTCCTAGGGCTGTTCTGCAGCATTGGCGCCATCCTTTACGTCCGCAGCTTCTACGGCATTAAGGGGGGATGTTCAAGCGCTGGAAGGTGCCGAACTACCTCAAACCGGCGATTGGTGGCCTCATGGTCGGGCTCATCGGGATCGCCCTTCCCGAAGTTCTGGGAATGGGCTATGGATGGTTGCAGATTACCATAGATGGGAACTTCGCGGTCCTAACTCTCGCCGTGATAATCGCCTTGATCTTCGCCAAAATCCTTGCGACATCACTAACAGTCGGCTCCGGCGGCAGCGGAGGGGTCTTCGCCCCGGCCCTCTTCATCGGTGGCATGATCGGGGCCGCGCTCTGGATAGTCTGCACCATGCTGTTTCCAGGCTTCGGAGTGACATCGGCGCCTTTCGTCATCGTCGGCATGATGGCATTCTTCGGCGCCGCTGGTAAGGTGCCGATTGCGGTGATCCTGATGGTCGCAGAGATGACCGCGTCCTATACCCTCCTCGTCCCTGCCATGATCGCCACCGCTATCGCCTACATCATATCCGGGAAGAACACGATCTATCGCGGCCAACTTCCCTCAAAGGCCGATTCGCCAGCGCACAAGAAGGAGTACTCTATTGAGGTGCTGCGCGGCGTGAAGGTCAGCGAGAGGATGACCCGGAAGGTCGTCACGTCACGGCCAGGGACCACGGTCTCAGAGGCCTTGCGCCTCATGAAGGACAACGGGATAAAGGGATTGCCGGTGGTCGACGAAGCGAATCATGTCCAAGGCATCGTGACACATACGGACCTGATCAAGGTGCCGACAGAACAGGCCTCGGACTCCGTCGTTTCGTATGTAATGACTGAAGAGGTCCTCTTTGCTCTGCCCGACGACAGCCTAGGGTTCGCCTTCGAGAAGATGCTCGATCACAAAATCGGCCGTTTGCCGGTCGTCAGGTCGCTCGAATCCAGAGAGCTCATAGGCATCATCTCGAGGGAAGACATCGGGAAGGCCTACCACGAGAGCGTGCAGATGTTGCTAGCCGATGAGGATTGAATTCAGGACCGTGGCTAGCGCCGCAGGCCTATATTCGTGTCTTGGCGGCGCACAAGTCGGGCCAAGTCAAATCACCTAGCGTTCATGGCAAGGGACCTGAGCTAACCGCAAATCGACCGCGGAAGAGGACAGTTACCACCGGCCCAGTCCTAGCAGTCCTCTGGCTGGAAGGCGAAAAGGGATGATCGTCGCTCATAGAACTCATCCATCAGTTTGAGGGATCTCAGAGGCGGAGGCGATGCCCCTTGATGCCAATCCTCTCTTGAAGAGGATGTGGTACAGCCCTACCTTCAGGTAGTCGGTGGCCACGAATACCACCAGCATTACGACCCAGATGAAGATCACGTACTGGAACGGAAGCTGAGGCAGCAGTATCCCGAAGGTTACCAGGATCGTCGCGGTGAGCTGGGTCAGGATGACAGCAAGCAGAAGCGGCGTCGCGGGCTTCACCGACCAGAAGTGGCCTTTTGTCCTCGCCACCAGCAGCACGAGGTGACCGCCCACGGAGAGCTTGAGGTAGATGAACGACTGGATCTGAGTCGTGTCGAGGTGGAACACGTTCAATCCGATGTCAAGAATGACGAACGAAACGATCACGCCAATCGCGCCGAGGAACGAGGCGACGATGATCACAGTTCGCAGATTCCATTTCTCTGGCTTCGCGGAGAAGAGCACTTTGTCGTAGGCAATCGTCATAATTGGTAGATCGTTGAGCAATGCGAGCAGGACAATCATCAGCGCGGTGATCGGGTAGAACTGAAAGACAATGATCGAGAGGGCTACGAAGAACAGCAGGCGGATTGTCTCGCATATGCGGTAGATGGAGTAGTTGATCATCCTCTGGAATATCTTGCGGCTCTCAACGATCGCATCGATGATGACCGAGAGGCCGGGACGGGTAAGCACGATGTCCGCCGCGGACTTCGCGGCGTCCGTCGCGCCCTCGACCGCTATCCCGGCATCGGCCTTCTTCAGGGCTGGATTGTCGTTCACCCCATCCCCGGTCATGCCGACGATGTGCCCCTTCTTCTGAAGCAGCTCGACGATGCGGTACTTATGCTCGGGGAAGACTTCGGCGAAGCCCTCGGCCTTGTCGACGATGTCGATCGCCTCGTTCTCCGGCGCGGCGTAGAACTCCTCGGCCCGGACGATGTTGGTCCCGAGGCCGATCTGCTTGGATATCTCCTTGGCGATAGCTGAGTTGTCGCCGGTCACCATCTTGACCTCGACGCCCATCCGCCTCGCCTCCTTGATGGTCTAAGCCGAGTCCTCTCGGGGCGGATCCTCCAGCCCGAT
>JBEKAR010000067.1:0-9289 GCA_050015815.1 Methanomassiliicoccales archaeon | reverse complement strand
CCTCTTCTCCTCCATCGTCCACTTCGTGTAGTCGTCGATCAACCCGTAGACGACGTCGTTCTGGAAGACCTGCGCCTCTTGATTGACCAGCGCCTCCTTCGCGTCGGGAAGAATCGGGACGTTGAAGGCGAGGATGATCCGGTGGAGCGGGTCATTGTACGATGACGCCTCGGTCACGTCCCTCTTCGATACTGGACCGATCTCGTACTTGCGCACCGGTATCTCGGCCCTCTTGCACTCGAAGGCGAGCGCCTCGAGCGAGCCGATCGCATCCGCCTTGATCATGATGCCCGCGTCGGCGGTCTCGATCCGCACCCTCGTCTCTTCGGCGATCTCCTCAAGGACCGCCTTCTTGTCCCCTTTGATGACCCGGAGCGGGCCGCCGGCGACGACTCCTTCGAGCGTCTGGCAGAGAAGCTTCACCCCCGCCGCGGCGCTGACCTCTTGCACCGAGTCATATTTGTCCCTCGCGTCCCGGATCTCGTCGAGCGGTTTCGGTTTGAGGATCGCCTTGACGCGCGTGACGAGCGGCTCGGTCGTCGTGCCGAGCCCGATCGTGTCGCCCTTCCTTAGCGTGCCGGAGTAGATGATGACGTCGATCGCCTGCCCTAGCCCCTTTTCCTCCTTGACCTCGAGGACGGTGCCTTTGGCCGGTCCCTCTTCCGTGCTCAGCTCCTCCTCCAGGAACCTCTGGGCAAGTCCTATCAGGACAAGGAGCAGGTCGGGGACTCCCTCTCCGGTCTTCGCGCTCACCGGGACCAGAGCCACGTTCCGCCTGAAGTCCTCGATCCGGTCGTAGCGGTCGGCGCTGAAACCCTCGAGCGCGAAACGGCCGATGATGTCGTACATCCTCGCCTCGAACTTCTCGATCGCATCCTCGTTCTGGTTCTTGTAGTTGAGGATGAACGGCGCGCCCTTCGCCGACTGCCAGCTCTGGATCAGGTCGATCTTGTTGAGCGCGATGACGAAAGGCGTCTTGTACTTCCGCAGGATGTTCATCGACTCGAGGGTCTGCGGCTTGATGCCCTCGTTGATGTCGACGACGAGAACGGCGATGTCGGCCAGCGAGCCTCCCCTCGCTCGGAGCGTCGTGAAGGACTGATGCCCGGGCGTGTCGATGAACAGCAGCCCCGGGACGTTGAACTTCTTGTTGCCGATGAGCGGCCCGCAGACCCGGTAGATGTGCTCCAGCGGCACCTCGGTGGCGCCGATATGCTGCGTGATCAGGCCCGCCTCATCCTTCGAGACCCTCGTCCCGCGGATGTTGTCGAGCAGGCTGGTCTTACCGTGGTCGACGTGACCCAGCACGCTCACGATCGGCTGCCTGATGCTCATGCGCCATTGGGATTATGGAGAGTGTATTAGAATCTTTGCGGAAAGCCGCCGCCCAGCCAGAGATTCGCGGCGCTAGGCTGGTGGATCGAAACTAGAACAAGGAAAGGGTTTCACTCGTAGAGCCAGGGATCGACCGAGCGCTTCCAGTCGACGAGCTCGTAGTCGTTGAAGAACAGTTGTATCTCGCGCTTCGCGCTCTCCAGCGAGTCGGAGCCGTGGACGAGGTTCCTTCCAGTCTGTTGCGTCAGGTCGCCCCGAATCGTTCCCGGGACGGCGTCCTGCGGGTTCGTCTTGCCCATCAGTGCCCTGACGGATGCGACGGCGTTCTCGCCTTCCCAGACCATGCAGAGCACCGGCCCCGAGGTGATGTATTCGATCAGCCCGGGAAAGAAGCCCTTGCCCTTGTGCTCGCCATAGTGCCTCTCCGCCATCTCCTTAGGCAATCGCATCAGCTTGACCGCGACGGGCTTCAGGCCCTTGCGCTCCAGCCTGCCGAGGATCTCGCTGACCAGCCCTCGCTGGATGGCATCCGGCTTGAGCATGACGAAAGTGCGCTCGATCATGCGCTCACTCCTTCTTCTCCTCGACCGACGCCTCGGGCTTCGCTTCCTCCGCCTTCGCCGCCTCCGACGCCTTTACCTTCTTCGCCCTCGGCTTCCCCGCCGCCTTCTTCGGCTCCGCCGGCTTCTCCGCCTTCGCGGGCTCGCCGGCCATGCGCACGTCCTTCTCTCTGGCGTATGCGCGCGTCCAAGTGGTCCTGCGCGGGATGCGCTTCATGTTGATCTGGTTCTTGGAGCACTTGTTTGAGCAGAAAAGAAAGACCGTTCCGTCCTTCTTGACGTGCATATTGCCCGTCCCCGGCTCGATCTCCTTGCCGCAGAACGAGCAGACTCTAAGCTCGACCATGTGATTCAGCCTCCATTAGTATTAGCGGATGCCAAGCTTCCTGGCCTCACGCGACGTTTCGCGCAGCATCAGGATGTCGCCCATCCTCACCGGGCCCATGATGTTCCTGGTGATGATGCGCCCCTTGTCCCTGCCCTCGAGGACGCGGACCTTGACCTGGGTCGCCTCGCCGGTCATGCCGGTCCGGCCGATCACTTCCACGACCTCGCAGGGTATGCTGTCGTCTCCCTCTGCCATGTGAAGCTCCCCCGCATCACTTCTTCAGCTTCTTGATCTGCTCGGCGAGCGAGTCGATGAGCGGCTTCGCCTTGCCGGCGTCCACCACTGCCACCGATGCCGTCGGCTTCTCCAGTCCGCAGGCGTTGCCGAGCTCGGCCTTGCTCGCGACGTAAGCGTAAGGAATGTTGCGCTCCTCGCAGAGCATCGGCATGTGCGCCAGGATCTCTGGCGGCTGCACGTCCTCGGCCATCACGACGAACGAGGCCTCGCCCCGCTCGATGATCTTCGTGACCTCGTTGGTGCCCTTCTTCACCCTTCCGGTGTCCCGGGCCAGCTCAATGATCTCGTAAGCCTTGTCCTGAAGTTCCTTCGGCATCTCGAACCTAACGAATATTGCCTTAGCCAAGTTCCTACCTCCTTCGGATGTACGATGACATCTTCATCAATCATCGGCTCAGAAGAGCAACGCCACCAAAGAAGTGATTGTATAAAAGGTTTGTCGGGATGGCGCGAGGAAATATCCATCGTCACCGGACGTCCAGCGTCCCCCTTACGACACTGTCACGAACTCCTGCGACAGCTGGTGCTGTTCCGGCACTTCCTCGTTCGCCTCAAGCAGGATGTCGTTCATCTTCGTGAGCGTGGTCATGGCGATTTTCTTCGTCGCGTGCGAGCCGAGCCATAGCGCCTTGTCCGTCAGTAGGTACTGCTCTTCCTGCTTCTCCATCAGGCCGAGCACGCGCAGAAGCGAGACCATAGGCGCGACCTTCGCGTCCTCCTGAGAGATCGCTTCCAGCTCCGTCGACGTCAGCTTCCCATAATACAGCCGCCTGGCGAGCTTCGCCATGCCGAAGTCCTTGACTGGGGCATGAGCGAAGACGGGCACGAACCCCTCGCTCAGCCTCTGGATGTAATTCAATGTCGACGGTGCGTTCACCGTGAACCTTCCGTCGACCATCCCCCACGCCCTTGGTCCTATGCCGACGAAGTTCGAGTGCTCGTAGGGCCCTTCGTACTCGTCAGGCCTCTTCGAGAAGGACCAGAGAGTTCGCATCCTGTATCCGTGGGATCGCATCGTCTCGATGATCGCCTGGTACTGCTCCCTCTCCTCCTTGGGGTCCTGAGGGAACTGATCGGCCGCCTTTTTCGTCAGGGGCGTGTAGTGCAAGAGCATCAACGGGTACGTCGATATGCCGTCGACCCCGAGCGAGCAGGCGGTCTCCAGATCGTCCAGTAGGTCGTCCGTCGTCTGGGTCGGCAGGGAGAACATGAGGTCGATATTGACGTATTCGAACCGAGCGTCGACGACCTTCCCGAGGACGTCGATCAGCTGTTGCCTCTTCGTCATTCGCCCGAGGAACGGGAGCATCTTCTCGTTGAAGGTCTGCACCCCGACGCTGAGCTGCTTCACTCCCGAGGAGACGAAGTTGGCCAGCACCTCCTCGTTTAGGTCCCCCGGCCCAGCTTCCATGGCCACTTTGCCCGAGAATTCGAAATGCGAGCGGATTATGTCCAAGAGCTGGCCGATCTCCTTATGCATCAGCGACGGGGTGCCGCCGCTGATGTAGACCCGGTCGACCTTGCCGATCTCCGTGCTCTCGGAATACAGACCGATTTCCTCGTTCACCGCATCGAGGAAAGCCTTGCCGTACTCGTCCTTGTACGACTCGCCGGGAAAGGCGCAATAGGAGCATTTGGAGGCGCAGAACGGCACTCTGACGTTCAGCCCGGTGCGCTCGATCGATTCGGGGAGGACCTCCTCCAGCCTCGTCACCTTGGCGAACTCGACGCTCGCCGCGATCCTGTCGGCGAGCCGGTCCACGTAGCGGTAGGTGAAGTCTAGCGGCAAGTTCGGCCCCTACACCGGAACGCCGCCGGGATATTTCAACTGTCGCCGCCAGCCCCCAGCTCGCTGGCTAGCGTACGGTCTGCTTCCTGGAAGTCTTCGGCTGATAGTAGAACGCCACCTTGACCACCTCGACCAGCAAAAGATAAGCGGCGATGATGCCGAGGACGGCGAGGTAGAACGTCAGGGGCAGCTGGACGAATTGGAACAGAGGGCCTAGGATGGTGTAGGGCAGAACGAAGGCGATGAGCACCACCACTAGCGTGCTGGCTACCAATGGTCCGCTCGGTCGGCTTCTGAAGAAAGGGATCCTCCGCGTACGTATCACGAAGATGATCAAGGCCTGCGTCGACAGGGACTCGACGAACCACGCCGTCTGGAACACTGACGCGTCGGCGTTGAAGACGAAGAGCAGGATGAAGAACGTGACAAAGTCGAAGATCGAGCTGATCGGGCCGAAGATCAGCATGAAACGACGTATGAATTGAGTGTCCCACTTCTTCGGCTCCTGGATATACTCCGGATCGACGTTGTCGGTGGGGATCGTGAGCTCGGAGAAGTCGTAAAGCAGGTTGTTCAGCAGGATCTGTATCGGCAGCATCGGGAGGAAGGGCAAGAAGAGCGAGGCGCCGGCGACCGAGAACATGTTGCCGAAGTTCGAGCTCGTGCCCATCATCGTGTACTTCATCGTGTTGCCGAACGTCTTCCGGCCTTCCAGGACACCGTCGTGCAGCACCTTCAGGTCCTTTTGGAGGAGGATGATGTCCGCCGCCTCCTTGGCAACGTCCACGGCGGTGTCGACCGAGATGCCCACATCGGACACCTTCAGAGACGGAGCGTCGTTGATCCCGTCGCCAAGGAACCCGACCACGTGGCCGTTGCCCTTGAGCGTGGTGATGATCCTATCCTTCTGCGCCGGTGTCACCCTGGCGAAAACGTTCGCCTCCTCGACGACTCGGGCGAAGGCAAGGTTGTCGAGCTTGTCCATCTCGCTGCTGAGCACTAGACGGTCGATCTTGTACCCGAGCTGCTCACAGACCTTCTTGGTGACGAGCTCGTTGTTGCCGGTGACGATCTTGACCTTGATGCCCGCCTCATCCATCAGATGGAGCGCCTCAAGGGCTGACTCCTTCGGCGGATCGAGGAAGGCCACGAAGCCGACGAGCGTGAGCTGAGCCTCGTCCGCCGTGGTGAAGGCTACTACTCCCTGCTCGACGTCCTTCTCCGCCACGGCGAGGACCCGATACCCTTGTGCGCTCAGTTCCTGGTACTTCGCAAGCACGGCGTCGCGTCGCTCGCCTTCAAGCGGCGACACGCCTCCCTTGTTCCTCGTCGAGGTGCACTGTTTGAGAACCTCCTCCACCGCACCCTTCAGAATCATCATCGGCCGATCGTCCTTCTCCGCGACGATCGATGCCATGCGCCTCTGGAAGTCGAACGGTATCTCGTCGATCTTGCGCCAGGCGGACATGTCCATCTTCTCATGGTTAAGTATCGCATCGTCCAGGGGACTCTTGAGGCCGGTCTCGAACAGCGAGTTCAGATAGGCTTTCTCGAGCACCTCGCGGTCGTCGTTCCCCTCCGGATCGATGTGCACGGTCAGGTCGATGTGATTCTCGGTCAGGGTGCCGGTCTTGTCCGTGCATAGCACGTCCATACTCCCGAGTTCCTGGATGGAGGAGAGGCGCTTGACTATGACGCTCTTTGACGACATCTTCTGCGCCCCCTTCGACAGGTTCACGGTGACGATCATCGGGAGCAGCTCAGGGGTCAGACCGACCGCGAGCGCGACGGCGAACAGGAGGGACTGAAGAACGTCCTTGTGGTTCAGCGCGTTGACCATGAAGACGAAGATCACCAGGAAGATCGTCACCTCGGTGATGAGGTAGCCAAATCTCCTCAGGCCGCGGTTGTAATCGGTCTCGACGTCGCGGGACACGAGCTTCTTCGCGATCGCGCCGTACTCCGTGGACATGCCGGTGTTCATCACGGCCGCGGTGGCCGAACCGGAAATGACCGAAGTGCCGAGGAACACGCAGTTGTTCCAGCTCGTCGGCTGCTTGTCCTCCTTGCCGATAGGTTTGATGTCCTTCTCTACCGGAAAGGATTCGCCCGTCAGTGCCGACTGATCTACGAAGAAGTCCTTGGCCGACAGAATCCTCGAGTCCGCTGGCACGATGTCCCCCGGGGAAAGAATGACTATGTCGCCAGGCACGACCTGCTCAAGCCTCACCTCAACCTTCTTGCCGTCCCTGAGAACGCTGGCGGTCGTCGAGACCCTCAATCTCAACGCCTCGGCCGCTCCCTCCGCCTTGTTCTCCTGGTAGAAGCTCAGGCTGACGGAGACGAGCACGATGACGAAGATTATCGCCGCCTCCACGGCATCGCCCAAGAACCCGGAAATGAGCCCAGCGATCAGCAGGATGATGACAAGTGGATTGCGGAAATAGGAGAGGAATTTGATGACGACGTGCCGGCGTTTTGTGATCTGGATCGCGTTCGATTTGACGATCTCGAATCGCTTCTCCGCCTCCTCTCCGCTCAAACCATTGAACGACGTGTCGAGCGTCCGCAAGGCGTCGTCGATTGGCAGAGCGAGGAGGTCGAGCGGTTCGACCCGTTTAACGTCCGTCTGCTTGCTCGCTCTCAAGGCGACACCTAGCCTTGGAACAAGGCAGCCCATCGGTCATAAGGATGACGGACGAGCGGAGTCTGCCGGTCGTCGCTCAGACGCCGTGCAAGGGGTCGCCGGCGTGGTGCAGCGGCTTCTCGGCGTTGTAAAGCACGCAGGGCGGCGCCTCGACCTCGTCATCGTAGTGGGCCCACCATTTCTTGCATAGCCAGTGCTGCAGGGTGTTCACGTCCTCCGTCGTCATGTGCGCGAATCGGCCCTGGAGCTTGAGGTACTCCGTCACCGGCTCCATCTTCTTCGGCCGATAAGTGACGTTCGCCTCGCCATGCTCAGCCTCGAAGAGCGTCCACATTCCTGTCTCTACCGCAAGACGAGAGATCTCCATCGTCTTCGCCGCCTCAGACCTCCAGCCGGGGACGCAGGGGGTGAACACGTGCAGGAAGCGGAACCCCTCGGCGCGCTTCGCCTTCTCCGCCTTGCGCACGAAGTCGTTCCAGTGCGCGATCGAGAGCGTCGCCATGTAGGGGACGCCGTGGGCCGCGACTATCGCCCCGAGGTCCTTCTTGAACCTCCTCTTGCCATTGATCACCTTCCCATTGGGGGAGGTCGTCGTCCACGCTCCGAACGGCGTCGCCCCGGACATCTGGATGCCGGTGTTCATGTACGCCTCGTTGTCGAGGCAAACGTAGATCACGTCCTCGTTGCGGTCCGCCGCGCCGGACAAAGCCTGCAGCCCGATATCGAACGTCCCGCCGTCGCCGGCCATGCCCACGACCAGGGCCTTCTTGCCCTTCCGCCTCAGCCCGGCCCGGATCCCCGTCAGGACCGCACCAGTGTTCTCGAACGCGGTGAAGAAGTACGGCACGTCGAAAGCGCTGATCGGGTACTGCGCGCCGAACACAACCAGGCAGCTCGCCGGCACGTAGACGATCGTCTCCGGTCCGAAGATGCGCATCAGGTTCTTGACCGCGATCGCGACGCCGCAGCCAGGACAGGCTCCGTGACCCCAGAGGAAGTACTCCTTGTTCGGCACGTCGCGCAAAGTCAGCTTGGTGATGTCCTTCTCCGGACTCATTCCTGCTCACCTCTGAGACCGTGCCAGGTGACCTGCCTGACCTTCTCGCCATTCGCCGCCTTCTCGACGATCGAATACATCTCCCTTACATCCTCCGGTGTCAGGTCCCTACCCCCCAGTCCGCCGACGTGGTCCGTGATCGGGATCCGTAACGAACTCAACGCACCCCTCACCTCGGTGAACACAGGTCCGTATGAATTGAAGCCGACCGAGCGGTCGAAGACGCCAAGGGCCTTGAGCTTCGAAGCCGCGTCGATGAGCTCCCTCTCGGGGAAAGGCCTCATGAACCGCAGCTTGATCAGCCCGGCCCTCTTCCCCTCCTGACGCAGCTCATCGACGACCCCTCTGGCCGTCGTTGTCGCGGTGCCAAGGGTGACCAAGGCGTACTCCGCATCGGAAATCTGGTACGATTCGAATAGGCCGCCGTACCTCCGTCCGAACTTGTCCCCGAACGACTCGTCTATCTCACTCACGACGACGCGAGCCGAATCCATCGTCCTGTCAAGTTGGTAACGCATCTCCGTGGCGTACTCCGGCGGCACGATTGGGTTGATCATCTTCGGCTCCGCGACGTCGAGCACGTTCAGCGGGGCGAACTTCGGCAGGAAATTGTCGACGTCGTAGGGGTCCGGCACCTCGACCCTCTCCACCGTATGGGAGAGCACGAAGCCGTCCAGGCAGATCATCATCGGGAGATAGACCCTGCGATCCTCTGCTACGCGGTACGCCTGGATGACCATGTCTAGCGCCTCCTGGTTGTCCTCCACGTAGACCTGCATCCAGCCCGATTCCCTCTCGGGCATCGAGTCGTTGTGCTCGAGCCAGATGCCCGATGCCGCGCCGAGCGATCGGTTGACGTTCACCATGACGACCGGCAATCGGTTCTGCGGAGCGGCATAGAGCATCTCGTGCATCAGCGCGAGGCCCTGCGAGGCGGTGGCGGTGAACGTTCTGACGCCGGTCGCGCTTGCGCCCACGGCGACGGACATCACGCTGTGCTCGCTCTCCGCCGGGATGAACTCGGCGTCGAACTCGCCATCGTTGATGAACTCCGAGATAAGCTCCATGATGAGAGTCTGCGGCGTGATCGGGAACGCCGGGATGACCTCGGCCCTTGCTAGACGGACTCCCCATGCCACGGCGTGGTCCGCCGAGAGCGCCTTCGTCACCATTCGTGCACCCCCCTCACCATCTCGACCGCCTCGACCGGGCAGATGTCGGCGCAGATGCCGCAGCCCTTGCAATAGCGATAGTCCCAACGCATGTAATCGTCCTC
>JBEKAR010000066.1:0-9331 GCA_050015815.1 Methanomassiliicoccales archaeon | reverse complement strand
CTCCTTTTCGAGAGTGAGCTGATGCCGTTCCTCCTCCTTCTTCTTGAGGAGCGCGTCGAGCTCGTCGACCTTCTTTGCCAGCGAGCCGACCTCGTTGTCCGAGTCGGAGACCTCCTTGTTGAGGTCGTCGAGCTCCTTCCTCCTCAAGTCGAGAGTAGCCAGGTCCGCGAGGTGCGCCTTCTCCAGCCCGGCGAGCTTCTCCTCGAGCTCCTTCGCCTCCTTGTCGAGCCCTGCCTTCTCCTTGAGCTTCTCGTCCAGGACCTCCTTGACCTCCCCTAGGCCGGAGTTCGCCTGGAGCAGCTGCTCCTGCGTCCTCGCGATGTCTATCTTGACCGCGTCCGTCTTCTCCTTGAGCTGCTTGAACTCGCCGCCGCTCTTGGTGTCGATCTGCCCCTCCAGCTCAGTGACCTTCGCCTCGACCCCGGCGATCTTGTCGGTCAGCTCCTGCTTACGGACCTTGAGCGCCTCGGCCTGCGTGGCGTAGTCCTCGACCTGCTTCCTGACCTGCTCGATCTCTGCCTGCGTGGACTCTTTCTTCTTGTGAGCCAGCTGGCATTTGGAAAGGGTCAGCTTGTCCCTCGCCTCGAGGTACTTCAGGGCGGAGGTGCGCTCCTCATCGAGCTGCTTGATCTGCCTCTCCAGCTCCGTGAGGATGATTCCGATGCGGTCGATGTTCTCCTCCGCCGCCTTACGCTCCGCGTCCGCCTTGACCATCTCCTCGTCGTACTTGCTGATGCCCGATATATCGTCGAGGATGCGACGCCGGTCGATGTTCGACATCGAGACGATGTGCGTCACGTCGCCCTGCTGGACGACGTTGTATCCGTCGGCGCTGATGCGGGCGTTGAGAAGCAACTGATCGAACTCGCCGAGCGAGGATTTCCGATCGTTCACGTAGAAGTAGGAGTTGTAGCCGTCGGTGCTCTCCGAGAGCTTGATGAGCCGCGTGAGCTTTACGACGTCGGCGTCGTAGGGGATGGCACGGTCCTTGTTCTCGAATATGAGGGATGCCTTGCAGTAGTCCGATGGCTGCTTCGTCGGACCGCCGTTGAAGATGAGGTCGGTGAGCTTCGCGGCGCGCAGCGCCTTGGAGCTCTTCGGCCCGAGCACGAAGAGGATCGCGTCGGAGATGTTGCTCTTGCCCGATCCATTCGGTCCCGTGACCGCGGTGTAGCCCTCCAGGAGCGGTATGGTCATCTTCTTGCCGAAGGACTTGAAGTTCTCTAGCTCGATCTGCCTAAGATACATGCGCGACCTCCCTCTGGGAGAGGCGATAGTACGGGCTCTCACGATGGAGAGAGAACCCTAGTTGCATCCCATCCCTCTACTAGTCCGACGAGTGTCGGACGCCGATTAGTATTGGCGTGATGGTATATATAACTGTCCGGGAAAGCGCGCCTAATCGAGGGCCCGATAGACTTGACTGGAGGCTACTTGCCGAGGACCCTGTTCTTGAACTTCCCCGCTTTCTGCTTCATGCGCTTGTAGTACTTCTTTGCCCGTCTGATGTCGCGCTTGAGGCTGACCATGAACTGAGGTTCGGTGTTCAGGCGGACCTTGTCCCCATCGGCCACCACCGGTTTGAGCGGGAAGTAATCTGGTTGAGGGATATCCCTTGGAGTCGGATTGTTGGATGGAGCGGTGGCCATCTCACCCTCCTTGAAGTGGTAGACGATCGAGTCGAGGTTGGTGTAATGTGGGATGTTGAGCTTGGCTAGTTTGTAGAAGAACCTCTCATCCCCATACTCCACGACGTCGTCGAAAGACTTGCCGGCGATGTTTCCCTCTGGATAACCGCCGACCTTCTCAGCGGTCGCCTTGTAGAACGCGCATGGAGCATACCCCTTTCCAGGGATCAATCCAGTCGCTGCCTTTTTCAAGGCGAATCCGAGGAACTCCCTTTCCCTGAAGTCGTGCATCGTGGAGCCGAACTCCCCGTGATACACTCCTTTGAACACTCCATACTTTGGGTGGTCACGTTCCACGAGCTGGGCTGTGATGACGGTCTTCTCCGTCAGGTACTTCACCATGTTCTCCAGCCAGTCAGGTGAGAACGCCATGTCCGAGTTAATGATCACGACGATCTCGCCACGGGCCTTCTCGATGCCGAAATTGAACCCTTTGTAGACACGGGAGATATACTCTGGTTTTCCGTAACCCTGCTTGAACAGTTCGGCCTCGGTCTGTCTGATGTTGTTCTTAACGTAGTAAGGGTAGGCCTTCTGCTTCAGGTGCTCGATCACCTCTGGAGTCGCGTCATTGGCGACGAAGAAGAACTCCGCATCCCCGCGAGCCAACATCGGAGTGTATTTGTGCACCGAATCGTAGACGAAGTCGGCCCATTCGGATGATTGGTAGATCAACGAGAATATCGAGACCTTCACCAAGTCACCCCCCTCTCCTCGAGATGGTGGGCCCACAGGGCCTTGGCCGACTTGCGGTCCCACTTGAACCTGAACACGTCATCCCGCGGATTGAGCGACGGCATGAAGTCCCTTGGGAACACAATGTCGTCGTTGAACCTGACTGGGAGCCCGCAGGACATTGCCTCCCATTCGATCATGAAATAGGACGAGAGCCTGCCGGTGAAAAGGGCGAAATCACAGCAACCCATCAGCTCGCTGAGCGTCTTCTGGTTAACCTGGGTGAAGTTGTGCGCTCCAGGAAGCTTCCCTTCCTCTTGCTTCCACTTCCAGACGCAGACCCAATTGATTTCAGGATGTTGTTTGGCGTACTCGAACAGCCTGGTGGAGCCCTTCATGGCATGCGTCGTCCCGCCCCAGAAACCGACCTCACCATCGAGTGGGATTCCGTATTTCTCCCTAACCTTCTCCTTGTCGGCGGCGGGCTTGAACAGGTCCGTGTCCACCCCAATGGGCAGGATGTCGACAGACCCGATTTCTTCATAGTATCTGATGGACCCAACCGTCGGGACCGTCCTGTACGTGCAGAGTTTCGCCGCCTCGTAGACCTTCCTTAGGATGTGATCCCATTCGCTCGATTGGAAAACGACCTTCATCTCGGGATAGAGCTCCCAGAGAACGGCCAAGGACTTCCCAGCCACGTTGGGGAATCCGAGCGTCGAGTACTGGAGGACGATGTCGTCAGCATTCAGCCTCTTCGGCGTGCCGAACTTCGAGCTGGGGAACTCACGCTTGAACCAAGTCCAAAAGGTATCGTCTCCAAGGGCGCTTGCGTTCTCCGGGTTCAAGTAGATCATGGCCTGCACCGTTCTCCAATGGTGTTTAGTTCTCGGTCGAAGGCATCTTGCAGGACGCCACCGTGAGTTCCCCTCCTCCGCTATGCTGGCGATGCGGAGGCTGAGGACTCCTCCGAGACCTCGATGTGCATCTATAAGCTTTGCTTTGTCAGCTACAATCCGTGGATTCCCTACCAAGTGAGCATGCCGTCAGCCTCGGCAAGGGAAGATGCCGCCCCGTTCTACAGACAGAGCGATGAGACCGTCTGGCGCACGATTAAGAACGGCTATCACGTTACAAGTCGCATGCGCGTCGTGGTCCTGGGGGCCTATGGAATGTTGGGACACCGCCTGTTGCTCCAGTTGGCCCATAAGCACGATGTCAAAGGGACGTGCAGGAGGATCAACGAAAGAATCCCTGACAATTTCCTGCCACGCGACCTCCTCTTCGAAGGGGTGGATGCCACCGGTATGCAGTCGGTGGCGAATTGCTTCTCCAGGTTCGAGCCCGACGTCGCCGTCAATTGTATCGGGATCGTCAAGCAGTCCGAGCTTGCCAAGTCACCTGTCCCCAGCATCACCATCAACTCGCTGTTCCCTCATCTGGTGGCGGAGCTCTGTGCCGAAAATGGAATACGTCTTGTTCACTTCAGCACCGACTGCGTCTTCTCGGGCACGAAGGGGAACTACAGGCTTTCCGATCCTCACGATGCCCAAGACCTCTACGGACGAACGAAATCGCTAGGAGAGTTGGATGAGAAGGAGGGGTTCACCATCAGGTCCTCAATCGTCGGTCGCGAGTTGGAATCCTCCCATGGCCTTGTGGAGTGGCTCGTTTCCAATAGGGGGAAGAAGGTCAAGGGGTTCACAAAGGCGATCTTCACAGGACTAACGACCCACGAGATGGCCAACGTCGTGGGGACCATCTTGGAACGTCCTGGACTTAGGGGAGTCCGCCAGGTGGCCTCAGAGGCGATCTCGAAGTTCGATCTTTTGAGCCTGATCGCAAAGGAGCTCGCACTCGGCATCAAGGTCGAGCCCTATCCAGAATACTTCTGCGACAGAAGCCTTGACGGGAGCCTGTTCCAGAAGGAAACGGGATATGTTGCACCGGCCTGGAAGGACATGATCGCATCGATGGCGAAAGATTGGTCTAGTTATGATGCAATGAAGAAGGCGATTGGATGAAGAACCTAGACGGAAAGAGAATACTGGTCACCGGCGGAACTGGATCGCTTGGAAAAGTTCTGATTAGGCGGCTTCTGACTTGCGAGATGGGAAAGCCGAAGCAGATCGTCGTCTTCTCCAGAGATGAGGCGAAGCAACACGAGATGCGGCTCGACTATCAGAATAAGAAGTCCGCGACCGACGAGACTATCTATAAGAATTTCCAGGAGCTCCTCGCGTTCCGCATCGGAGACGTCAGGAACTTCAGCAGCATCGCACAAGCTCTCAAGGGTGTGAACGTGGTATTCAACACCGCCGCCCTCAAGCAGGTCCCGACCTGCGAGTACTTCCCCTACGAAGCGGTGATGACGAACATCGGGGGACCGGAGAACATCGTCAGGGCGATCCGAGAGCACGATCTGCCTATCGAGACCGTGGTCGGCATCTCCACCGACAAGGCCTGCAAGCCCGTTAACGTCATGGGCATGACCAAGGCGATCCAAGAGCGGGTGTTCATCCAGGCCAACATGGATTGCGCCGACACTCGCTTGATATGCGTGCGGTACGGCAACGTCCTCGCGTCGCGGGGCTCCGTAATACCATTCTTCCACGAACAGATCAAGGCGGGCGGCCCGGTGACGATCACCTCGACGGACATGACCCGATTCCTCCTGACATTGAACCAGGCCGTTGACACCATCTTCGCTGCGATCAAGGGCGCCTCGAGGGGCGAGACGTACATCCCGAAGGTCCCAGCGGCCAAGGTCGTCGACATCGCCGACGCGCTGATCGCCGGAAGGAAGATCAAGAAAGTGGTGACGGGCGTGCGCCCGGGAGAGAAGATCCACGAGATCCTCGTCTCCGAAGAGGAGGCCAACCGCACTATCGACAAGGGCGAATACTACGCCATCAAGCCGATACTGCCCGAGGTCGGGGAACAGATCAGAGGGAAGCCAGCCTTGTCGAAGGAGTATTCCTCGGCGGACAGCGTCAGGAGCGCCCCAGAGGTCGTGCGCCTCCTCAAGCGCAATCATCTGATGATCGAGAACGGCAACATCGAAGAGGGCGAGATGTTAAGATGAAAGTGATGACGGTCCTCGGCACGCGGCCGGAGATAATCCGATTGAGCCGGCTGATTCCCCTTCTCGACAAGCGGACCGAGCACGTCCTGGTGAACACGAACCAGAACTTCGACCGGCGGCTCAACGCGCTCTTCTTCGAGGAGCTCGCGGTGCGGTCGCCGGATTATGAGCTGGATACCAAGTCAAGCTCGGCCATGGCGCAGGTGTCCAAGATCATCGAGCAGTGCGACAGGATCATGGAGGAAGAGCGGCCGGATAAGCTCCTCATCCTGGGCGACACGAACAGCGGCCTCTCGGCGTTCGCGGCCAAGAGGAGGGGCATCCCGGTCTATCATATGGAGGCGGGCAACCGGTGCTTCGACGACAGAGTGCCGGAGGAGGTGAACCGACGGGTCATCGACCATTGCAGCGACGTCCTCATGCCGTACACCGAGAGGAGCCGAGCGAATCTGGTCAGGGAGGGAATTCCGGCAGAGAGGACGTACGTCATCGGCAACCCGATCAAGGAAGTGCTCGATTTCTATTCCGCTAAGATCGACGCGAGCGGCGCGATGAAGGACTTCGGTGTGAAGCGCCAAGGCTATCTGCTGGCGACGTTGCACCGCGCCGAGACCGTTGACGAACAGAAGAGGCTCGGGTCGTTCGTCAGCGCCCTGGGCAAGGTCTCCGCGGAGCTGAGGCTCAAGGTGATCTGGAGCGTCCATCCCAGAACGAAGAAGGCGCTCAAGGCGCGAGGACTTCCTAAGGGCGTGGTGGCGACCGAACCTTTGGGGCTGTTCGACTTCGTCCACTTGGAGAAGAACGCGGCTGTCGTGCTCACCGATTCAGGGACGGTGCAGGAGGAGTGCTGCATTTTCGGTGTGCCGAACGTGACCCTCCGGGACGTCACGGAGAGGCCGGAGACGATAGAAAGCGGATCGAACATGCTGTCCGGATCGGATCCAGAGAGCATCCTCCGGTGCGTCCGCGTGGCAGTTGGCGAACCTCACCGCTGGGAGCTCCCTGCGGAATATCGCCGCGACAACGTCAGCCAGACCGCATTGAGGGTAATCGTCAGCCACCGTGAATGAAATGAGCGCACCACTGGTTACGGTCGTGATCCCGGTCTTCAACGGGGCGGACTATCTCGGTGAGGCGATCGACAGCGCAATAGCGCAGACGTATTCGAACGTCGAGATAATCGTCATCGATGATGGGTCGACGGACGACGGCGCGACCGAGAAGGTGGCGAAGGGCCGCGGAGACCGCCTACGATACATACGCAAGGAGAACGGTGGCGTGGCGAGCGCTCTCAACCATGGAATACAGAAGGCATCAGGCGAGTACATCGCCTGGCTGAGCCACGACGACGCCTTCAAGGAGACGAAACTGGAGAAGCAGGTGGACCTCATCCAGTCCCTTCCGTCCAAGAACACGATCCTCTACTCGGACGTCGAGATAATGGACGAGAACTCGAAGACCTATTCGGAGGTCAGGAACCCCGAGGTCGATCCGCGTGGGTTCTACCAGGCATTGCTCGGCAGTATGGTTGTGCGGGGTCTATTCGACCATCCACCATTCGGAGTGAACGGCTGCACGACCTTGATACCGAAGCGTGCCTTCGACACGGCAGGAGAATTCGACACCAGGCTGCGGACGACTCAGGACTATGACATGTGGTTCAGGCTCAACAGGACCCACGACTTCGTCGGGATGCAGGAGCCGCTCCTCAGGTCGAGGGTCCACAAGGGCCAGGGCACGCACAAATGGAGGAATGAGATGGCAGTTGAAGTGGATGACCTCTATTGGAACGCCCTCGCATACTACAAGGAAGGCGGAGAGAGATTCCGCTTGAACCTTCCCAGGCTCGCTTATGCGCTCAGATTCGATCCACGAAGGAAGAAGGCCTACGATTCCGTGATGGCCCTAGCGAGATGCAACGTATCCGATCGCGGTGATCTTGGTTTCTTGACGGCAGCACGACTCCTCATACCTACCGTGGCAAACCTCTGCTCACTTGTGAGGAACGGCAGAATGATGATCAAGCGAAAAATGGCTTGAACTCGGCTGAGGCTGTAACTAAACAATTGGAGCGAAAAAACCGGTTGTTCCGCTGCGATCGTCAAAGCCTCGTCCGCCATACCTATTATCCGCGAATACGCCTTTTTGGTCCTGGTGGACCCTTCGGACCGGAAACTTCGTCAATCGGGCAAGCGAAAGGCTCGACTACTCATCGCTAGCATCGGCTTGACAGCCTTTGTGCGGAATGATGTGAAGCTCTTGTCCGAATCCTATGAAGTCAGACAGGTGGTCTACAGTCACAAGAACCCGTTGTCTTTCGTGCTCCTCCCGCTCAGAATGACTATTGGGATGATGCAATCGGATCTGTGCATTTGCTGGTTCGCAGATTGGCACTCATTGTTCGCGGTGATCGCGGCAAAGGCGCTAGGCAAACCTTGCATCACGATCGCAGCTGGCTATGATGCAGCCAAAGAGCCTGCAATCGGATACGGTTCGTTCAACAGACCCTGGTTCAAGAGGGTCCCCTCGTTCGTCTTCCGTCACTGCGATGAAATCCTCGCCGTGTCGGAGCATACCAAGACCGAGCTGATCGCCAACGCGAAGGCGGATGAGGCGCGCATCTCTGTGGTCTATCTTGGAGTGCCCGGCCTGGGTGATGAAAGACCGACAAAGACTGGAGGGATCGTAGTCACGGTCGCCAACGTGACCGATCGCACCTTCGTTCTCAAAGGTGTGGATTCCTTTGTCAAGATCGCCGACAAGGTTCCTCAGGCGAAGTTCGTGGCGGTGGGATACGTCGACGAGCGATTCGCTGCCGAAAAGCATCTCAGGGACTCACTGGTCGAATTTAGGGGAAGGCTTCCTCAGCCCGAACTTTTCGAACTCTTCAGAGAGGCGAAGGTTTGCGTCCAGCTTTCGTACGACGAGAGCTTTGGCATGGCCGTCGCCGAATCGATGGCGAGGGAGTGCGTTCCAGTTGTCTCAGACCGCGGAGGACTCCCCGAGGTCGTGGGAGATTGCGGATACATCGTGCATTATGGCGACCTTGACGCGGCGGCCGAAGCAACCGCGAAGGCGCTATCGGACGACACGACCGGGCCGAGAGCGAGAGCGCGAGTTGAGAGCAAGTTCTCCTGCGAGGCAAGGAAACGAGCTCTAGCCCGGATCATCGAACGGCGCATCACTGGCAAAGGGGCGTGAGCGAGTGACACAAGGAGCCCCAATGAAGGAGAACGCTATGGCACAAAAACGGTATCTACAACCTCTGCCATTAGAACCTGGATGAAGTTCAGCGTGGTACTCACTCTTTTCAATGAAGAGCGCAACATCGCTGACCTGCTCGACAGCTTGATCACACAAGAAGGTCCGCTTGAGATTATCGTCGTCGACGCGGGATCCATCGACAGGACGAGAGAAATCGTCGAGGAATACGCCAGAAGGAACGAAGACGTGAGATTGCTGATCTGCTCCGGCAAGAGAGGTAAGAGCCGCAACTTCGGCATCAAGGCCGCCACTGGAGACGGGATCGCATTCATCGATGGTGACTGCATCGCCAATCCGTTCTGGCTCCATGAGATACGGAACTCAATGGACTCCGGCGCGGATGTCGTAGCGGGAAAGACCATCAACATGGGCCTCCGTTCCTGGGAGGAGCTCGACCGGGTGGAGTTGGACTACCACGGCTTTGACCTGTCATATCCGAGCTGCAACCTCGCCTTCCGCGAGAGGGTGCTTGACGACATCGGAGGGTTCGATGACTGGTTCATCACCGCGGAGGACATCGACCTGAACCTAAGGGCCGTCGAGAAGGGATACAAGCTGACCTACAACCCGAAGGCCGTGGTGTACCACCGCCTCAAGTCCACGCTCTACGGCTTTTTCA
>JBEKAR010000065.1:0-9644 GCA_050015815.1 Methanomassiliicoccales archaeon | reverse complement strand
CGACCCTCGCCCCCTTTAGCTCCAGCCCCTTCGCTCTCGCCGCCTCCTGTGCGACGTACATCACTCCCCTGGACGTCGCATCCTCTCTCCCCTTCGAGCCGCCGAGCTCAATCGGCTTGCCGGTCACGATGCCCGGAACGGAGTGGCCCACGCCCATGCTGTACGTATCCATCATCCAGGCCATTGTCTGCGCGTCGGTGTATACGTCTGGGGCCGGGATGTCCTCCTGAGGGCCGATAATGAGCGCGATCTCGTTCGTGTACCGCCGGGTGATCTTCTCCAGCTCGGTCCGGCTGAGCTCCTTCGGGTTGCAGATCACGCCTCCCTTCGCTCCCCCGAACGGGATGCCGACCACGGCGCACTTCCAGGTCATCCACATCGACAACGCTCGCACCTCGTCGATCGTCACGTTGGGATGGAACCTGACCCCCCCCTTGAGCGGACCCCGGGCGAAGTTGTGCTGCACCCGGTAGCCCTTGAATATCCTCATGCTTCCATCATCCATCTTCACCGGGAAATTGACGCCGAGCTCGCGCCTGGGCGCCTTCAAGAGCTCGATGACATCCTGGCTCAGGCCGAGCATCTTGCCTACACGGTCAACCTGTTGCTTCGCGGTCTCGTAGGGATTGTAAGCCTCCATGACCTCACGCTCTGCGGATTGCATTCGACTCCGCCCGTATTAGCAGGTTGCGGATGGATGGTCCATGTTATCTTCTCGCACGAGGATGGGACTGGCTGAAAACGCCCAGATCTGAGTGATGGCCAAACTCTGACTGGTGCTGCAATCTATTTATCGTCGGGAATGCAAACGTTCGTCCAGATGAGAAACGCCGAGGTCGCGAACATCTTCTACCAGATAGCGGATATCCTCGACCTCGAGGGAGTGGCGTTCAAGCCGAACGCCTACCGAAAAGCGGCGAGGAGCATCGAATCGCTATCAGAGGACGTCGCCCACGTCAGGAAGTCGGGAAAGCTCAGGGAAATACCCGGGGTGGGAGAGGCGATCGAGAAGAAGATCGAAGAGATACTCGACACTGGCCAACTAGCATACCTGAACGAGCTCAAGGAGCAGTACCCGGCCGGTCTGCTGCAGGTGATGAGCGTGCCCGACATCGGACCGAAGACGGCGGTCCGCCTCTACAAGGAGCTCAAGGTCACCGACCTCCAGGACCTAAAGAAGGCAGTGCAAGAGCACCGCATCCGCGAGCTGAAGGGGTTCGGGGAGAAGTCGGAGGAGAGCATACTCCACGGGATCGAGCTAATCGAGCGGAGGAGCGGGAGGATGTTGCTCGGCTACGCCTATCCGACCGCCAAGGGGATAGTCGAATACCTGATCAAGAAGGCGAACACCGACAAGGTGAGCGTCGCCGGTAGCCTGCGCCGGATGAAGGAGACAATCGGTGACCTGGACATCCTGATGGGCACGGACGACCCGCGCTGGGCGATGGACATCTTCACATCTCATCCAGAGGTGGCGGAGGTCGTCGTCAGAGGCGACAAGAAGGTCACGGTGCGCTTGCAGAGCGGGGTCCAGGTGGACATGCGCGTGGCGAAGGAGGTGGAGTATGGAGCAGCCCTTCAGTACTTCACCGGCTCCAAAGAGCACAACATATCCCTGCGCCAGATGGCAATCGACAAGGGATGGAAGCTCAACGAGTACGGCATGTTCCGCAAGGATTCAGGTGAGATCATGGCGGGGGAAAAGGAGGAAGACATCTATGAGGCGCTCGGCCTCGAGATCATGCCGCCCGAGATCAGGGAGAACAACGGCGAAATAGAGGCGTCGCTCGACCACAAGCTGCCGAAGCTCATCGAGCTCAAGGAGATCAAGGGGGACTTCCACGTCCATACCATTGCGAGCGACGGCAACGCCACGATGGAGGAGATCGCCTATGCGTGCAAGCGCCGCGGCTATGATTACGTCGGAATAACCGATCATTCGGAGGGGCTGAAGGTAGCGAACGGTCTTTCGGTCGAGAGGCTGAAGGGCAACACGGACATCGCCAAGAATCTCAATAGGCTGCTGCCGGAGGTCAGGGTGCTGGTCGGCACGGAGGTCGAGATCGAAGAAGACGGCAAGCTAGGCTATCCGGACTCCGTGCTACGGGATCTCGATTTCGTCCTGGGTTCCGTGCATTCCAAGTTCAACATGAGCGAGGAGGAGATGACGGACCGTGTCCTGACGGCGATCTCGAACGATTATCTGACGATCCTGGGTCATCCGACCGGAAGGGTGCTGGAGCAGCGCGAGCCCTACGCCATCGACCTAGATAGGGTGATGAGGGCGGCGAAGGACAACAACGTCTGCCTCGAGCTCAACGCCTTCCCCGAGAGACTGGACCTCAAGGACACTGACTGCCGCAAGGCAAAGGAGATTGGGGCCATGATCGCGATCGGCACCGACTCGCATGCGGTCGGTCACCTCGACAACATGCTGTACGGAGTCGCGACGGCGCGAAGGGGATGGCTCGAGCGCGGCGACGTATTGAACACCAGAACGCTCAATGAGCTGGAAAGATTCCTGGCCAAATGATCTGAAACGGTGCGAACGCCGTCGGTCCTCTCCCTCACAGACAGGTTTAATGCCAGGAGACAGGGATTACTACCGCCCTGGAGGAAGAAGATGAGAGCAAACGAAGCGGCCAAAGCGATCAAGGGGATGAGGATACGCGGGGCCGCCGAGATCGCCAGGACCGGGGCCGAGGCGCTCAAGGAAGAAGCGCTCGGGTTCAAGGGCAAGGACCTCGAGGCGTTCAAGTCCCGAATGAACGAGGCGAGGGACGTTCTGCTCGCTTCGCGCCCGACCGCCGTGTCGCTCTGGAACTCCCTGAACTCAGTATTCTCGAACACTTCTGAAGCGTCGTCGGTAGAGGAGCTCCGCAAGGCGATGGCTGACAACGCGGACGGCTTCGTCAAGCGGTCGAGGGAGGCCATCGGCATCATCGGCCACTTCGGCGCGGGTAGGTTGAAGGACGGCGACAAGGTGCTAACCCACTGCAACAGCAAGGCCGCCCTTGCCGCGATAATCGAGGCGCACAATCAAGGCAAGCGCCTCGACGTCTACGCGACGGAATCGAGGCCGTGGAGGCAGGGCCTTTTGACGGTCAAGGACCTGAGCGATGCGGGGATCGAGGCGAGCCTGATCGTCGACAGCGCGGTCCGATGGCTGATGAAGCGACTGGACGCGGTTGTCGTCGGCGCGGACACGGTCTGCTCCAACGGCGCCGTGGTCAACAAGATCGGCACATCGCAGATAGCCCTGGCGGCCCACGAAGCCCGAGTGCCGTTCATGGTCTGCGCCGAGACGTTCAAGTTCTCGTCGAAGACGCTCTATGGCGAGCTGGTGGAGATCGAGGAGAGAAGTTCAGGGGAGGTGGCGAAGGTAAGCGAAGTACCCCGCGGGACGAAGATCCTCAATCCCGTCTTCGATGCAACGCCGCCGGAGTACATCGACGCCATCGTCACCGAGGTCGGGGTCATCCCGCCCTTCGCGGCGTACGAGATAATCGTCAGGCAGCTCGGCCAGGAAGCGCTCTTCGACTCCGGCCACGAAGGGAGGTGAGCGCATGGAGTATTCGGAGAAGTATCTGCACATTGGAGAGAAGGTCGACCCGGACGCTCACGTCCTCTGCACATACAAGGTCACCACCGAGCTCGACATGAAGCAGGCCGCGGCGGCAATCGCGACCGAGCAGTCGACCGGTACCTGGACAGGCGTCAGCACCCTCACCGACAAAGTGTTCGAGGCCTACGGCGCGAAGGTCATCGATATCAAGGGCGACCTCGCGGTCATCGCGTATCCCGTCGAGGACCTCAGTCTCGATGTCGGCGGGGTGCCTCAGATCCTCTCGGTAATCGCGGGCAACCTGTTCGGCCTGGATGTCCTGACCGGCGTGCGGCTGGAGGACTGCCTATTCCCGCCCTCGGTCATCTCGCAGTTCAAGGGCCCGAAGTTCGGCGTGAAGGGCATGCGCTCGATCCTGAAGCGGCCGACGAAGCCGTTGGTCGGGACGATCGTCAAGCCGAAGATCGGTCTGCCGCCGAAAGGCTACGCGGACTACGTCTATGAGGCGGGAATGGGCGGGCTGACGAACGGCAAGGACGACGAGACGCTGGTGGACCAGAAGTTCTGTCCGCTGGAAGAGAGGGTGGTCGCAATCGCGGAGGCGATAGACCGCGTGAAGCATGACAGCGGCCACGCGATGATGCACGCCATCAACGTCTCCTCCCGGGCGGACCGGATCGTCGAGGTGGCGGAGAGGGCGCAACAGTTGGGGGCGACCGAACTGATGGTCGACGTGCTGACCTCGGGATTCGCCGCCGTCCAGGCGCTCGCGGAGGACGAGTCGATCAAGGTTCCTATCCATGTTCACCGTACGATGCATGGCGCCTTCACCCGTGACAAGAACCACGGCATAGCCTGGAGCGTCATGGCGGAACTGGTGAGGATGTGCGGCGGGGACGCGCTGCACATCGGTACTTACGGCGTCGGCAAGATGCATGGCGATCCGAAGGAGGATCTGGCCTCGCAGCACGTCTGCCAGGACAAGATGGGCAAGCTCAGGCCGGTGATGTGCGTCGCATCCGGCGGGGTGCATCCCGCCCTCGTACACCGTCTGATCGAGATCGGAGGGAAGGATATCCAGATACAAGCGGGCGGAGGCGTGGCGGGACACCCGATGGGCGTCAGAGGAGGGGCCGCGGCGATGGTGCAAGCGGTCGATGCTGCCGTGGCAGGCATCGCACCGGAGAAGTACGCCAAGGGGCATGAGGAACTGCGCCTGGCGCTGCAGAAGTGGGGTTGATTTGATGAAGCTGAAGGCGAAGTACATCGACATGGACTCAGGCGAGATAACTGTCCTCCTGCACGCGGATGACTGTCAGGAGATGGGGATCGCGGAGCAGGACAGGGTACGCGTGAAGCACGAATCCTCGACCGTGACGGCGATCGTGCAGACGACGGACACGTATATCGCCAGGGGTGAAATCGGCCTTCTCGGCAGGGCGTTCAACTACATCGGACCTGAGGCGGGAGAGCTCTTGGACGTCGTCCCGACGGGCAAGCCGGAGTCGATCGACTACATCCGGAAGAAGATGGACGGCCAGCAGCTCACCCGGGACGAAATCCATACCCTCGTAAACGATATCTCGAGCCGCTCGCTCTCGAGCGTCGAGCTTGCTTCATACATCACAGCGCTCCACATCAATGGGATGAACCTTCGGGAGACGGCCGATCTGACGATGGCAATGGTAGAGACTGGCGAGACGATCAAGTTCGACCGTTCTCCGGTGTTCGACTTCCATTCGGTCGGAGGCGTCCCGGGCAACAAGGTCACCCTCCTTGTCGTGCCGATAGTGGCCGCCGCTGGGCTGCTGATACCCAAGACCTCTTCGCGTGCGATAAGCTCGGCCGCGGGTACGGCTGACATCGTCGAGACTTTCGCCAAGGTCGATTTCAGCGCGAACGAGCTGAAGCACATCGCCGAGACGGTCGGGGGCATAATGGCCTGGGGTGGGGGGCTCAACCTCGCGCCGGCGGACGACGTCATCATCAAGGTCGAGTATCCGCTCGGCATCGATCCGCATGCTCAACTCCTCGCTTCGGTGATGTCGAAGAAGAAGGCGGTGGGAGCGGACTTCCTGCTCGTCGACATCCCTATGGGGAACGGCACCAAGGTCCCGACGATGGACATGGCGAAGAACTACGCCCGGGATTTCATCGACCTCGGCGAGAGGCTCGGGATCAGGGTGGAATGTGCCATCACATACGGCGGCCAGCCGGTCGGCAGGGCGATCGGCCCGAAGCTCGAGGCGCGCGAGGCGATCGCGGTGCTCGAGGGCAAGGAATCGCCGAATAGCTTGGTTGAGAAGGCGATCAGCCTCTCGGGCATCATCCTCGAGATGGGTGGGATTCCCGGCGGCGAGCAGAAGGCGCACGATCTACTCTCGTCCGGTAAGGCGCTGGCCAAGTTCCGCGAAATCGTCGCGGCCCAGGGCGGAAGGGCGGACATCAAGTCGTCCGATTTTGAGCCGGGCAAGTTCGCATTTGACCTCCCGGCAAAGAAGTCTGGCTACGTGAGTGCGATCAACAATAAGCAGCTGGTGAGGATAGCCCGCGCTGCGGGCGCGCCGAAGGACAAGGGAGCGGGCGTCTACATCCACATGAAGGAAGGGAGCAAGGTGGACGAGGGTCAGTCGGTGATGACGGTCTACGCGGACAACGACGCGAAGCTGCAGGAGGCCATCAGCCTCTGTCGCAAGCTTTCGCCGATCAGCACCGAGGGCATGGTGCTGGCTCGCGTCCCAGGCTTCAAGGGCCTGCGCGTCTGACCTTCTGTTTCGATTGAAGGGCCTGGCCCATGGTCATCTCGCCACGTGCCACGGCGGCCGCCAGCTCCGCCGATATCGTCACCTGGCCCTTGGACGCGATGCGCGACAGCCTCTGGACGTCCCTCACCTCTCCCGGGGTCGGGTTCGGCTCCGGAGGGCTCTCCACTATCTCCCCCTTCGTCATCGCGATCCGCTTCGCCGCCTCGATGTCGTTCCGCTTCTTCCTTCCAGTCGTTCCGGTCTCGTCCACGACCTCGACCTCGTCCACTAGGTTCCAGATCGAACGGATCACTCGGTCCCTCTTCGTCGCGTCGCCATGACCCACCCGAGCCAACGAGTGCGAGTACCTCATGCAGGACAGTAGCTTCTCCACTGACCGCGACGCCTTCTCCGGCGAGTCGGCCTCGTCCGTTGCAAGCAATCGACCTTCCCCGTAAATTGCTATTCCAGTGGTCAAGCCTGGATCGATGCCGACGACGACCGTCCTGACCCTCCCCCCGCCCGCGAGGACGCATCTCGCAGCGTTGATCGCCGTCTCTGCATCCTCCGCCGCGACGAGGGGCTCGAAGTCGATGTCGCCCGCCTCGGTCGGAGTCGTGACGACCACGCCTACGTCGAATGGCACGTGCCGGCCTTTCTCCAGGGAAATGAACTCCAGCCCTCGCTCTTTGAGCCCCCTCACCAGCTCGTAAAAGAAATGGAAATCCTCGGTGAGGACGCCTATGACCTTCATATCGGGTTTGTCAGCAATCGCTGGTGGGATAATCTTTTCTAGGTCTCGTTCGGAACCGTCTCGACGCGGTCCTTTGCCTCGCTCATGCGGCCCTTAAGGAGTAGGTATCCTAGCGCGCTTATGAAGGCGAAGGCTGCGATTCCGCCCCAGAGCAGGTACGGCACTCCGACGAAGGCGTCCATGAGTACACCGCCGACGAACGGCCCCATGCTCCAGCCGAACTGCTGGAACAGCCCGAAGACCCCCATGTACCTGCCCCGTTTGTCATCTGGAGAGAGGTTAGCAACAAGGTTCATCGAGGACGGCGAGACGACGATCTCGCCCATGCTGATCACTACCATGCATAGCGCCAGGGTGAGGAAGTCGTAGGAGAAGGCGACCGCGAAATATCCAATCGCGTAGAGGATCGCGCCGACCGCGATGGCGGACGTCATGCGGTAGCGCGAGACAAGGCGCGCCACGGGCATTTGGATGAAGACAACCATGATGCCGTTGATGGCGTAGAGGTAGCCAACCTCTGCGAGCTGGATGCCCACCACGCTCTGCGAATAGACCGAGTAAACGGAGGACATCTGAGCGACGCAGACGAAGAGCAGGGCGGAGATGACGCAGAAGGCCCCAAATTGCCTGTCCTTCCTGATGTCGAGGAGATCGCTGATGCTGAACTGCTGGCGCGAGAGGGAAGAACGCTTCGACTCGGAGATGAACAATAGGATGATGAATGTCACCGTGATCGAGGTCATCGCGGTGAGCAGGAACAGGGTCGAGTAACCCATGACTACGAGGATGCCGGCGAGCAACGGACCTAGGGTCCAGCCTAGGTTCTGACCGATGCGCAGCAATCCATACGCCTCGAGCCTTCGGCTTGGTTCGCAAAGGTCGGCAACCATGGCGTTGGAGGCAGGATCGAAGAAGGCTCCGACGAAGTTGCTCATCCAGACCAAGACGAACATCGTCTCGAAGGAACCGGTGGAGGCGATGACGATGCTCAGCATGACGAACACGACCGCGCGCACCCCCATCGATCCGACCATCACACGACGCCGGCCGAACCGATCGGCCAGCTCGCCACCGAGCAGCTGCCCCACGGCCGCAAGGATGGCCGATACCAGGAAGACCAGCCCGATCGTCGTCATCGAGACGCCTTGGTCATAGAAGTAGATCGACAAGAACGGCATGACGATCGAGAAGCCAGTTGCCGAGATGATTCTCCCGACAAAGAGTATCCAGAGCCTCCGGTCGAAGTTACCCGCAAACTGCAACGTGAACAGCTTGACCGGATTGTGACTCATCGAATACCAGGGATTCAGAACGGAGATGGACAGCGCTACAAAAAACCTTGTACGTCGAATGTTCGCCGCATCCGAGATGCTGGAACAGGCTGCGTGACCATTAGGGTTAAATCGGATGCGATATGATTGGTCGATTACGAAGCAGTGAATGGGGCCCGCGAGGCAAGAGGTCCCGACCAGCTCCCTGGACGGGTTTGGGGTCCCCGGACGGACGAACCACGGATGAGATCATGAACGGCGGGACAAAAATCGTCATCTGCGAGACCATCCAGCGGGAGGCAATCACCGCCCTGAGACAGGAGGGCCTTAAGGGCGCGGAGTTAATCGCGCTTCCGCCGCTCGACGCCGGAGGCGACGGCGTCCACGTCCCACTGGACCGTCTCTCACCGACCGACGCGATTTGCGTCATGACCGGCGATTGCCTGCCATCGGGGACCACTCTCCCCGACGAATACCATTTCGTGCATACTATCCGGACCGCGAGGGCGTACGAGCTCGTCGCGCCCAAGATCGTCCTCGACCAGCTTCTCTTCGAAGGAGCGAACGTCGTCCTTCCGGGCTGGGTGTCGAAGTGGAGGGGGTACCTCAAGGTCCAGGACGAGAACCTCTTCCGCCAGGGCTTCCAGCGGACGGCGACCAAGATAGTCATGCTGGATACGGACATGGACGACGCCCCCGCGGCGGAGCTGCGGGAGTTCGGACGGTTCGTGCGCCTGCCATACGAGATCGTGCCTGTCGGACTGGAACTCTTCTCTTCGCGCCTGGCGAAGGGAGTGCTCAAGGCGAACCTACTCAAAGAGCAGGCGAGGCGCCGCACGCTCGAATCGAAGCTCAACTCCTGAACCGGTCCAGAAGTCCCTTCCTCTCGCCCTCGAGCTCGGTGAACTTCTTCAGCAGCGCCTTCTGTTCCGTGCTCAGTTTCTTCGGCACTCTGATCTGGACCTTGACGAACTGATCGCCCTTACCTCGCTCGCCGACCTTTTGCAGGCCGTTGCCCTTCATGCGGAAAACCGAGTCTCCCTGAGTCCCGGGCGGTATGTGCAACATCGCCTTGCCCTCGATGGCCGGGACCTCGGTGTCTGCGCCCATGGCCGCGTCGGCGAACGAGACCGGAAGCTCGATCCAGAGGTCAGCGCCTTCGCGCCTGAAGACCTCGTGCGGCTTTACGTGGACGACGACGAACAGGTCCCCAGGGGGGCCGCCATCCGGGCTGACGTCGCCCGCTCCGGCGACCCGCAGCCTCATGCCGTCGTCGATGCCTGGAGGGATGTCGACGCTGAGCTTCTGCG
>JBEKAR010000064.1:0-9706 GCA_050015815.1 Methanomassiliicoccales archaeon | reverse complement strand
TGGCTTCCTGCTTCGGGGTCTGCGGGACTTCCCTCCTACCATACCGCCACTTGCCGTCCGAGCGGGAGGCGCGGCCGACGACGCCGACGGTCTCGAGAACGTGCAATACCCTTAGCGCCTTGTCGATGTCCACGCCGAACGTCTCGGAAACGTCCTGAACTGCCATCGGCTCGCTGAGCGCCTCGAACACCTTGCCGTCGAGCTCGTCGAGCTCCCTGCGCTTCGCTGCCAGCGGCAGGTACGTCGGAAGGTCCTCGGTCGCGACGTAGTTCACATCGTCGATGTAGACCGAGGCGATCCTCCCTTCCTGGAGAAGCTCGGACGACCATGCGTCGACCGTGGCCCTGTCCGGGTCGGAATAAGGATAGACGCTCCGGCCTCGTTCCTTGAAGATGTGCAGCGGCCCGGTCCTTCTCAACAACGCGACGATCCCGTCCTTGGTCGAGGCCCTCCCCCTCTTCTTCGAGAAGTAAGCCGCGACCTGGTCCTGTTCGAACTCGAAGCGCTGCAGGTCGCCTTCCATCACCCTCTCCAGGACCTTGCGGTGCAGCTCCTTGAGCAGGGCGGAGCGGTCCTCCATCAGCACTATGTCAGAGATTCCGGCGAGGATGATGCCGTGGGCGAACGGCGACGGGGTCTGGGAATAGTCGACGGTCTTCACCTTCACCTTCCCTTCCTCGATGTTCTGGAGCACGAGGCGCGCGTTCGCGATGTCCATCACGTCCTCCAGTATCTCGCGGTACGTTTCCTCGATCACCGGCACGTTCTCCAGGTTGTTCAGGTAGTCGAGCAAGTAGCCGGAGCGGACCTGCTGGCGGTTGACAGAGACCTCTCGCCCCTTGTAGTTGCGAAGGATCATGAAGGCGCGCGAGGCGGTGTGGCGGAATCTCTGCTTGAAGATCTCCGAGTCCTTGATCGCCTTGCGCAATAAGCCGGCGAGCTCGGAGCTCTTGACCATAGATGGAATCGTCTCCAGGCTCACTTCGCGAGGAAGTGTAATCATGAACGCGTCGTCCAGTATCGAGACCGAGACGTTCGAGCCGAGCTGCTGGGTAAGCTTGAAAGCGTAAGCGCGGGACAGAGCGTCGTTCACCCTCCTCCCGAACGGGAAGTGGAAGACGACGGCGTGGTTGCCCGCTCTGTCATCATAGCCCTCGAGCACGAGCGTCCTGTCGTTCGGCACGAGGTGCAGCGCGTCCCTCTGCTCCTTGAAGTACGAGATGATCGAGCGCGCCGAGCCCGAGCCGATGTCGAAGTCCTTGCTCAGCCACTCCATCAGCTGCTCCTCCGGCTCGTCCAGACGCTCCGAGATCTCGCGGCGGAACTTCGCCACCTCTATCGAGAGGTCGAACGAGCGGGGAAGCATCTCGCCGGACCAGGAGGGGACGGTGGGCTTGCGGCCGGAGGCGGACTTGGCGAATGCCTTCATTCCTCTGGTCCGAATGTACTCGTACGACCGGCCGCCGAGCACGAAGACGTCCCTCGGGGCTAGCCGCTCGACGAACTTCTCCGAGAGGTCGCCGACCATGGCGCCCCTCTCGTTCAGCACTTTGTAGTTCGCCTCCTCGGGGATGGTGCCGAGGTTGAGGAAGTAGATCATCCGGCCCCCCTTCTTCTTGCCGAAGTTGCCCTCCGCCTCGTCGTACCAGATCTTGGAGTATACTCCCTCGAAACCGTCCTTGCTGCCGAGGTACCGGAGCACGCTGAGGAAGTCCTCCTTGGTGAGATTGTGATAGCAGTGCGATCGCCTGACGAGGTCGTACGCCTCGTCGACCTCCCAGCGCTTCTCGATGCTCATGCCGACGAGGCTCTGCGCCAGCACGTCAAGGCAGTTCTCCGGGATCGTGACGCGGTCGATGTCGCTGCGATGGGCGGCACGGCACAGCACAGCGCACTCGACCAGATCGTCCATGTCGAAGACGATCATGCGGCCTTTCGCCGTCTTGCCGTGCGAGTGCCCGCTCCGCCCGATGCGCTGCATGCCCTTCGCGACCGACTTGGGCGAGCCGATCTGGCAAACAAGGTCGACGAACCCGATGTCGATGCCGAGCTCGAGCGAGGTCGAGGACACGACGCAGCGCAGCTGCCCGCTCTTCAGCCTCTCCTCGACATCCAATCTCGTCTCCTTCGCCAGCGAGCCGTGGTGCGCCTCGATGCTCTCGATGCCGCGCTCCTTCAGCTTGTAGACGACGTGCTCTGTGCCGCTCCTTGTGTTGGTGAAGACGATGGTCGAAGTGTGCTCCTCGATGAGCCCCTTCAGCATGTCGTACATGCGAGAATTCATCATCTCGTACGAGAGGGTGGTCATGTCCTCGACAGGGCAGAGAACCCTCAGGTCCAGGTTCTTCCTCGTCTTGACCTCGACGATGTTGACGTCCCGCCCCTTTCCATTGTCGTGGCCGACGAGGTACTGAGCGATCTCCTCGATCGGGGCGAGCGTGGCGGACAGACCGATCCTCGTGATCGGCTTCTTCACCTGCGCTTGCAACCTCTCAAGGGTCAAGGAGAGAAAGACGCCGCGCTTCGAATCGCAGATCTCGTGGATCTCGTCGACGATGAGATACTCGACCGAGGTGAACTTCTCACGGAACTTCGGTGCCGCGAGCGCGAACGCCAGCGACTCGGGGGTGGTGATCAGGATATGAGGCGGGTGCTTCAACATCCTCTGCCGGTCTGCCTGGGAGGTGTCGCCCGTCCGGACCCCGACGCGGATCTTCGGAGCGTCCGCGTGCTCGCGCTGTGCTAGCTCGTATATCTCGCGCAGCGGCTCCTCCAGGTTGCGGTTGATGTCGTTCGCCAAGGCCTTGAGCGGCGAGACGTAGACGGCGTAGATCTTCTCCTCCAGCTCGCCCGCCTTGGCGTACTTGAACAGTTCGTTGATGATGCTCAGGAAGGCGGTGAGTGTCTTGCCCGATCCCGTCGGAGAGGAGACGAGGACGTGCTCGCGCCGGTGGATGATCGGTATCGCGTAGGACTGCGGTTCGGTCAGGTCCTTGAACTTCGAGCCGAACCATTCGGAGACCAGAGGCTCCATCAGCCCCATGACCTCTTGCGTCGTGCTTCTCTTAGCTACTCTTTCCATGTCCATCTCGTTCCGCTGAAGCGTAAACCATTAAGCAGGGTTCTATTAAGCGTTATCGGGCGGGTGGCCGGTCCGTTACGAGAGATGTCTGGCAATGGCGGAAAACGTCGCTCCAAGATGCCTCGTCCGAGTTCATCAACCTTTATCCGTGCGCCGCTGCGTAGGAATCCCGTCGAGCATGAGCTGGTTCAGGTACTCAGGCAAAGAGGTCGTCCTGTCGTGGAAGGAATGGAGCGCCGCCAGAAAGGGCCCCGATGACCTCGCCGCGCTCACCTCTCTGGGAGTCCGCGCGCTGTCCGAGGCGACGGGTGAGGATGCGGCGCCCGCCGACCGGATACAGGTCGAGGCGATCGCCCACCTGTTGCACCACGCGTTCAAGCTCGAGGAAACTAGCGCGATCAAGAAGATGGCGGCATCCATGGAAGGCAGGGCGCCGCCGAGCGAGCCGCGCCTGTGGGACCCGCCCACGCTAGCGAGGGAGGCACACAGCCGGCTGCTGAGGAAGAACAAGGTCGAACCTTTGCCCGCCCAGGCTCTGCTCCTAGGGGACGAGCTCGACACACGAGTCAGGCCTGGTCTGCTCCGCACGGCGTGGATCCTTTCGGCGGCGATCGGTGGAGAGGCTTCCTACGAGGAGGCCATGCTCGATCCGACGCTCCAGCCGAGAACGTTCTCGTATGCGGTCCAGGGCTTGCGCACCAACCTCGCGCCCCCCGGGCCGAGATGCCTCGGACCGAAGGAAAGGAGGGCATTGATCGCGCTCATCGAGGAGGTGGGGGCATTCCACAGCGGCCACTTCAGCGCCGACGACGTCACCTGGTGCCTTCGCTCCGGTGCGTTCCGGTTCACTGAGGGCTGGCTCGAGCTCCGCAGAGGCACCGAGTGGGTGCTCGTCAGCCCGGGAGAGCTGAGACGGAAGCTGATCCGAGCCCTTAGGGTGTCCGGGGTGTTCGAGGCGCAGAAGCTGATGCTCATGGCTCATGTGGCCCACGAGGTCGGTGGACTGAGGCCCAAGGGGATATCGATCCAGAGCCTGGGCTGCGACAAGAAGGGCTCCGGACCGTCTCCGCCAGCTCAGGGCTGATCGGTTCCTTCTCGAACTTTCGACCGAAGCCGCAAAGGTTCTTATCTCATCTCGGGTTTAATCGGGACAACTTGAGACGCTCCATCCCGATACTGATCGCGCTCATCCTGACGCTGATGTGCGCCGCCCCTCTGCCGTCAGCCGAGGCTGTCGCCGCTCCGCTCCCGCAATCGATCGGCGGGCACGTCCTGAACGCTACCGGAACGGCCTTTCCCGGCGTCACCATCAAGGCGACCAACACAACCACCTCCGTCGTCTTCCAGAACACCACCAATTCGAGCGGTGCCTACTGGCTCTACTTGCCCGCGGGAACGTACAACGTGACCGCGATCCTTGTCAACTACTCGTCGAACCGGACCTATGAGCTCGTCCTGCAGAGCGGCTCGAACATCACTGGGGTCGACTTCTGGCTCAGCGAGATGCTCGGCTCCGTGACAGGTCACATAACCGACGGGACGATCGCGCTCGGTGGCGTCACCGTGACCCTGATAGGCGCGGTCAACTACACCGGCGTGAGCACGACCCCCTTCGGCAACTACACTATCGCCGGGATCGCGCCTGGAACATACGTGGCCAAGGCGTCGAAGATGGGGTACAATGACAGCTATCACTACCCGGCGGTGGAAGTCGAGCGCACCTCATCGCTCGAGATAGACTTCGTCATGGCGCCGCAGTTCAGCGTCCTGCTCGGCAAGGTGACGTTGAACGGGGCGCCCAGCGACGACGTCACCGTCGAACTGCTCCAGGGATCGCAGATCATCAAGCAGACAACGACCGATGCAAACGGCAACTACACCATCAATAGCGTGATCGCCGGGGACTACCTCCTGAAGTTCACCAAGCCCGGGCTTCAGGACAAGGCCGTGCAGGTGTCCGTCGCCCCGAACCGCGAGCAGAGGACCGACGTCTCGATGCAGCTGACGCCGGTCGAGGGACTGCCAGGCTTCATCGACGGCCTTGACCTGACGCATTCGCTGATGGTCGTCGGATTGGTCATCGCGCTAGGCATGATCGCCGTCGCGTTCTTCGTCAGCGTCAAGGGAAGGAAGAACTCGGGCCTTCTGGCGGTGCCGGAGGACGAGGACAAGCCTAAGGAGAATGAAGAGAAGGGCTCAGGGAAGAAGCCCTAGCCTGCGCTTGATTATCTCCACATTCTTGGCCACCTTTTCATCGACCGCCTTATACAGGCTGTTGCCGTGGGCATCTATCGCGACGATCAGCGGGCCGAACCCCTTGACCGAGAGCTCCCACATCGCCTCGGGCATGCCGAGGTCGAGCCACTCCACGCCAATCACCTCTCGGACCCCCTCGGCGGCGAGAACTGCGGCCCCTCCGGTGATCGCCAGGTAGACGCAGCCGAACTTCTGCATCGCCTCCACTGTCGGCTGCGACATCCCTCCCTTGCCGATGACCGCGCGCACGCCGAACCGCTCGATGAACTCCGGCTCCATTGCGTTCATCCGTGTGCTGGTGGTCGGACCGGCGGCGACGATGCTCCAGTGGCCGTCGGTCTTCTTGACTATCGGGCCACAGTGGAATATCGCCCCGCCCTTGAGGTCGACCGGAAGCTTCCTGCCCTCGCGGCCGTGCTCCAGGGCCCTCATGTGGACCTCGTCGCGGCCGGTGTAGATTATGCCGTCGATGGTGACGTTCTCTCCGAGCTTCAGCTTCCTGACGTCGTCCTCGGAGAGGGGGGTCTTAAGCTTCACCTGAACCCCTCCCTGCTGTACTCGACCCTGCCATCCTTGTGTATCCTGGCCGACGCCCTCCGCGCCGCCCAGCATTGGAAGCAGACGGCAACGGGGAGAGAGGCCGTGTGCGTGTAGATCGTTTCGACATGGACGCCGAGGACCGTCGTCCTGCCTCCCAGACCCATCGGTCCTATCTCGGTCACGTTGAGCGCCTCTTCGAGCTCCTTCTCGATCTTCGAGAGCTCCGGGTCGGGGTTAGGGACGTCCAGGCGGCGGAGCAGCGATTTCCTAGCGACGAGCAGCGCCTCGTCCGCCGTGCCGCCGATGCCGACGCCGACGATGGTCGGGGGGCAAGGCTGGCTTCCCGCCTTGACCACCGCGTCGATGACGAATCGCTTGACGCCTTTGATCCCCTGCGAGGGGGTGAGCATCGCGATGGCGCTCATGTTCTCGGAGCCGGCGCCCTTCGGCGTCGCGGTGATCTCGGTGTAATCGGCATCGGTCTGCTCGAAATGGATGAACGGCATGCCCTTCCCTAGGTTGTCGCCTGGGTTGGATCGGGTCAAGGGCTGCACCGCGTTCGGCCTAAGGGGTATCTCAGAAGTGGCTCTGGAAACGCCCCTCCGTATCGCCTCTTCAAGGTGCGGGATGCACTTGCCGGTGACGAAGAAGACAGGGAGGCCGGTGTCCTGGCACATCGGGAGGCTCAGACGGTCCGCCGTTTCCACGTTCATCAGGATCGTCCTAAGCTGGGTGCGAGCTACCTCGCTCGTCTCCTCCTTCTCCGCCATCCTGAGGGCGTTGAGCACATCGTCCGGCAGGGAGGTCGAGGCGGTCCTCAGCAGGTTGACCACTATGTCCTCCACCAGCTTCACGTTCTTCATGTTCAGGTTCCGTATCGGCTCGGATTCTAATAATTACGCGCCGCCGCGTCCTCTGCTCAGCTTTATCTAGCTAAGATTGACTACCACGCGTCTCAGAGGCAGAAAAATGGAACCGATCGTCTTCGAGAACCTGACCAAGACCTACGGTGGCGGGTTCAAGGCGGTAGATTCCCTCAACCTGACGATCAAACGGGGCTCCTTCGTAGGGTTCCTCGGACCGAACGGTGCGGGAAAGACCACCACGATCAAGATGCTAACGACCCTCATCTCGGTCACCTCGGGAAAGGCGTACCTGAACGGCGTGGACGTCGTTCATGATCCGAAGAAGGCCCTCGAGAACGTCGGGGCGGTCGTCGAGACGCCGGAGTTCTATCCATTCCTCTCGCCCAACGAGACGCTCGAGTACCTCGGAAGGCTTAGGGGCATGAGCCGCGGGGAAATAACGAAGCGCAGCAAGGAGGTCCTCGAGATGGTCCAGATGACCGAGTGGGCGGACAAGCGCATCGGTAAGTTCTCAAAGGGGATGAAGCAGCGGGTCGCTCTCGCCCAGGCGCTCCTCCATGAGCCTCACGTCATCGTCCTCGACGAGCCGACCTCCGGACTGGACCCGCGTGGCATGGCGGAGATTAGAGAGGTCCTGAAGAACCTCAAGAAGGGCGATTACACGGTCTTCATGTCCTCGCACCTGTTGAACGAGGTTCAGGAGGTCTGCACCCAGGTCGGGTTGATCAACCAGGGCAAGCTTCTCGCCTTCGACGACATCGGCGCCCTCCTCGCGAGGGTCGGATCGAAGAGGCTCGAGGTTCATATCACCAACAAGGTGAATCCGGAATCGATGGACCGCTTGCGCGCGTTCCCCGGGGTCCAGAACATCGAAGTCGCCTCGGAATCGCAGTTCTACGTGGACTTCGCGGGCGGCGATGACGAACAGGCAGACCTCCTGCTCAGGCTGCAGGCCCTCGGTTACAAGCTGATCACGTTCAAGGAGTCCAGCCTGGCGTTGGAGAACCTCTACATGAGCCTTGTCAAGGATTCGAGGTGATCAAATGGCCACACGTTCCGAGACGCATGCACCGAGCGACCTCCAGCAGGTCGCAATCGTGACGAGGTACGAGCTGCACAAGCACATCCGCTCGAGGCGGATTATCGGCATCCTCGCCATCGAAGTGCTGGTCATGGTCCTCATCCTGCTCATACCACCGCTGACAGGCAATTCTTACGGAAGCGACCCGGCGAGCTTCATCTCGAGTTTCACTGGCTTTGCCAGCCTCCTGATTGTGGTCGGCGCCATCCTTTTCGCAGGCGATGCAATCGTCAGCGAGTTCCAGGGGCGAACTGGCTACCTGATCCTGCCAAACCCAGTAAAGAGGATCTCGTTCTTCGCAGGCAAGGTCCTGGCGAGCATGATCGTCATGTTCGGGGTCCTGACCCTCTACTACCTGGTCGCGATCATAGCCGGCCTCGGGTTGACAGGCGGATTCACGATCCTATCGGTGTACTCGTACCTCCTCGCGCTGCTCTACGGGGCGGCCGCGATCAGCGTCGGCTACCTGATCAGTTCGGTCATGAAGGGAGCGACATCGGCGCTCGTCCTAACGTTCGCGGTGCTGCTGCTGATATTCCCGGTCGTAACGCAGGTCAGCACAGTCGCTGGAGCGAAGCCATCATGGTCTCTCTCCTTCGCCGGGGAGACGATCAACGACATCATGCAGACGCCCTATCCACACGATTTCACCACAAATGGAACGTCGCCGATTACGAACCTGACGAGGCATCACTACTTCCCGGACATCGGAACCTCGGTCGGCGTGATGTCGGCTTATGTGGTGGTTAGCCTGGCCGCGTCGCTGATCGTCTTCAAGCGTAAGGAGCTATTAGGCTAGGTGCGCGATGAGGATCGAGCTCCTGGTCATCGGCGACGAGCTCCTCACAGGCCGGACGGATCCCTACCCTGCAGCGATCATCGGGGAGATCAAGAAGCGAGGAGCGTACGTCTCTCGCCTTACGGTGATCACGGACGATCTCGACATCATCGTCAGCGAGCTTGAGGCGTCCAAGCTTCGCGGCACCGAACTGAACATCGTGACGGGCGGCCTTGGTCCTACAATCGACGACGTCACCCGCCACGCCGTGGCGAAGTTCTTCGGCGTCGACCTCGTCGTGGACGGAGAAGCTGAGCGGTGGCTCGGAGAAGCCATCCAACGCATGCATGGCAGGCGCCCTAAGCCGAACGCCGAGGCTCTCCTCATGGCAAGGGTACCCAGGGGAACGAAGGCGCTAAGCAACCCAGTTGGGGCGGCTTGCGGGATTGAGGCGACCTCGGGCACGATGAGGATCGTCTGCCTGCCTGGCTTCCCAAAGGAGATGGCGACGATGTTCGACCTTCACGTTCTGCCGTTGATCGTTCCAGAGGCCTCGGTCGAAAGGGAGTTCAGAGTGAAGCTAAGGGAGACGACGCTCGAGCCGATCTTCCAGACCCTTGCGAAGGAGTACGGCGTGCGCATCGCATCCCTGCCGAAGGAGGATTGGAGGAGCACCGGCAACGTCGTCGTCATCAAAGGGGAATCGGAGAAGGTCGATGCCGCCTCGAAGAGGTTCCTGGAGATTGTTGCAGACAAGAAGGACGAGTATCTGGAATGAGCGCTAGGGGAGAAGATAGACGTCTTCCTCGTGCACGAACGCGCGGACCGTTTCGCCCCTGACCTGATATCCCTGCGGCTTCCTGATCTCGGCGGTCGCGAAGGTCCTCGGGTTCATGATCTGGACCTCCCGCTTCGAATCGGTTAGGACGATCGCGTCGAGTATGTCCTCGCGCCTTCCCACCACCTTCGCCTCGTAGAGTTCGGCGTTGTTCACGTTCACTGGCTCGTGGGTCTTGAGGTCGATCAGCTTCGTCGTCGACGAAGCTATCTGCGCCACCAGGTACGGTCTGTCTTCGTGCATGATCACTTCGCCCCTCATGTAG
>JBEKAR010000063.1:0-9850 GCA_050015815.1 Methanomassiliicoccales archaeon | reverse complement strand
TGGTGAAATGCCCCAAGTGCGGCGACGAGTTCTCGAAGATCTATGCGCGTTCCAAGAACTGCCTCTCGTGTCCTGAGGTCCTGCACCAGTGCAAGTACATCCGATGCCCGAAGTGCGACTACGAGTTCGAGGTCGGCGGCCTCCGCAAGTTCGACAAGGAGACCGTCCCTTCATACGTCAAGGAATGGGGAATGCGGGTTGCCTGAGGCTCAACGCGATTTTCTGATCATCCCCTGCGGCGGCACCACCGCCATCGGCACGGTCATGAGAGAGGCGGTCCTCCAGATGATCGCCGAGAGGAAGGACGTCAGGATTCTTGACCTCGCCCCGTTTCTGGCCGGCGTAGACATCGAGGGCGGCCTGCTCGAAACGATTCCGCCCGAGCGGAGAATAGCTCTGAGCGGATGCTCAGAGTGCTGCCCGTTCACGGCCATGACGGTGAGGGGGATAGAGGTCGGCCACAGGCTGAGTGTCGACGGGAAGCTCTCAGCGCCGGAGGCCAAGGCGGACATTGTGCGGCGCGTTTACGAGATCGTGGGGTGAGGGAGGATGTCTTCGAGACTGATGCTCATTCCCTGCTGCCACTTCAACCGTCAGGGCGAGATCGGCTTGAGGGCGTGCTATGCCCTGAAGGCGAAGTACCCGAGGATGTTCCTGATCGCGACGCCGCCGACGATCGGCGCATCGCCGTTGCTGCTCGCCTCGTTCGGGATCGAGCCCGACAGACACATCGCGGTGAACGGATGCGGCCTGAAGTGCGTAGACAAGCTCCTAGACCGCGAGTGCAAGGAGGTCCCGGCGAAGAGCGTTGTCCTATTCGACAAGCCAGATCTCGACCAGCGCAGCGCCCTTGCCGTCACGGATGAGGATGTGGCCCTCGCCGTGGCGAGGCTTGAAGAGGCCCTCGATCTCAGGCATTGAGCGACCATCAAGGCTGATGGCCACTATGTCGCTTCATTCCCTGCTCTTCTTCCAGTAGGAAGGCCTGCCGATCGCCGTGGCGACGACCTCCGCGCTGACCCAGATCGGCTCGGTCGCTCCGCCGGTCCAGTCCTCGCGGACCGGCAACGAGTGCTCCTTGACTTTCAGCGTCACCGAGATATCAGTCGCGCCTGAACGGATTGCCTTCTCTCGGGCTCCCTCAGCGGCAAGGGACTTTGCGCGCTCGATCGCCTCCTCCTTGCTGGCGCACGACTCTGTGTGGCCAGAGGATAGGACCTGGAAGCCGCCGCCTCCTGAGGAACCGTACGAGGGTGCGGCCGAGAACGACTTCCGAATGGAGACCGTGGACCTCTCAAGCACCGCTCCGACGATGCAGCCGGTCGCATTGCAGACGTCCGCGTGCATTGGCATCACTACCTCTGTGTGGAGTCTCTCAGCGACCGTCGGCAGGAACGCATAAGAGCAAGCTCCGGCGGCCACGAGCGGGCGCTTGGCGAATAACTCGATGTGCACCTCCTTGTCGTACCCGTTGAGAAGGGCGTCTAGGGCATAGTCCTGCCCCGGGGAGAGCTCCCCGAGTTCCTCTAGGTAGGCCAACGCGACCTCCTTGCACATCGTATCGATCACGATTCGCTCGACCTCGTCGACGAAGGCCTGCTCGCTCATGCCCGAGCGTTTCGCCGCAAATGCCACGCCCAGTTGTGCCGCTTCGCGGTCATGGGCCAGGTATACGGCCTTCCAGTGCAGGATGTCGGTGATCGTGAGCCCGATCTCTTCCACGGACCTCGAGTTCGAAAGAGCTCTCAGGATCGATTCCGCCGAACCGACGGCTATGCCTGTGCGGTTGACGAACTCCTTCAACGTGGCAGGCTCGATGTCTTTCAGGGCACGCATGAACCCGACGTCAGGACCGCGGGCGGACTGCCATTGGTCCGTGCAGGCGAACAGTATCGTCTCGCCCGTCTCCCTAATCTTCTCCTTGACGCGCGGATCGATGGCGCTGGCCAAGCAGAGGGGCCTGAGTCGTCTCGGCCCGATCTCGATCCTACCGTCGGCGACCCTGATGTGACTGTCGCCGCCCAGCCCGATCGCCCTGATGCGGAGGGCCATGATCCTCGTCCGATAGGAAGCGATGGTCGCGCCCCTCTCATCCAGATTCGGCCAACCCCCCCTTAGTATCGAGGTAAGGCAGGTCGTCCCTCCCTGGTCGACGACAACTATATCGTCCAGGCCGGTCAGGTAGCGCGCGCCGATGACGCTCGCCGCCGGGCCGGTCATAATCGTCTCCACCGGCCGTTCCTTCACCACCGTGGACGTCGTGATCGTTCCGTCGCTCTTGACCATGCTGACAGGAGCGTGGATGCCCCTATGATCAAGCTCTTCCTCTACCGCCCGGATGAAGCTCGAGAGCACCGAGACGAGGCGGGAGTTGAGGGCTGCGGTCACGGCCCTTTCGTAGAAACCGAGCTGCGCCGTCAACTCGTGCCCGCAGGTGACCGGCAATCCGGTCGCCTCTCTGATGATCTCCTTTGCCCTGAGCTCGTGATCGGGGCAGAGGGTGCCGAAGGACTCCGTCACAGCGACGGCGCTTACCTGCCCCCTGATCTCATCGCAGAAACGCCTCACTGCGTCCTCGTCCAGGCTCTCGATTTCCACGATGCCACCGTCCGTGGCCATCGTATGCCCTCCGCGAACGAGGCGGTTGATCTCTGAGGGAAGGGGACGATCGGGCTCGATGCCGATGAGCAGCGAAGCGACTCTCCCGCCCCTGCCCTCGATCAGCGCGTTCGTCGCCAGGGTCGTCGAGAGCGAGACCGCGACGACCTCCTCCGGACCAACGATCCCGCGCATCGCGCCCTTCATCGCATTGGTTATGCCGATTCTCAGGTCGGCGTAGGTGGTCGGCGACTTCGCCTTGGAGGCGACCTTGCCGGTGCCGAGGTCCATCACGACGCAATCGGTGTACGAACCGCCAGTGTCGATGCCGATTCCCGCCCTCATTCGGCCTCCCTCATGAGCTCGATACCTTGAGCTTGCTGAAGTCGAACACTTTGTCAGGACAAGAGGACTCGCACCGCTTGCATGAGACCCCGTCGCAGAGGTCGCTCCTCACGACCACTTTGTATGAGCTTCCCTCGTCCATAACGACGAGCGCTCCTTCCAGGCAGGCGTCCCGGCATTGCTCGCAGCCATTGCATCCGTCGAACGAGGCGTTGAGCCGCACACCGATCTCCTCGAGGATCTTGAGCCCCTTCGGACCGAACTCGGGGATGTCTCGCACGACGAGCTTCGTCACAACGGCGTTCGATGGCTTCTCGGGTATCTTGGGCAGCCCGAAGTCCTTGAGCTTCTTCAGGTATCTTTCGATGGGGTAGCCCTCGTCCCAGAACGCGAGCTCCAAGATGAACGCGTTCTTGAATGCCTCCGAGTTCGCGAACATTATGTGCGTCCCGCGCAGGTCCTTCGCCAGGTCCTGCATCCGGTCCAGCCAGGTCGGGTCCTTGACGATGTCCGCGGCCATTGCAAGGGACGTGTTCCCCACCTGGTAGATGTGCTCGACGCTCGTCGGCGTCAGCCAGAGCCTCTGCGCCTTGAGCGCGTCGACGTAGAAGCCGGACGCACCGCACATGTAGGCCGTCTTAATGTCCTCGAATGCCATCCCAGACTCGGCGGCGAGCGTGAGGTAGCCGGCGCGGAATGCCCCGAAGGCGTGGCCCGCCTCGATCAGGTCCGCCTCCGTGAAACGTATACCGGGGAAGAGCTGGATCTCGTGGTTCGGGGTAAGTATCTGCGGGGGTTTGATTAGTCCCACCCTCAACGCCTCACTTATCAGCGCCACAGTCCCCGTTCCGGTGATGCCCTTTGGCTCGATGTATCCCGGCAGTCTGTTGTAGCTACCGCTGGACAGGTCGACGTCGAAGCTCTCCCGGGCGAACATCTCTTCGCTGAGGACCTTACATACCGCCCTCCCTCCCGAGATGTCGACGTCCGAGATCGTCCGGGGCGAGGCGAGCGAGCCCATCTCGATCTCCTGCCCCTCGATCGCCGGGCCGGCCGCTGCCGAGCCAGTGTAAATCTTGTCGTCCACCTTGATTGACATCTCGGCGTTAGTGCCGAAGTCCGCCACCACTGCCACGCCCTTCTGTTCCATCAGATTCGATTTGATGACCATCGCTAGGGCGTCTCCTCCGATCTCGTGCTCAACGGCGGGCGGTATGCAAACGTCCGCCTCCGACGGCACGCCCGCGAGGCCGATCGCACCCGCGGTGACAATGGCGGCATTGCGGGTCACCCTTTCGACTCCGAGCCTCTGCAGCTTGTTCTTGCCCGCGAACGCCAGGTCCCGGCACTCGATCCCGTGGAAGATGGACATTTGGATGGGATTGCCGCAGGCCGCGACGCGAACCACATCGGAGGTATCGATCTCGAGCCGTGAGATCAGGAGGCTGACGGTGTCGACGACGAGCCGGTGCGCGACGTCGCAGCCGTTCTCCAACGCGAAATGCAGGTGGTCTATCACGTTGTAGCCCGGAAGCGGGTGCCTGAGGGTTATCGCCGTCGAGATGACCTTGTCCTTCTCCAGGTCGATCGCCTGAACCCTAGTTCCGCTCGTCCCCACGTCAACTGCTAGTCCTATGCTCAAGCGTTTTCCTCCTCAACTGTTGGCGGCCGCGGATTCTTTGGCAGCCAGCTGCTTCGCCGCCTCCCACGCCTCGTGCAGGAGGCCCAGATCGCCGCTCCTGCTCTCTAGGTTCAGGTCCATCTCCTTGGCGAAACCCTCGCTCCGCTTGTGGAATTCGGCGTCTTCCACACCGGTCTCCACGATCAGGACCCTCTTGTAATGCGAGACCTCCTTCAGGATGTACTTCATTATCTCCTGCGACTTAAGGCCCAGGTCGCGCTTCAGGATGTCAGTGCCGTAGAGAGACCAACCGGATGTGGAAAACCACGTGCCGCTCTCCTTCCTCAGCTCGTTCCAATAGCCCCTCTTGCCTCCAAGCAGCACGCCTACGCAGTCGTCGATGATGTAGCCATCCTTGTCCTTCGGGATGACCGCCTTCAGCTCCTGCTTGACGATCTCGTCCTCGATGTCCATCAGGGCGTTGCCGCAGAGCCCGTACATCAAGAAAATCGAGTCGACCGTCGGCTGCATCTCCTTCGCTTTCGTCATCACGGTTGGCTTGATCTTGTCCTTGTATACGTGAAGGCCGAGCTCGAGCACCGTGATCACGACCTCCATGCCCTCGGCCTTCTCCTTGGGCGGAAGGTCCTGAATCGTGGAGTTCGTGAACGCAACACCAGCGTTGTTCAACAGCTCCTCGAGCCGCTTGCTGTCCTCGCTCGGGACGATGTAGATCTTGGAGATGCCAGCATCGCTCTTTAGAAGATGGAGCATCTCGTTCTCGAAAATCTTGCACATGATGACGCCGACTCTCACGCTTCATCCCCCTCTTGCGGCTCGCGGATGGCTATCCCTCGAGGCAGCCTCGGCTATGCGACCCGGCCGATCTCCTCTGAATTCCGGTTCGCAATCCAGAACGCGTCTTCCCGCTATCCGGGATAACGGGTCCACCGCTTTTATGCGTTATCGGGGATGGATTAGAGTTCCAAATGGCTGGATGGGACACCGCATTGGATGGTTCATACAACCCGCGGGCTGAAGCAAATGACCAGCTCCGTCCCGCCACTTCAGCACTTCCCCGCGGGGTTCTTTCGGCTTCCCTGGACGGGGCGCTTCTTGTCGATCTCTCGTTTGGTCGAGCTGATCCCCGAGACGAGGAGCGCCGCTCCGACCGCCCCGGTGAACTGCGAGTGCTTCGGGACAAGCACCTTCAGGCCGAGCGTGTCCTCCATCGCGCGCACCAGCCCCTTGACCTTCGACGTGCCACCGACCTCGATCACAGGCTCGACGACTGCGATCTCTTGCAGGTGCTGCTCATAGAACTGCTCCGCTACGCTGTAGCAGGCCGCGGAAGCGACGTCCTCCGGCTTCGACCCCCTTCCCACCGCCGCGACCAAGTCCTGCATCCCGAAGACGATGCAGTAGGCGTTCATCCGGATGCGGCCGCGGTCACCCTTGAGAGCCATCCTGCCGAGCTCATCCACGCTCACGCCGAGCCTCTGAGCGCACTGCTCGAGGAACTTCCCCGAGGAGCCGGCGCAGATGCTGCCAACGGTGAAGCTGATCGGGATGCCGTTGTAAAGCGTCGTCGCCTTGTTGTCCATTCCCCCGATGTCGACGATCGTTGCCTCCCCTTCTTGCCTTCCGGCAAGGAATGAGGCGCCCTTGGCGCAGACCGTTATTTCCTCTTGGACGAGCTTCGCGCCGAACTTCTTGCCGATCGGCCCCCGGCCATATCCGGTCGCGCCGATCGAATCGAGCTCCTTGCGTTGCCGTCCGGCCTCCTTGAGGGCGGCCTCCAGCGCCTTGCTCCCCGAGGCGACTGTGTCCCCGCCGGTCCGGACCCAGGCGACGCCGATGACCTCGTTGTCCTTCATCACCGCCGCCTTGGTCATGCTCGAACCCGAGTCGATTCCGGCCGTCAGACCGACCTGGGCCTTCCGGGCAAGGAGCGATTTCTTCTCGACGACGTTCACCAGCGCCTCGAGCCTGAGGAGGAGGGTATCGACCTTCGTCCTCTCGGTGAATGAGCTCGTGACGACCGGCAGCTCGGTGTTGCGCTGCAGGTACTTCGTGACCGCGTTCCTGACGATCGCGCCCTCGGCGCACCTGAAGCAGGTCGTAACGAAGACCCCGTCGACGCGGCAGTGATCCTCTGCAACCGCCTTCGCCCTCGCAAGCATGAGCTTCAGGTCGTTGCTCGCTGGCCGCAGCTCAGTCTCCTCGCCCGCCCGCCTGATGTCGTCCGTTTCGACCTCGGGGATGACGAGCCTAACCCCGAGCCGCTCGGCCAGGCGCTCAATCTCGTTCTGTACCCCGGAATACTCCGACCCGCAGGAAATCAGGGCGAGGTCGATCACTTACTCACTTCCAGCCCTTCGAGGAAATCCTTGATCTTCTGGACCATGACCTTCGCAGAATCCAGGTCGGTGGGGCAGTTGACCTTGACATAGGGAATGCCCTGTTGCGCGACGATGTATGGTACGAGCTCGTTGGTGCGGGCGCATCCACCGCAGCCATAGCCAAAGTCGGCGTCCTCCATGATCACTGCGGCGTCCGCTTTCTCGATGAGGGAACCTATCGCGTCCAGCCTGCCCCTGACGCCCGATGGGACCTCCACCGGCGCGTACTTGAGTCCTCTCCTCGGCTCGAACGCGCCTTCCACGGAGCCTCTCCCCTTCCAGCGCTCGGACCTCGATCTCATTTCGCCCATCATCGTCAGCGGCTCGTGCCCCAGCCGCTGGATGACGTCCGAGAGAACGAGGCTGTTGATCGGGAATATTAGGACCTTCATGCCAGGATCTCCATCGCTTTGCGCACGAACGCCCGCACTTCCTCCTCGCTCGGGCGCTTGCCAGTCTTGGGAGCGGATGCCCGCTCGCCCCCTACTACCGACTCCGATGCTTCCCCAACGTCGGCCAGCAGCCGCGACTCCAGCTCAAGCTGGTGGAATCCGCATCGCGGTCCGCCGCTGATGACCCTGTTCCGGCCGGACCTGCACTTCCTGGGGTCCTGGATCCCGTATCCCCTCTCCTTTGAGAATACTGAGCCGGGGGCCCTGCTCCTTAGCGCCTTGACCACGCCGTCCACCGCGCTCCTCTCCCCCTCGACTAGAAGCCCGTAACAGGTCTCCTTGAGCTGGACCGGCCCGCCGATCGAACGCGCCCAAGACACGAGCTGCACTGGAGTGACGTCCGAGTCCTCGGCCAGAATGACCATCCGCGTTACCGATTCAGCCAATGCCAGTTCTCCCCGTTCCGGTGGGATGGGGATTAGGCGTGCTCTGGTATAATACGATTGCATTCGTCGCCCCGCATCTTCATGAATCGACCTGCCTCATGCGATCCCGACCCCCGCTCCAGGCGGCAAGGGTTAAGTATCACGGAGGGGCCTGATTAGAGAACGAGCGGACCGCCGGTCCGGGCCTGGTACCGGGAACGGGCGGAAGGGAGAGAGGAGAGTTCGAGGAATTGATACGCTGCGAGAGCGACGACCCCGCGATGATGGAGAGCTGCGAGAGGTACGCGAGGGACGTCCTGTCAGAGTCGGGGTCGAGGGCGGTGGAGGACCTGCTCATTGTGGCGAAGATGAGGAGCGGGTACTTCGTCATTTCCGCAGCGATACGCGAGCCGCCGCCTCCCTCCAGGGTCTCCGATTTCGGGTCGGTCGAGAACGGCCCTGAGGGCGTCGCCGTCACAATAGACCCATCGAAAGAAGCGGGCCTGCCATCGATCCTTTCCGCGCTCAAAGCGAGCTACGCCGAATCCAAGGTGAAGGTGGTCTCGCGGTACGAGGTCACGGTGATTGGCGCGGATGTCGATGCAGTCTCTCAGATTATCATCGTCGACCGGGAACGTGACATGATGGACGAGGTCGCTTCGGTACTCGTATCGATCGCGCCCGAGGGATTCCGCGTCTCGAGGATGTGGAAGAGCACCAGAGCCCTCACCATCCTATGCTCCCAGCACTCGCTCAAGAAGGCGTGGATAGATGAGGCAGAGCGCATCCACTCGTCCTGGAAACGGATCGACTAAACAATCGTAGAAGCCTTTTTTACGACCGAGGACGATAAGCGGCGGATGAGTCAATACCTAGACGGGTACTTCTCAGACGGCCCATCGCCAAAGTTCTCACCGTACCACGTTTGGAAGACCTTCCGACTCATCGACACCCAAGGACCGATCAGCAGGAAGAAGCTGGCCCAGTCCCTGAACATCGGCGAAGGAAGTGTACGAACGATCCTGAACAGGATGACGCAGGAGGGCCTCATCACCAATTCGCGGAACGGCGCCATCCTGACGGAAAGGGGGAAGAGGAGGCTGATGAGCATGGGCATAGAGATCAGCCCGGTGGACCTTCCCAGGACCCTGAGCGGAAGGTTCGCCACCGCCGTGCTCACCCGCGACACGTCAAGACTGATCTGCGACGGCCGCGAGGAGAGGGACGACGCGGTCCGCGCCGGCGCGGAGGGCGCCGTGACGCTGGTCATGAAGGACAATGAGCTGATCTTCCCTGCGGACTCCTTCCGCCTTGACAAGGCCGAATCGGACGTCCTGACCAAGGTCTTCATGATCAAGGACGGGGATGTGGTAGTTATCGGATTCGGGCCCACCTACCGTGACGCCGAAAAGGGCGCGGTCTCGGCCGCGCTCACCCTGTGCCAGCAGGCCTCAAAGACCTGGAACGGCGAGCTCACGATAATCACCAAGGACACCGGAGCGACCGAGCTAGAGTGCATCGCGATCGCCATGCACGAGCTGATCGGCAGAATGCCCTTCGGCATCAGGAGCAGGAACAAGAAGGGCGTGTGCTGCGAGGACGGAGAGGTCATCGACCGGGACTATACCGGTCCGAACCTCGAGGAGGCCCTAGCGACGGGCAAGGTCGTGAGGCGCGTCGCCGTCACAGGCCCGTACGCCGGAGCGCCGGTGGTCGTCGTGCCCATCATCAGGAACGGCGAACCTATAGCAGCCGTAGGGCTGGTGGACTTCACCCAGCTCTCGATTTACGACATCATGGGCCGGATCAGGAAGAACTCGAGGGACAAGCAGAAGGATGGGGACCATTGACAAGGATGGACGACAGACACGTCATCGAAGCCCTCGGCAGGACCAGGGTCGTCATCGAGAACGGCAGAGTAACCGAGGTCGGGGAACCACAGGTAATCTATTGCCCCTTGTTCTACAAGAAGCGCGGGATTGAAGAACTCACGTCTGACATTGTTCGCCAGAACATCGAATTTCGCATCCAAGACTTCGGCATGTGCACCCCCGACCGTCAGATGAG
>JBEKAR010000062.1:0-18786 GCA_050015815.1 Methanomassiliicoccales archaeon | reverse complement strand
CTGAATAGCTTTCTTCTTCGACGCATAGTCTATCACCGTGTCCGCGACTCGGAGAAGCTCTCTGGGATTCCCTGAGGCCGTCGCGTTCATGATGCTCACCGCTTCCTTGCTGAAAGGATAGAGCGGTTGCATGTCCTCTACCACTCGCTTCACGAGAAGTCTCTTGGCGATCATCAGGCCCGCCTCGTCGTCCGAGAGCGGCGAGACCCTTAGCCAGGCGTTGATCCTTGCCTTAAGGGAGTCGCGACCCACCATCAGCGTTTCGAAATAGGATTCCGAAGAGGTTAGGATCACCATCACCCCACGGTCGATCTCATCGAACACGGTGTGAAGTGCGTGCATGAAATTATCGGTGTCTTGACCTACATCAAGCCAGTGCAGGTCGTTGAGCGCCAAGAAGGCCGGAGCGTTTGCGTTGAGGGCCGAGGCGATGGCTCGGCCGGCGACGTTCGGATCGTAGCCCTTCTGAGCCGTCTTCGCCACCCTTGAGAGCTCCTTCCTCCAAGGAACAGAGGAGAACGCGCCGCCTTTCGTCCCTTCGCTCAGAATCCCTTCCGCAACGCTCTTGATGACCCATCTGGTCTCGGCACACACATTGCTAAGGCAGAAGAACAGTCCATCGCTCTGAGCTTTGGATTGGATTAGCATCAGCCTCTCCGATTTGCCAGCTCCTAGTCCTCCGAGCAACGCAGCGACTGCCTTGTTCTCTTTTTCAGAAACCTCTTCCACGAGCGCCATCAGCTCGCGGTCAACGGATTGCATGACATGATACAGCTCAACCTCATCAAGGCCTTCGCTCGAGAGGTCGCGGAACGGGTTCCCAGTCAATCCATACCTGTCGTACTGAGACCTCTCCACCGCCATCTTCATACCACCCTGCTTCTTGAGTCGACGCTTATCCTCATATCTTCGAATCTATAGAAGATATTATTGTCGCGGATTCGACCGTCATACCAATGACCTATCCTGATGAAACGTACCAGGCCCTCATTTGACTCCCGGACATGGAAGTCGACGACGCCGTCGACCAGGTGGAGCAGTATTGCCTCCCTCTCGGGAGTGACCATGCCCGTATCGGTGGTGAGGACCACCAGCGCTTGAGTGCTCCTGGATGCCGAACGCAGGTCTTCGACAGCCGCTCGATAGGACTGCAGGTCCTTGTCAAGAACCATATAAGAAAAGGAATCGATGATCATCACCACGTCCTTCTGCATTGCGGCAACCCATCTTGTTGGCGATCGCTCTTCAAAGATGCTCGAGCCGAGCGTATCGTCAAAGTGCATCTTGTATTGGTTCATCACCTCTTCCTTGCCACGGGAAGTAAAATAGACCAGCCGCATCCCGGCTCTCCTGCCCATCTCTCCGAGATACTGCGCGAAGTAGGTCTTAGCATGGTCATTGCCCCCTCTAACCAGAATAAGACTCCCAGAAGGCACCGATGGTATGGACTGGTTCAACCCTGGAATATCAATTGGGATATCCACATCTTCCCTTTATGGAGCGACGGAAATAAACGTATGGACTTTAAAGAAAGGAGATTGAATTTTCGACTGTACGTACCAATAGGGACACGGGATTCCATGCATCAAGGCTAACTGCCAATAGGGATTCGTTGTTCGCGAAATGGACGCCCGCCCGAAGATGTTCCGTGGTAACCGAGTCCCACTCCATAATCGCAGACGCCGCAGACTCGGTCGAATTGTTGGGGACACTAGCGCCTTGTCCGAGATCGTCGGGGCGCTGATGCTCACGGTGATAGTGGTTGTGGCGGCGGGATCATTCGCCGTGTTCGTCTCGGAGAGACAGAAACAGGTTCAGGATCAGCAGATGTACCAACTCGACAAGCAACAGGAGCTGCTCGTCATCAACTCCCTCAGGCCCATAACAGCGTCGGGGAACGATCAATTCTTGAATCTGAACTTCACGGTGACCAGCGAGCACCAGCATGAATCGCACGTCACCAAGGTCGCGGTAGACGGCCTGGTTCTCAGGCAGTTTGAGACCTACAGTCTCAATCTCAGCTCAGGCAACTGGGAGATGCACCTGCTTCATTGGAACGATACTTTTGCCATTGACCCGACGGAACAGCTCTTCATTAGCGTGAATGCGACTGACTTCTTCCAGAGCAGTGCCCCCTTCAACGTCACTAAGATGATCTCGATGGAGATCACAACTAGCTATCAGAACTCATTCTCCAAGGTGTTCATGCCGCCTTCTGCGATTGTCGCCATTACGACTGAAGCGCTCTGGAACGGAACAAGCCACAATTATACGAGCTACCTCGTTGCAGATGGATCCGGATCTGCGGCCCAGGACGGAGCTTCTGTGGTGTACTATAACTGGACGGTCACACCAAGAGGGGGAGGTGCGCCAATCGCACTCTACGGCTTGAAGACAACCGTCCAGTTCCCTGTAGCTGGCAATTACGTGATTACGCTAACGGTCACAGACAGCGACGGCATGGTCGGGAGGGGCTCACTCTCCTATGCATACGCATAGGTGGAGCGCTCCGCACAATTGACGACGTCCGTTCAATGGTACTTGCTGTAAATATCGAAAGGGATGCAAGGACGCAGAGAATATGTTAGCGACCCTCAGTAAGTAGAAACATGGAAGCTTGCACGAGGCAGACGGTTATCAAGAGGGAATGTGAGCTCGCCATGCTGAGGAACATACACACCGTGGAAAGGCCGGAGAGCGAGATCAGCCCCGACGTGTACGCTCAGATCTTCGTGGGCTGGAGGGCGCCTCCCAGCGAGCCCAAGGGCCCCTCGGACCTGTGGGGGCCCGACAGGGACCGATTTCTGGGCGGGCGGCTCGCCAAGACCGACTTCGTCGAGAAGGTCAGGGAGTTCCTGGACCACGGCTTCGACTGAACTGGACCTCAGAAAGGCAGGCCTCGTAGACAATATAGTCTGAACAAAACGAGGAAATAGAGAAATTAGGGAAAATGAAGGGGTTTACTTCTTCATTATCTTCATCCAGCCGCCGCTCTCGAAGACCGCCAGTCCGCGCTTTGCCAGGGTCTTCTCGAACTCGTCCCATGAGACGATCTCGAGGCGAGCGTTGCTGCCCTTCGTAAATTGAATGCCGTCAGTTCCCTTGACGCGGCCGGGCTTGAGCCCCTTCTTCTTGGCGATCTCCTTCGCCTTGTCGACGCTTATTTTCTCCATCACCAAAGGATATCCCTCCTGTTTGCTATCTGGTCGATGCTGGCCACCGACCCAGTATGTAATGTCGCTGTCCTATATATAAAAACTATCCTATGATGCTGCCGAGCCAGCAATCCGCGCCTTTAATACCCTACCGTCATCCGAGGCGGATACTGGCGTCATCTGGATGACGAGCCAGGCTCTCCAGGAATCGCGCGCGGTCCGCTTGCCGAGCCAGACTGAAAACCCGGAAAAAGCTTAATGCGGGTAGATTGCTTGAGTTGCGGTCAGATGTCGCTGTTCGGTTCCTCGGGCATCAGGGGCGTGGTGGGAAAGGACATCACCGCCGATCTGGCACTCAAGATCGGGTCCGCCGTAGGGGCCGAGTATCCGAGGGTCGTCATAGGTAAGGACAGTAGGACCAGCGGCGATCTCATTGTCAACGCGCTGACGGCCGGGCTGACCTCGGTCGGGGCGGAGGTGGCGTACGCCGGCCTGGTCTCCACGCCGACCCTGGCGAGGGCGGCGAAGGGGTTCGACTGCGGCCTGATGGTCACCGCCTCTCACAATCCTCCCGAGTACAATGGCGTTAAGGTCTGGAACCCCGATGGTTCGGCCTTCGACACTCCCCAGATGACGAGAATGGAAGAGAGCATCGAGAAAGGCAAGGTGCAGAGAAAGGAATGGTCGGATGTGGGCGGAAGCTCCAAACTAGAAGGGGCGACGGAGGCACACATCGAATCGATACTGAGGAGCGTCGCCGGGGTCAACACGAGCGTGGTGCTGGACTGCGGATGCGGCGCCGCCAGCGTGATCTCGCCCTATGTCCTGACGGGGCTGGGATGCGAGCTCGTCACCCTCAACTGCCAGCCGGACGGCCACTTCCCGGGGAGGTCGCCGGAGCCGACGGCCGAGTCGCTCCACGATCTCATGGCATTGGTCGTCTCCAGGAAGGCGCAGCTCGGCATCGCCCACGATGGAGACGGGGATAGGATGGTCGCTGTCGATTCCAGAGGCAGGCTGGTCGACGGCGACAAGCTCTTGGCATTGTTCGCCCACGTCATAAGGAAGGGCGACATCGTGGCGCCGGTCGACGCCTCGATGGTGCTGGACGACATGATCACCGGTGAGGTCATCAGGACGAGGGTCGGCGACGTGTACGTCGCTGAGGCGCTCAAGAGGAGTGGGGCGAAGTTCGGCGGCGAGCCCTCTGGCACGTTCATCTTCCCGCAGCACACGTACTGTCCTGACGGCATCCTGGCGGCCGCGATGCTCATATCCATGGTGGGGGACGGCGACCTGGCGATGATGGTGGACGCGCTCCCCTCCTATCCGGTCAAGAGGAACTCGTTCTCCTTCATACCCGAGAAGCGCAAGATGATCGCGACCAAGCTCACGGAGGAGATGCGTGCGGTCGACTGCGAGGAGCTGACTGAGCTGGACGGCTACCGAGCACGATTCGAGGATGGCTGGTTCCTTGTCAGGCTGTCCGGCACGGAGCCGAAGCTCAGGCTCTCCGCCGAGGCCCGGAGCCAGAAGGAGCTTGACCGGCTGTGCGCCATGGCCGAGAAGGTGGTGAAGAGATGTCTGCAATGAAGGCGATAATCCTGGCGGCGGGCGAAGGTACCCGGCTGCGTCCCCTGACCTCGAACACTCCGAAGCCGCTGCTCCTGGTCGCGGGCAAGCCGTTCCTGACCCACGTCCTGGAGGCGCTCAAGGAGGCCGGTGTGACCGAGGTCGCCATCCTCGTCGGCTGGAAGGCGAACCGGATCAAGGAGTTCTACGGGGACGGAAGCGAGCTCGGCATGAGCATCACCTATCTGGAGCAGAAGGAACGCCTGGGGACGGCGGACGCGGTGCGGTTCGCGCAGCGCATCACCGATGAGCCCTTCATCTGCCTGAACGGGGACGTGGTCGTCTCCGGTGGGGACCTGATATCGATGCGCCGGCTGCACGAGGAGAAGGGCGTCACAGTGATGGGCGCGGTTGAGGTAGATGATCCGAGCAACTTCGGCGTGCTGGAGACGAAGGAAGGGATGCTCGTCAAGGTGATAGAGAAGCCAAGCCGGCCTCCCTCGAACCTCATCAATGCTGGCATGTTCGTCTTCACCCCCGAGATCTTCCATGCGATCAGCCACATCGGAAAGTCGCCGAGGGGCGAGTACGAGGTGACCGACGCCCTCAGCCTGCTCGCCGAGAAGGACGGAGTGGCGCTCCACACCCTCCAGACCCGATGGATCGACGTCGGCCGGCCGTGGGACCTGCTCACCGCCAACGAGATCTTCATGGACCGACTGGTGCGGAGGATCGAGGGGACGATCGAGCCGAACGCGGTCGTAGAGAACAACGTGGTGGTTGAGAAGGGAGCGAGGGTCCGCTCCGGGAGCTACGTCTCCGGCCCGGTCTACATCTCCAAGGGCTGCGACATAGGCCCTAACTGCTACATCCGGACGGGGTCCTGCTTCGGCCCGGACGTGAGGATCGGAGCCTCGGTCGAGGTCAAGAACTCCATCGTCATGGCCGGAACGCACATCCCGCATCTGACGTACATAGGGGACAGCATCATCGGGGAGCGCTGCAACCTCGGGGCCGGGACGAAGGTCGCGAACCTCAGGTTCGACGACCGGACCGTCAAGCTCTCCTTCAACGGCAGGCTGATCGACTCGGGCCGGAGGAAGCTCGGCGTGGTCATGGGGGACGATGTCAAGACAGGCATCAACAGCATGATCGACGCCGGGACGATAATCTTCGAGAACGCGGTCATCGGACCGGGAGCCGCGGCGAAGGGGACCGTAGGACCGGGAGCGAAGGTCCTCTGATCACTCGATGACCTTGAGCTCGATGCGCTCGCCCTGCAGATTGTAGGCCTTCCAGCTGGTCCTATCGAAAGGAAGGCAGGTGATGATGTGGATCGCGCCGAAGTGCGAGAAGAAGCGCAGGTCCGCGTCCGATGGGCGGTTGCTGTATCCCGGATGGGAATGGACCGAGCCGACCACTGAGTGATCGATCGGCAGCATGTGCAGCTGCAGCGTGCCTGAGGTCGCCCCCTGTATCGTCCCGGGAAGCAGGAGCATCTCCTCGATGACGCCGTCCTCCTCGCGCAGCGCCGCGACGAACTCGTTCGGGTAGTTCGCCGTGGCAGCGTCGTTGATCGCCTTGAGGAGATCCATGCTGATGCCCTTGATCCGCTCGCTCAGCAGGGCCCCCCCATAAGCTCCTCTCTCGTCCTCGCGTAGAAGGAACGCCCGAAGCTGACGAACCTCGCCATCTTCTCCGAGCGGGTGAAGTGCACGCTCTCCCCTCCGTCCATCTGGACCTCCTCCTGCCCGTCGATCACCGCGACGCAGGGATTCGGCCTTAGGAGCTCCAGGCGGATGTCGCTGCTCGCCGGCACCACTGTCGGCCTCCCGGCGAACTTGAACGGCGCCATCGGGGCTATGACCAGGCCATCGACCCTCGGGTCTAGTATTGGCGCGCCGACGGACATGGCGTAGCAGGTGGAACCGGTCGGCGTGGAGACGATTATGCCGTCGGCGCGGACCTCGATCGCCAGTTGATCATCAACGTAGACGCGGAAGTGCCTGATCTTCGCTATGTGCGCCGTGTGCACCACCGTCTCGTTCGTCGCGTCCTTGTACCTTCTCCCTCCGACGGTCGTCTTCAGCTTGATCCTCTCGTCCAGCAGGTAGTCGCCTTCGATCACTCGCTTCAGGCCCTTGACGATCTGGTGCTCCCCGACCTCGGTCAGGAAGCCCAGTTCGCCGGCGTTGATTCCGAATATCGGCGCTTCGTTGTGCTGCAGCGCCCGCAGGATCGTGCCGTCGCCCCCGACCGCGATCAGGATGTCGACGTCCATGTTCTCGATGCCTGTCCCTTTCTTGCCGAACTCCTTCGCGATCTCGTGCTCCAGCACGACGTCCTTCCCTTTCAGCGCATCATATGCGATCTTAGCCAGCCTGGGCCCGTTGGGGACCTCCACGTTGGCGGTAAGCCCGAACCTCACAGCATCATCTCCTTCACCCTGGGGTCGCCGTAGGCGAGGAAGTTGCTCCTCTCGACCAGGTCGAACCCCATATCGAGGGGCCTCCCGGCCAGGTCGACGACCTCACCGCCGGCCTCGCGCAGAATCAGCGCCGAGGCGGCGATGTCTACGACCCTGATGGACTTTTCGTAGACCTCGCTGTTCATGTAATAGGCGTCGGCCTTACCATCTGCCACCATGCACATCTCGAGCGAGGCGCATCCGAGGGCCCTCGCCCTTACCGACTGCTTGGCCACCCGGAAGTTCTCCGGGCTGGAGTACTTGCCCATGTAGACCATCGAGACCGAGCGGAACGGCGAGAAGTCGCGGACCTTCAGGCGTTTGCCGTCCTTGTACGCCCCCTTGCCCTTCTCCGCCCAGTACGCCTCGCCGGTGACGAGGTTCATCACCAGTCCAGCGGTGACGTCGCTCATCCTCGAAGTGCCGGCGGCGAGGGAGACGGTGTAGAGGGGTATGCCCATGACGCAGTTGTGCGTGCCGTCGATCGGGTCGATGACCAGCATCCCCTTCTTTCCGTTGTCGATGAGGCCCGCCTCCTCGCTGAGGATGTTGAACGGAAGATCGTGGTCCATGACGTGCTTGATGATAATGTCCTCGGCGGCCTGGTCGATGGCTAGCGTGGGCGTCCCGTCGGCGCCCTGCCTCAGCTCCTCCCCCTTGTCATAGGAATCGGGAAGGGAGCGCTCCATCTCCCGCACCCTCCTGGCCATGAGCCTTAGCTCCTCGATCATCAGCAGGCATTATGGAGGGCGGGCCTTAAACTTGCTGGGCCCCGACGACCGGGGAGTTCCCGAGCCGAAAGCGACCGACCGAAATCTTAAAAACTGGACAAAAGGTAACCCCCCTGAATAGGAAGGCACTGCGGACCTAATAGGAGATGTGACCGATTGAATACCGATATCATCCACGAGTTTGGAAGCGAGCATGACTGGACCGAGAGCTTCTACTTCAACTTCTACGACCGCGGGCAGGACATCTGCGGCTTCATGCGGCTCGGGCTGGTCCCGAATCGGAAGGAGAAGAGCGTGCTCTGCTACCTCCTGCTTCCCGACGGCCACATCTATAACGTAGTCGGCAGCGTGCCGATGGAGAACAACGATCTCGAGGGCCTGGGACTCAAGCTGGCCATGGTCGAGGACGAGAAGACCTGGAAGCTCACGTTCGCCGGCGAGATCAATGACGCGATCAAGGCGGGAGAGAAGCAGGCAGGGATGTTCGAGCTCAACTGGCGCTCGATCAACCCGGTCTTCGATTACCGCGAGACGGCCCCCGGAGAGAAAGAGAAGGCCGCACCGGTCGCTTCGGAGAGGCTCGAGCAGTACGGCAAGGTCACTGGCAAACTTCAGGTCGGAGGCAAGATCTACGATGTCACCGCGCTCGGCGCTAGGGACCATTCCTGGGGCGTCATCGATTATGCCGCACCGCACAGGTGGTTCTGGTTCGGCGCGCAGTTCGACGAAAACTTCGCCCTCAGCATCTCCAAGGTCTGGCTCGACGAGAAGACGGTCTACGACGGCGGGTACATGTACGATGAGGGGAAGAACCGCGCCATCGTCAGGATCGACAGCGAGGAGACGGACCGAGGTTCGCCTGCGTACATCTATATGGCGATGTACGACAAGGATGGAGAAGTGCTCGGCGTCAAGGCGAAGGTCGAGAACTGCGCTCTCCAGGTCGTGACCGGCAAGGAAGGCAAAGTCCTGGCGAAGATGCAGCAGTGCCTGTCGAAGTTCACCGTCTCGGACGGTGACGACGTCGGTTTCGGCGTGCTCGAGTACTCATCGAAGAGAAAGTGAGGCTGAATCGCACGGGGCTCACCTGAACCCTTTGAGAATCGTGCGCAGGCTGACCAGTGAGTTGTACTCGTCGGCCAGTCCCTTGGCCTCGTGCTTCGGAACGCCGTTCTTGAGCAGCGACTGATAGAACTCGCGGGTCGAACGTTTGGCCTCTTTCCTGAGATGAAGATAGGAGCGGAGTATCGTCAATACCATAGATGGCATCATCGCGGCCACCACGAGCGTGGCCTCGCCGCCCTTCTTGTCGCTCATCCTGCGATCACTTGTCCGTCTCTTGCCTGATCCTGTCCCTTATCGCCGAACCTTCTGCATGGCCTTGCGTCGCGCCCCCGATCATGTTCTTCATCATCCCGCCGAGGGACATGTTGCTCATGTACTCCTTCGTCAGGGCGAAGGCCTGCTCGTTCGTCATCCCCGCATCCCTGAGCGCTTTGAAGAAACCGGCCACCGACTGGCCGAACTTCTCCCCCTGTTGCACGCCGTAGAGCACGTCGGTTATCTTCGTTAGCAGGTCGGGGATGTTCTCCGAGAAGACCTGGAACATCTCCCTGAGCTTCTCCGGGTCCGGTATCTCTCCTTGCTTGTCGTTCGCCATTTCATCGACCTCCGTGTCGCGTTCCTCTTTCACCGTTGCCTCCGAGATGGAGGAGGGGTGGCCACCCTACTTGGACAATCCGAGCACTTGTGACCATTTCCTCACGACCTCCTCCGATATCTCGTACTCCTTCTCCTTCTTGCCTGGGCGCTCGATCACCAGCTTGTCCTCGAGAAGCTGGACGAGCTTGTCCCGCACGATGCGCCTCGAGGACGAGCCCCTTCTCGCTTTAAGCTCCTCGGTTATCTCCGAGATGTTCAGGCCGGGCTTGTCCAGGAGGATGCGCATTATCTCCTTCGAAATAGGGTCCTTGACCTGGGGCAGGATCGTGTCTACGCTCACGACGCCGAACTTCTGGTATAGGTCCATCAGGCGGAAGTAGCGCTGCACCGTGTCCTGGAACATCGACAGCTGCGCCACGAGTTCGGCATAAGGTTTCGAGACCTCGTGCAGCGATTCCTCCAGCTCGGTGATGCGCTTCGTCAGCTCCTCGAGCTTCTTTGACTCGTCCTCTCCGGCCAAGGCGCATCAACATGCCCACGATACGATTTTAACTTTGATGCCGAATCCAGTCTCGTATGTCGGAGGTCGAGCTGCGGCCGGTCGTCGAGGGCGCGTGGAGCGATAAGGAGAGGCTCTACACGAGGAGCATCGTCCCGGGAACGCGCGTCTACGGCGAGCGCCTCATCGAGGTGGATGGAGTCGAATACCGGGAGTGGGTGCCCTACCGAAGCAAGCTCGCCGCCTATCTGATGAAGGGAGGCAGGGAGTTCCCTTTCACGAAGCGCTCTCGCGTGCTGTACCTGGGCGCGGCGAGCGGCACGACAGCAAGCCACGTGGCCGACATCTGCTCCGAGGGGACGGTCTTTTGCGTAGAGATCTCGCAGCGTTCGTTCCGCGAGCTCGTTTCGGTCTGCGAGAAGAGGAAGAACATGGTCCCGATCCTCTCGGACGCGACGAAACCCTCGGGCTACAGGTTCGTGGTCGACCGAGCGGATGTCGTCTACCAGGACGTGGCGCAGAAGAACCAGGCCTCGATCCTGACCAGGAACATGGACGAGTTCCAGGTCGCGAAGGGAATGTTAGCGCTCAAGGCTAGGAGCGAGGACGTGACCTCTGTTCCGGAAGAGGTCTTCGAGAGGGCGAGGAGGGGGCTGGTCGCCTCCGGTCTCAAGGTGATCGAGGTCCGTGACCTGGGTCCGTACGAGAAGGACCATGCGATGATGGTGGTGAGCAGGTGAAGTGGGTCTACAGCGTCATCTTCCTGGACAAGAGGTTCGTGATGGTCTACAACCCAAAGAGGAAGGGTTGGGAGATGCCCGGAGGGAGAGTAGAAGAAGGCGAGTCCGCAGAGGAGGCGGCGGTGCGCGAGACGAAGGAGGAGTGCGGCTGCTCGTTCACTCCGCTGGCTCACAAGACGCATCGCGACGGAGGGGTCTTCGCCGGGGAGCTGGGCTGCCCCTTCAACAAGTCGGAGATGGACTGGGCCCTGTTCTCAGAGCTTCCATCCGAGCTCGCGTTCCCGGAGGAGGAGTATCGGCCAATCATCGAATGGGCCAGGGAATCGGTGCAGAAGGCGCGCAAAGAGAAGAGGCGTTACCGGAACGTCTACGATTGAGCTCGGCGCTGCTTCCAGGCATGGACCTGCTGGCAGGTCCCGCTCAAACCTTATATACCGGAATGGAAATTGGCACTTACTTCGCCGCCAACCAAAACGCCTTATCTCGAACAATCCAGGAATGATGATCAAATGGCAAAGATGCACGCAAGAAGGAGGGGCAAGTCCGCCTCCTCGAAGCCTCTAGTCACCGAGAACCCCGAGTGGGTCCCGATGCCAAAGGAAGAGGTAGAGCAGACAGTGGTCAAGCTCGCCAAGGAGGGCATGACCGCCTCCAAGATCGGGATGACGCTGCGAGACCAGTACGCCGTCCCGAGCGTCAGGTTGGCGACCGGCAGGACGATGTTGGAGATCCTCGAACAGAACGGCCTGGAGCAGGCGCTGCCGGACGACCTCGTCGCGCTGATGAGGACGGCGATCAACGTCAGCCTCCACATGGCCGACAACAAGAAGGACATGGCCAACAACAGGAATCTGCAGCTCATCGAATCGAAGATCCGGCGCCTGGTGAAGTACTACAAGCGCCACGACATCCTCCCCCAGGATTGGGAGTATTCTCTGAAGAACGCGGAGCTGCTCATCGAGTGAGGTCTGTATGGACGGAGAGCACCTTCCGCCGCCGCTCTCTTCTCTTTTGAAGAGCGCAGCGGAGGAAGTCTCCCGCCACCCGCGCGTCGTCGTCCTTTCGCACTACGACGCGGACGGGCTCTCCGCCGCGGGCATCCTCTGCGCCACTCTGCTCAGGTCTGGTAAGCGAGTGCACGTAATCACGACCAAAGCGCTCGACGACCAAACGATCCACGAGGCCGGGGACGGGGCGCAGTGCCTCATCCTCTCCGACATGGGCTCGAGCAGCCTGGCGACGCTCGAAGGCCTCAATGGCAAGGTCATCGTCCTTGACCACCACGCCCCGGTGGGAGACTCAAAGAAGCTCTTCCACATCAATCCTCACCTGTTCGGCATCGACGGAATGACCTCCGCCTGTGCCGGGTCGATGAGTCTGCTCTTCTCCCTCGCGGTGGACGAGGGCAACTGGGACTTGCTTCCCGTCGCCTTCGCCGGCATCGTCGGGGACCGGCAGCACATCAGGGGCCTGAGCGGGGTGAACAAGTACCTCCTGGAAGGGGGGCTCTCCCGAAAGATCGTTGAGGTCAGGCCGGGCGCCCTGCTCCCTCCCGGACCACTGGCGGAAGGACTGACGAACGGAATCGACCCGTACCTCATCGGGATCACCGGCGAAATGGAGGGAGCGAGGGCCCTGCTCACGGAAGCGAAGGTCCCCGTCGGCGCGACGCTAGAGTCGCTAGACGAGAACCAGAAGAGGGAGCTATCGTCGCTGGTGGCGCTTTGGCTCATCAATCAGGGGTGCACCAGCAGCGCGATGGACGAGCTCATCACCGACCGTTACTTCTTCCCAGCCTGGAACGTCTACGCCGACGACCTGGCGCAGCTTCTGAACGCGTCAGGTAGGACGGACAAGGAAGGCCTGGGGATCGCCCTCGCGCTCCGCGACGAAAGGGCCTCCGAAGCGACCGAGCTCCTGCGGCGGCAGTACAAGGAAGCGATCATCACCGCTATGCGAGCGGTGGTCGAGAAAGGCATCAACCGCATGGAGAACATCCAGTGGTTCGAGAGCACGAACACCTCGCTCTCCGGCGTCCTGGCCGGTACGACGATGCAATTCGTCGGCGACTGCGACAAGCCGACCGTCACCATCTCGAAATACAAAGATAGCGTCCGGGTCTCCTCCAGAGCGTCCTTCAGGATCCTGGAGAACGGGGTCGACCTCGCCGTCGCATTGCGCGAGGCGGCGAGGAGCGTCGGAGGGACCGGCGGAGGGCACGCGGTGGCGAGCGGCGCAACGATCCCGCTGGGCAAGGAGCAGGAGTTCCTCTCAAAGGTGGATTCAATCGTCGGAGAGCAGAAGGCGAAGAAGGCGGCTTCTAAGTCCTAATCCCGCCAGGTCACGTCGACGTCGTCGGTCCTGAACCTTTGGTTGATCGCCGTCTCCTCGACCGACATCCTCACTCCGGACATGTACATCAGCAGGCCGGTCCAAGCGATCATCGCGCCCTGATCGATGCAGAGCGTCCTGTCCGGCACGAACATCTTCGCGCCTCGGTCGATCGCCATGCGCTCGACCATCTCCTGCAGGCGCTTGTTCTGCACCACGCCCCCGCCGAGAAGCACCTCGTTCTTCTCCACGTGGGCCATCGCCCTCTCCGTCACCTCGGTGAGCATGGCGAAGCACGTTTCCTGCACGGAGAAGCAGATGTCCTCGATGCTCTCGCCCTTCTCCTTGTGCGCAAGGCACGCGGTCAGCATGCCGGAGAAGGCCATGTCCATGCCCTTGACGGAATACGGCAGGTCTAGGAGCTTCTTGCCGTCCTTCGCCACCTTCTCGATCTTCGGCCCGGCGTAGTAACCGAGGCCGATCTCCCTGCCGAGCTTGTCGAGCATGTTCCCGATCCCGATGTCGAGCGTCTCGCCGAAGATACGGTAACGGCCGTTGGCGAAGGCGATGACCTGCGTGTTACCGCCTGAGGCGTAGAGGAGCACCGGGTCCTTCGCCGGCGTCTTGGCCCTGCCTATCTCCAGGTGGGCGATGCAGTGATTGACCCCGATGATCGGGACCTTGAGCCGAAGCGAAAGGGCCCTTGCCGCGGTGGCGACGGTGCGAAGGCACGGACCGAGCCCGGGGCCTTGGGAGAACGTCACCAAATCTATGTCGTTCAGAGATACACCGGCGGTACGCACCGCCTTCGAGATGAGCGGGACGACGTTCTCCGCGTGGTGGTTCGCCGCCTCGCGGGGATGTATGCCCCCGGTCTCAGGCCGGTACATTTTGTACTCATTGGCAAGGACATTCGCCTTGTCGTCGACGATGCCGACGCCGACGGTGTGCGCCGTGCCTTCGATGCCTAGCGCGATCATTCCGGGCCTGACATTGGACCAGGATATTAAATGCCCTCGCCGCGCAGGGCGTTGAGCTTCTTGACGATGTTCAGAGCGCCCTCGACGACCTCGCCTTCGACCACGAGAATGGGGACGTTCTTGTGCAGGAGCTCGTAGAACGCTCCCTCGGCCAAGCCGTCGGCGGAGCCCATGTCATAGATGGTGACGTCGACCTTCGGAGGGATGCGCTCCTTGACGTATTCGCACTTCTCACACCCCGGCTTGGTGAACAACAGAACCTCTGGCATCCTCTATCCCATCACCGTAAACCAGTGGGAGATAAAAAGCTCTCCGGGACGACGCTCATGTGAACGTAGAAATGGTTGTTCGGCGTTCGAAGAACGATGAAGGAGAAGCCGACAACCGAACGCTTCACTGGCCGCGCCTCCTATTATGCCAGATGGAGGCCGAGCTATCCTCGCAGGCTCATCGATGATCTGCTCGAGCGGGAGGTGATCCCTCACGGCGGAAGGGTGGCGGACCTCGGATCGGGGACGGGCATCTTCACCGAACTGCTGCTCGAACGGGGGCTGAGAGTCTACGCGGTCGAGCCGAACGACGACATGCGAGGATTCGCTGAGGAAGCGCTCTCACGAAGAGAGGGCTTCGTCAGCGTCAAGGGCTCGGCGGAATCAACGGGACTGCCCGATCATAGCGTGGACGCGGCAACGGCGGCTCAGGCGTACCATTGGTTCAACCCACAGGAGACGCGAGATGAGCTACGCCGGATCCTCGCTTCGGGAGGTTGGGTCATCCTCCTTTGGAACGAGAGGCAGGTTGAGGCTGACGAGTTCTCCAAGGAATATGAGGGGCTGGTGAACGAGTTCTCCGATGAACATGCGGGCATCGAGAAGAACAAAGAGGATCCGCAGAGGATATTCGGGGATTCCCCGTTCGAGCGGCTGACCTACCAGAACGATAGGGAACTCGACCTGAACGGGCTGAGGGGGATGGCAGCCTCCGTCTCTTACCTTCCGGCACCGGGAAAGGAGGGACACGAGGAGTTCTGCGCCCGTCTGGAGAGAGTCTTCGCCGTGCATGAGCGGGGCAGGAAGGTCATCGTCCACCTCAGGACTGAATGCTGCTTTGGACACCTTTCATGAGCCTGGACTGGAGCGCGAGTCGAGCACGAAAGGCATATAGACTCGAAGGTGATTCAGCAGAACCCACAAGGGCTCATGGTCTAGTGGTCATGACGTCTGCTTGACACGCAGAAGTTCGCCAGTTCGAATCTGGCTGAGCCCACTCCTACACATACTAGGCATTTCTGAAATCACGTCGAACGACGAGTTTTCGTGCGCCAGCCACCCGGAGGCACGGTCAATTCGAATCGTGCCCCCTTTCCCGGCGCGCCATTCTCGACGATGGAAATGTTCGTCGTCGCCAATACCTCGCGGGTCAGGAATAGGCCGAGGCCGGTGTTCCTGCCGAATCCCTTTTCGAAGATGCGCTCCTTGTCCGTGTCTGGAATCCCGATGCCGTCGTCTTCGATGGCGATTCTCAACGCGTCGGAAACATCCCCGCAGGCCACCCTGATTCTTGTGACCCTATCGCCATGCTTGACCGAGTTTTCTAAAAGGTTGAAGAACACCTTCTCTAGCATCCTGTCCGCTAGGATCTCCAGGTCTTCGCATTTGATGCTGAGCTCGATCGAGCCCAGCGTCACCTGGCTGGCGGCGAATTCGGCGACCGTCTTCACACTCTGCCATTCAGGAGCAGAAAGGCCGAGGTCCTGATACATCTTGGTGAACGCGATCAGCTTCTGGATGTTTCCCATGGCGAGCTTCAGCTTGCCGGCGCTCTCCAGCAGGGCAGGATCGCTCGTCTTGGTCTTGATAATCTCAAGGTATCCGAACGACACTGTAAGCTGGTTCACGATGTCGTGGCGCGTCAGGTCGGTCATCAAGGAGAGCTTCCTGCGGCTCAATTCCAACGACTTCTCGAGCTCGTCCCTCTCCTTCAGTGCTCGCTTGCGTTCAGAGATATCACGGATGTTGCATTGGATGATCTTCCTGGAATCCACCAGGTACACGTTGCTGACGAACTCGACATCGAGAATCTTGCCGCTTGCGCTCCTGAGGGGGAGGTCCTCGTATCTCACGTACCCTATCCTTTTTAGCGCTCGAAAGGCCTCCTCGGCCTTGGACCGGTCATGAATGAGCCCCAGTTCCCATAGCTGCCGGTTCGCAAGATCTCCGAATGAGTAACCAGTCATCTCAAGGATGAATGAGTTGGCGTCGATGATGTTGCCCGTCCCTTCATCGAGGATCAGTATCCCGTCCTTCGCGGTTTCGAACAGCCTCCTATAACGGGTCTCCGATTCCTTCAGCATCTCTGACGTTTCCCTGCTTTCGGTGATGTCATTGATCTCGGTGATGAAGTAGAGCGCGACGCCGTTGCGGTCTCTCAGGAGCGTTGTGGAAACGTCGCCCCAGACGGTCCGCCCGTCCTTGCGAACATACCGCTTCTCAATGTGGGGCGGGGCTTCCTTTCCCGCCAGCATCCTCTCGACCCATACCCTGCTCTTCTCCACATCGTCAGGATGTGTGACATCGAGGAAGCCTATCCTTTTCAGCTCATCCTCCGAGTACCCGAGCATGGCGCAGAATGAGCGATTCACATCGATGAAGCGGCCGTCCGTTCCCAAGATGCACATGCCTGTGGCGGCACCCTTGAAGACCGTCCTGAATCGTTCTTCGCTCTCCCTAAGCCTGACCTCCATCACGTGATGTTTGTTCTCGTTGTCTATCGACGAGATTGCGAGCGATATGTCCTCGGCCATCTCATCCAGCAGGCCTATCTCTTCCTCATCGAACCTCCCAACCTCGGACGAGTAGATGCCCAGCGCCGCGATCGGCTCACCGTGCATTCGGATCGGAACGCCCACGGTGCCAAGGAAGCCGTTTCTCAGGGCTTTCTCTCTCCATGGCTCCATGCGCGGATCAGTGGCGATGTCGTCGACGACGACGATCTGATTCGTCCTGATAGCGCCTCCTATCGGACCACTCCCTTCCGGTTCGTCGTCGATCGAGACGCGGATGCCGTCGAGGTATCCTTCGACCGCTCCGTAGCTCGCCACAGGATGGACCATCCTCGTCTCGGGATCCGCCAAACCGACCCATGCCATCCCGAAGTTCCCCTTCTCGACTGCGATCCTGCACAGTCTCTTGAAGAGCCTGTCCGTGTCAGTCGCGCGGACAATTGCCTGATTGACGTCGCTTATCAGGGCGAGCGTGCGGTTGAGGCTCTTCAGTCTATGGAGCATCCCCCGTCGCTCCGTCACGTCTCGAGCGTTGATCACGATCGAGGGCGGCCCATCGCTTCGCCTCTTCGCACCCGCTTCCAAAACGCACCAGTCGTTGTCCTTTGTTCTTACTAGGATCTCTCGGGAGGTGCCGGCCTGAGTCTGCAGCACACCGGAGAACCACCTGACGAGCTCATCCGCCTCAGCGGGATTAACATAGCGTAGGAAGAGTGTGCCTATTATCTCATCTGGCTCATATCCCAGGATGGAGGACACGGACGGGCTGGCATACTTCACCTTGCCCTCGCCGTCGATCTCGACAATGATGTCTGTTGCGTTCTCAATGAGAGCCCGGAAATGCCTGAGGTTGTAGACCATTGCATCCTCGGTCTCCCTCCTCGCAACGGCCTGCCTTATCATGTTCGCCAGCTCGGCGAATTGCGCCTCTGGGTCGCCGCCCTTCTTCAGATAGAAATCCGCCCCATTGTTGATGGCCTCAATCGCAATTTCTTCCCTGCCCTTCCCTGTGAACAAGATGAAGGGGATGTCGTTCCCCCGCCCCCTGAGTACCCTAAGGAACTCGATCCCATCCATGCCGGGCATCTTGTAGTCCGAGATCACTGCCCTGTGGACTTCGGCGTCTAAGGCGACCAATGCCTGCTCGGCCGAGGAGAACGTGTCTACCTCGAATTCACCAGACATCTCCATGAATTCCTTCGTTATCTCCAGCAGAGCGGGCTCATCGTCGACATATTGAAGCCTGATCTTCGGTGGCTCGGTCTCCAGCGGGATGCTGGAACCCTGTGATGCCTGAATTGCAGCCCTCATTCGCTTCGGCGGCCCATAGAATCTACTCTGTCCCCCAATGAAAATGGTTTGCATCACGTTTTGGAAATTGCGATTCTTGTTATCGTTGTCCGAAATGCTTCCCGGAGATGGGTCCAGGGAAGTCACAGATGCTAGGGGGAGCGGTTTCGTTTCCCGTTCCGGTTCTCCATGTTCGGGATTGTGAAGAAGAAAGTGGCTCCCTTTCCCGGTTCCGACTCGACCCATATGCGCCCGCCGTGCCCCTCGACGATCTTCTTGCAGATGGCGAGACCGATGCCGGTGCCCTCATATTGCTCACTCGTGTGTAGCCGCCGGAACATCTCGAAAATCCTTGTGTTGTTCTTCGAATCGATGCCGATGCCGTTGTCCTTGACGGAGAAGGTCCACTCTCTTTCTCCCGGCGATGAGGAAATGTGGATCACGGGCCGTTCCGAACCATGGAACTTCAAGGCGTTGCCGATCAGGTTCTGCATCACCCGGTTCATCTGCGATTCGTCGGCGAGAATCGTAAGCAGTGGATCGACAATGATCTCTGCCTTGTTCTCCTTAATCGGCC